>DJSQ01000027.1:0-145 GCA_002438075.1 Clostridiales bacterium UBA6330
ACCGGATAGAAATGGTAGGAGGTTAGTTGCTGACTGAATGAGCTTTTTTGCAAAATGTGTGTGCGTCGGGGCTGAAAAATGCAAAAAGGGGCTTGACAAGCTATGGAAAATGTGGTATAATGGGAGTACCTCTGCGAGAGGGCTT
>DJSQ01000027.1:198-502 GCA_002438075.1 Clostridiales bacterium UBA6330
AGTACCTCTGCGAGAGGGCTTTTTCTTTGCGGTTCTGTGCCGCGGAATTCTCGGGCGATGCGCAACCGATGACCTCGGCGTCCGATGCTCTCGGGAGGGAGGTACACGGGTTCGGTGATATGCCGAATCAAATAATTCAAAATGGGAGGTGCCGCTAAATGGCTAATGATGCACGAGTCAAAGTGACTCTTGCGTGCAGTGAATGCAAGCAGAGAAATTATGACACCAAGAAAAACAAGAAAAATGACCCGGACAGACTGGAACTCATGAAGTATTGCAAGTACTGCCGCAAGCATACACTTCA
>DJSQ01000027.1:569-4035 GCA_002438075.1 Clostridiales bacterium UBA6330
AAAGAAACGAAGTAAGCGAGGGGACGAAAATGAGTGTAAAGAGCTTCTTCAATAAGAAAGGCGTGCTCAGATGGTTCGTCTTCGGGCTTTTCGCTGTGATGTATCTGGCGCTGCTTGCGATTCCGTTCTACACCACCTACCGCTCCACGGTTGCTTTGGACCAGAAATTTGTGATGTCCACGGGCAACATCATCGTCGAGGGTATCCTCGGTGCGATTCTGGTGTTGGTTATCGTGCTGGCAATCCGCAACCGCGCGAAGGTCAGCAAGGTAGCGGGCGAGTACGAGAGCGAGGTCAAGCGTGTGACGTGGCTGTCGTGGGCGGAGACCAAGAGAAGCACGATTGTTGTGCTGATTGCTCTGATTGTCTGCGCGCTGGTCATTTGTCTGCTTGATTTCGGACTCAGCGAGGGAATCAACGCCATCATCAGACTGTTCCAGTAAGACCATGAGTGATATCAATGAAATGAATGTAGGTCCGCGGTGGTATGTTGCGCACACCTATTCGGGCTACGAAAACAAAGTCAAAACCAGTTTGGAGAAGATCATCGAGAACAGAGGACTGGGCGATCAGATTTTCGACATCCGCATTCCGACCGAGACCGTAATCGAAAAGAACGGCGAGACGGAAAAGGAAGTCGAAACCAAGATTTTCCCGTGCTATGTTTATATCAAGATGGTCATGAACGAGGAAAGCTGGCACGCGGTGCGGAATATCACAGGCGTGACAGGCTTCGTCGGTCCCGGCTCCAGACCTACGCCGCTGACCGAGGACGAGGTTGCCGCGCTGTCGATTGAGAGCGCGCCGCAGGTTCGCGTGTCCTATGCGGTAGGAGATTCCGTTTCGATCATCAGCGGGCTGTTTGAGGGGTACAACGGCGTTGTGCAGTCGATTTCCGACGACCTCAAGAGCGTTACCGTTCTGGTCAAGCGCGGACATCGGGATATGCCCGTTGAGCTGGAGACAAGTGCTGTCAAGCTCCTTGAGGCAAACAGCTGACGTAACCGTTTTTCGGTTACAAGTGGGAGGAAGCAAATTTTGCAGGCTTCCGCAGAAAACCACATTCGGAGGTAAAAAATACTATGGCAAAGAAGATTTTAGGTTATATCAAATTGCAGCTTCCCGCCGGTAAAGCGACCCCGCAGCCGCCTGTCGGTCCTGCACTGGGTCAGTATGGCGTTGCAATTCCGGTTTTCACGAAGGATTTCAACGAGAGAACCAAGAACGACATCGGTCTGATTATCCCTGTCGTAATCACCGTTTACGCAGACCGTTCCTTCACGTTTATCACCAAGACCCCGCCCGCTCCGGTCCTGATTAAGAAGGCTGCCGGCATTGAGTCCGGTTCCGCTACCCCGAACAAGACCAAGGTTGCAAAGCTGACCAAGGAGCAGGTCAGAAAGATTGCCGAGACCAAGATGCCCGACCTGAACGCGGCAACGATTGAGACGGCTATGAGCATGATCGCCGGAACCGCGCGTTCCATGGGCGTGACCGTTGAAGACTGAGGAGGGGCTGAAGAATGAACGGAAAAAAGTATGTTGACAGCGTAAAGCTGTACGAGAAGTCCAAGCAGTACGATACCGCTGAGGCAATGGCACTGGTTTGCCAGACCTCCAAGGCGAAGTTCGACGAGACCATCGAGGTCCATGTCCGTCTGGGCGTTGACTCCCGTCATGCAGACCAGCAGGTCCGCGGCGCGGTTGTGCTTCCCAACGGAACCGGTAAGAAGGTCAAGACCCTTGTCTTTACCAAGGGCGACAATGTTCAGAAGGCGCTCGACGCAGGTGCCGATTATGTCGGCGGTGCGGAGTACGCAGAGAAGATTCAAAAGGAAAACTGGTTCGATTTCGATGTTGTCATCGCGTCTCCCGACATGATGTCCGTCATCGGTCGTCTCGGTAAGGTCCTCGGTCCGAAGGGCTTGATGCCGTCTCCCAAGGCGGGCACCGTCACCCCCGACGTTGCGAAGGCTGTTACCGAAGCGAAGGCCGGTAAGATTGAGTACCGTCTGGACAAGACCAACATTATCCACTGCCCGATCGGAAAGGCTTCGTTCGGCGCGGATAAGCTGAAGGAGAACTTTGACGCTCTGCTGGGTGCCATCATCAAGGCAAAGCCGGCTGCGGCAAAGGGACAGTATATCAAGAGCTGCGTGATTGCCTCGACCATGGGTCCCGGCATCAAGATCAACCAGGCAAAGCTCGGCTGATAAACTGATAAGCAGATAAACTGATAAGCTGATAAGGCTCACAGGCATACCCCCTCGGAGTGCGTCTCCGAGGGGGTATGTTGTTCTATACAATTTCAAAATCATCTTGACAAGCGCACCAAAAGGGTGTATAATAAAATGGGATGATTTCGGATGCGGAAGGAGGGGAGCGGCATGACGGAAGCAATCGTTGCAAATGCAATTGCACAGGCGCGCGCGGCGTTTGAGAAAGCGCCCGACCGTATCCCGCTTCTTTGCATTGTGGGACCCACGGCGAGCGGGAAGAGCCGCCTTGCGGTGGAGCTGGCGCAACAGCTGGGCGGTGAGGTGGTCTCCTGCGATTCAATGCAGGTCTACCGCCGCATGGACATTGGGACCGCGAAGCCGACCGCCGAGGAGATGGGCGGCATTCCGCACCACATGATTGACATTGTGGACCCCGAGGTGCCGTATTCCTGCGCGGAGTACGTCACGGCGGCGCGCGAGGTGATTTCCGACATTTACGCGCGCGCGAAGCTACCGATTCTTTGCGGCGGGACGGGGTTATATCTGGACAGGCTCCTGCGGGGCGGAAACGATGCGGGTGCATCGGCTGACCCTGCGGTCCGAGCCGAATTGGAGGCGTACCGTGCGGTGCACGGCAATGCGGCGCTCCACGCGATGCTGGCGGAGGTAGACCCCGCGAGTGCGCTGGCGATTCACGAGAACAACGTTCCGCGCGTGATACGGGCTCTGGAAATCTTCCGTGTAACGGGGCGGACCAAGACCGAGGTGGACCGCGAAAACGCGTTTCTCGACCCGACTTTCTGTCCGTATGTGGTAGGTCTTTCGTGGAATCGGGATGCGCTGAACCGCAGGATTGACGCGCGGGTAGACCAAATGCTTTCCCTCGGTTTACTTGACGAGACGCGCCGTCTTTACTCCGAGGGTGTTTTCGCAGTCAACGCGACTGCGGCGCAGGCGATCGGCTACAAGGAGCTACTATCCCACCTACGCGGTGAAGAGTCTTTAGGAGAGGCGGTTTCCCGTCTCCGCATAGCGACGCGCCGCTACGCGAAGCGCCAGATGACGTGGTTCCGCGCGAGGGAGTATGTGAGGTGGGTAGAGGTTTAAGGAGGAAGACCTTGGGACTCTGTCCCAAGCCCTGCTTGAAAACTTCTTAGAAGAAGTTTTCAAGACTTTCAAGAACTTTTACGAAGGGGGTTTTTACTCCTATGTTTATATTGTGCAGACTCTAATGTAGCCATATTCCGT
>DJSQ01000062.1 GCA_002438075.1 Clostridiales bacterium UBA6330
CTTAGGGGACTTCTCCTTAAGAAGTCCCCTAAGTAGGGTTCGGGGCAAAGCCCCGAGGTCTTCTCCCCCCACAGAAAGGAGTACACATGGCGCAGAAACGGAATCACCTGATGCGGTACGTCATATTGGCAGTGACGTTTTGTGCCGTGTGCCTTGTCTACGTCGGGAGATTGTTTTACGTCCAGATTATCACGAGGGAGGAAACCAAAGAGGACGGGACAAGCGTCCGATTGGTTATCGTGCCTGCCGTCCGAGGCGAGATTTTCGACCGCAACGGGAAGCCGCTGGTCGTAAACCGCTATACCTATGACCTGACCCTCTCCAATGCCGTCCTTGCAAACGTCAGCGCAAGCGAGGTCAACCGTATCTGCCTGAGCCTTCTGAACGCACTCGAAACCTGCGATGCGGAAAGTACCCATACCGAGCGGTATTTCCCCTTCGACGGTACCTATCCCAATTACAGCTACTCTGACGACGCGCAAAACGAAAATACCTCGGTCAGCTACCACCTCAATCGAATTCTCAAGGCGCACGGCATGAAGGCGGGGACCTCCGCAAAGAATTTCGTCTCCGAGCTGGTTGATACCTATCGGCTAAAGGAGACCGACAGCGCGGGGAATCGCGTCTATGCCGACCGCCAGATCGACCGCCTCCTCCGCCTGCACTACGACATGGAGGCGAAAAAGTTCCCCGACGGCGAGGACTATACCTTTGCAACGGGGACCGATACCGCGTTCCTCACCTACGTGCAGGAGCAGAGCCTCGCGGGGGTGTCCTTTACGGTCACCGCGGGCAGAAGCTATTGCTACGCGGGCTACGCCTCGCATATCCTCGGTACGGTTGGACCGATTTACTCCGAGGAGTGGGACTACTATAACGAGCGCGGGTACCAGATGAACGCAACGGTCGGAAAATCGGGCTGCGAGGCGGCGTTTGAGGAGTATCTCCACGGCATTGACGGCAAGCTGAAGGTCACGTTCGACGCAAACGGGACAGTCCTTAAAACCGAAACGATTGTCGAGCCGCAGTCGGGGCAGGACGTCTATCTTACCATCGACATCGACCTCCAGATCACCGCCGAGGAAGCGCTCAAGCAGAACGTGGAGAACGTGCGGAATTCGGCAGGCGGGGACTTCGCCTCCAAGGGCTACGAATGCAACGCGGGCACGGCAGTGGCGATGGACCCGAACACCTTTGAAATTCTTGCCATTGCCTCCCACCCGACCTTTGACCTTACCACCTACAACCGCGATTACGCCGACCTTGCCGCCGATACCGCCACGCCTCTGCTCAACCGTGCCCTGCGCGGGGTCTATGCCCCCGGTTCGACCTTCAAGGTCCTGATGGCGGCGGTGGGGCTGAACGACGGGCTGATTACCGCCTCCACGCGGGTGACCTGCACGGGAAGCTATTCATACGGCGATATTGCGCCGAAGTGCTCCACCTATCCGCACGCCTACGGCTCCGCCCTGACGGTCACGCAGGCATTGGCGGATTCCTGCAACAGCTTTTTCTTTGACCTCGGGCTGAAAATGGGAATCGACAACATCTCGAAGTATATGAAAGCATTCGGCATCGGCGAGGAAACGGGACTCGAGCTCGGCGAGGAGACGGGGCGGCGTTCCGAGCGGGACAGCAGCTGGCAGGCGGGTAACGTGCTGTCAACGGCGATTGGGCAGTACAACACGCAAATGACCCCGCTCCAGATTGGGGCGATGATTTCTGCGGTGGTCAACGGCGGGACGCGCTATCAGGCGCATCTGCTCCGCGAGGTGCGGGCGTTCGGAAGCGACACACCGTCCTACACCGATGAGGACCTGACCGACACGCCGCTCTCCCGCACGGAGCTCTCCGCATCGGCGGTGAACACGGTCCTGCGGGGAATGCGGGACGTGGTAACGGGCTCGGTCCTGCGGAACTACACGAACGCGGGCGTGAAAAGCACGGTCGGCGGCAAGACGGGTACCGCCGAGGTATGGAAGTACCTGCGTGACGAGGAGACGGGCGAGTTTATCTACGATGACGAGGGCAACCGCGAGCGGGTGACCGTAACGAATGCGCTCTACGCAGGTGTGGCAACGGCGCCCGGGGAGGACCGCCCGGGGCTGGTAGTCTCGGTGGTGCTGGAGAACGCGGCGCACGGCTACTACGCGTCCTACACCGCCGCCCGCATCACCGCCGCATGGGAAAAGTAGGGGGGACGCGGGGGATGCGATGGGGAAAACTTTTTGAAAAAAGTTTTCCCCAAACCCCTTTCAAAAACTTTCAACGCATTTATTGGGAGAGTGCGAACATAGTGCCTCTGACGGGTAGGGGGGCTGACTGCGGGGCGTTTTGCTGACCGAAACGTGATAAACTGTCTTACGGAGGAAACATGGTACCGAATTATATGTTTGGAAGCTATCGGGAGATTACACCGACGTTTTTGCGGGAGAAGGGCATCCGATACCTGTTGGTCGACATCGACAATACGCTGGCACCGTATGAACAGGCAGAGCCGGACGACGACCTGCGGACGTGGCTTGCGAGCCTGCGGGATGACGGCGTGAAAATTGCGCTCGTCTCCAATAACGACAGGGAGCGGGTCGAGCGCTTCAACGCCACATTGGGACTTGACGCATACCCGAAAAGCGGGAAGCCGGGGAAAAAGACGCTCCTGCTCGCCATGAAAAATATGGGCGCGGAGCAGGAGAATACCGCCGTCCTCGGTGACCAGCTTCTGACCGATGCCTGCGCGGGACAGCGACTGGGTCTGCCCGCCATCATCGTCCCGCCCATCCGCGATAAGCGGAACCTGTTCTTCCGCTTCAAGCGGCTGTTGGAAAGACCCTTTATCCGTAAATACGCCAAGCGTCACGGCTGGCAGGATTTCATGCGCTTCTGGCACGTCAAGGGCGGGCGGAAGTGATATGGCGGGTGTGGTGTATTGTGGGATGATATAAGCCAAAGAGGTTAGGAAATGTTGTTTGTTGGCTTAATATATGATGCCATACACGAGTGCCGAG
>DJSQ01000023.1 GCA_002438075.1 Clostridiales bacterium UBA6330
GCGCCTCCAAGGTCTTCCTACCCTCACCCCAGAAATTCTTCCAGCTCCGAACGCGAGAGGTAGCCGATTGTTTTTTTGACGGGGGTCCCGCCGTCAAAGAGAATCAGGGTCGGGATGCTGATGATGCCGAATTGAGCCGCCAACTCGGGCTCCTCGTCCACATTCACCTTTCCGACTGCCAAGTCCGCCTCGCGCGCCTCGGCGACCTCCTCGAGTACCGGTCCCAGCATCCGACAGGGTCCGCACCACTCCGCCCAAAAGTCCACCAGCACGGGCTTGAGCGAATTCGTGACCTCCGCCTCAAAATTGTCCTTCGTCAGCTTCACTTCCATTGCTTTTTTCCTTTCCGACCGACACCCCGTCAGTCCTTCGATTTGTAATATAACATACAGTGACAGTACCCCTCAAAATTCGGGTCCTTAATCTGCTCGCGGAATTCGCGGCACATACATTTCGTGTCCTCGGTCCGCTCCAGCCGACAGGGGCAGTAGCCGCCCTTTCGCGCCAAGCCTTCCTTGACCGCCCGAACCACCTCTGCGTCCGGATTCAGCGTGATCTTCATAAAATCACCTCCGATGCTTTTATTATAGCAGACCGCGCGCAAAAATTCCGTTGCCGTTGCAACAAAATTGCGAAAAAAAGTATCCTTTGGCAATTTTTCGGGCAGACTGTCCGCATGAATATCCTGATGTTGACCGACAAAATGGAAGCGGGCGGCGCGGAAACGCACATTGAAACGCTCGCACTGGCGCTCACCGCGCGCGGGCACTCCGTCACCGTCCTCTCGGCGGGCGGCGCGATTGCGGATCGCCTCGAAGCCGCAGGCGTGAAGCAAATCCGCCGCTCTGCGGGCAGAAGCCCGTTTCGCCTCCTCTCCCTGCGCCGTGCCATCGCGCGGGAAGCCCGCCGCGGGCAGTACGACATCCTCCACGCGCACACGCGCACGATGGGGGTCCTCCTCTCGCTCCTGCACAGCTGCCTGCACGGCAGCAACCGCACCGCGCACCCCGCCCATGTCGTGACGGTCCACGCCGCAAAATTCGGCGTTCCGACAGACCGTATGTGCAAAAACGCCTCCGTGATCGCGGTCAGCGAGGACCTGCGCGAGGGGCTTCTTTCGCACGTCTGCGCCCCTGCGGAGTGCATTCACGTCATCCCCAACGGCATTGACACCGACCGCTTCTCCCCTCCCCCACCATCACTCTCCCCTGCCCCGCACAGCGTGCTTTTTGCCAGCCGCCTCGACCCCGACTGCGCCCGCGTTGCCGAGCTGCTCCCCGAGGTCATCCCCGAGCTGCTGGGGCAATTCCCCGACCTTTTCGTGACGGTTGCGGGCGGCGGGCGGATGCTGGAGAGCGTGCGGGAAAAAGCCGATGCGCTCAACCGCCGCGTGGGACGGGAGGTCCTGCGCGCGGTCGGAGCGGTTGATGACATGACGGCGCTTTACAGGACGCACCGCGTGACCGTCGGCGTGTCGCGGGTCGCGCTGGAGGCTGCCGCCTGCGGTTGCGCCGTCCTGCTCGCGGGCAACGAGGGCTACGGCGGCATTCTGCGGGCGGATGACCCCACCCCCGCACTCTCGAATTTCTGCTGTCGCGGCGCGGAGCCCGTCACCGCCCGCCTGCTTTGCGATGACCTTGCAAGACTGCTCGCCTCTCCCCCGCCGTCCCTGCGGGACACGGTGGAAAAGTCCTTTTCCGCCGCCCGTATGACGGACGAGACCGAGGCGCTCTACCGCTCGCTCCTGCCGCCCGTCAGCGCGAAAAAGCCAATCCGCCTGCTGGTCGGCGGCTATGCGGGGTGCGGAAATCTCGGTGACGATGCGATTCTGCAAGGGCTTGTTGTCCGCCTGCGGGAGGAACACCCCGAGGTGCGGCTGACCGCCCTGACCGGCTCCCCCGTCCGCGATACGCGGCGCTTCGGTATCCCCTGCGTCTCGCGGCGGTGGCTCCCATCGGTCCTGCTTGCCATGCTCCGCGCCGACATCTTTCTGCTCGGCGGCGGGTCGCTGTTGCAGGACCGCACGGGGCGGCGGTCGCTCGCCTATTATCTGTTTCTCCTGCGGGCGGCACGCCTGCTCGGGTGCAGGACGGGAACGCTCGCGGCGGGAATCGGACCGCTTCTCTCCCCGCGCTCGGAGCGTGCGGTCCTGCGCGCCCTGCGCCCCTGTCAAATCCTGACCCTGCGGGACAGCGAATCCCTGCGGTTCCTCGTCCTGCACGGGCTGGAGCGCTCCCGTCTGGAGCTTACGGAGGACCCCGCGCGTTTCCTCCCTCCCCCGCCCGCCACGCGGTGTGCGGCAATCCTCGCAAGGCTCGGAGCTCCGCCCGAGGCAAGATTTTTCTGCGTTGCGGTCCGCCCGACCGCCCCCGCGCGTCACGAGCCGCTCCGCGTGCTTGCCGCCGCAGTGCATCGGGTTGCGGGCGAGCACGGGCTGATTCCGATTTTCCCCATCCTCGACCCCGCGCACGACCTGCGCGCCGCACGGGAGGTCATCCGCCTTTCGGACTGCGGCGGGCGGCTCTTCCTCCCCGATGAGCCGTCGGACCTCCCCGCCCTCCTCGGCGGCGCGGCGCTGTTGGTCTCCATGCGCCTCCACGCGCTGATTTTTGCGGACACGGTGGGGACCCCTGCTATTGCGCTCTCCCCTTCTATGGAGGAGCCCAAGCTGGCAGTCTTTGCCCGCCATGCGGGTTTCCCGCATTTTTCCGCGCAAACCATGTCTGTTGTGGCGCTTTGTTCGGAAATGGAGGGGATTATTGAGAATAAGAATAAGTATTGATATATGATTTCTTTTTTTGTTCGACCTTACACGGGTGCCGAGATTACGCCTGCCGGCGCCCCTTCGGGGTTCGATTGAACGCCGCAGGCGTTTGCTCTGAAATGACACGGAGGCTGGGCGCATTGTGAGATATAACCTATTCGTT
>DJSQ01000094.1 GCA_002438075.1 Clostridiales bacterium UBA6330
CTCGGCACTCGAGTAAGGGCGAACATCTACAGCCCCAACGGGTGTCATATAGTGCTTCAGAAACTAATCACCCCGAGGTGCTCGAGCAAAATTTTGGTTCCGATGAGAATCAGAATCAAACCGCCCACAAACTCCGCCTTGTTCTTGTAGCGCAGACCGAATACACTGCCGATGCGCAGTCCGAGCGCCGAGAGCAGGAAGGTCGTTACACCGATAATCGGTGCCGCCAACGCGATGTTTACATCGTCCGGCGCAAACGCAAGTCCCACCCCAACCGCGAGCGCGTCAATGCTGGTCGCAATGGCGAGCAGAAGCATGGCGAGCGGCGCAAAGGACGCGTTCTTTTCTCCGTCGGTCTCTTTGGAAAACGCCTCGCGAATCATGTTTGCACCAATCAGCACGAGCAGAACGAACGCAATCCAGCTGCTGATTCGGTCCACATAGGACTTGAACAGCGAGCCGAGAAAGAATCCAATTGTCGGCATCAGCGCCTGAAAGCCGCCGAACCACAGTCCGATGAGCAGATAATGCCGCGGCTTCGGCTTTCCGACCGAAAGTCCCTTGCAGACCGCCACCGCGAAGGCATCCATCGACAGTCCGACCGCAAGCAACAGAAGCTCCCAAATTCCCATAGCCTGTCCTCCCGAAAAAAGAAAAAAAGTTCGGATGCCTACCCGAACAAAAAAGCCCAAGTATGGCATACCATACCTGAGTCTCGAAATCAGGACAACCCCGTTGCCCCCAGACAAGCCAGACGGTATTCCGTCAGTCTGTTGACTTGCCGCGCCGATTGCGCCATCTACTCCCTCAATGTCCTACCATTATACCATATCGCGGGTGGGTTGTCAATCGATTCGCGCAAAAAAGACAAAAATTAGTCACAACTAACTGCCCGCAACCGCCGCACACGGCTCGCTGCGCTGTCCCGCCCGCCGTTCACAAATCCTTTCCCTCAAAGTACGTTAAACAAATAATGGTGAAAAATGAAGAAAATCAATGGTAAAAGCATACAAATTGGGATGCGTATTTTGCATCGAATTGTGGAAAAAATAAAAAAGAGGCGTTTGCTATTGAAAAAAGGGGCGATTTGTGTTAAAATATAAACACCTGCACACTGCATCCAAAAGCTTGTAGCTTGCAGGCTGTCAAATGAAAAGGTACCCCCATGACCGTTGCGCTCCCGAATCCATTGTTACCTTGTTCTGCCCAAGCAGATCTCCGGACCGTGTGTGCACGTTATTCCGCCGGAATGAATTCCGGCTTTTCATTTGCGGAAAGTCCGAGAAAATCGGCGCGCTTGTCTCCGATTGTTCTCTGAAAGGATTGAATTATGAATCAGACACAGAAGGACGAGCTGTCACGGGAGAGAAGATTTTTCAATTCCCGCTGGAAGCTCGTGGCGTATGACCTTTTCATCTGCCTTGTGGTGGAAATTCTGTTCCTGCTGGTTTACAAGGGCACGCCCGACAACCTCGGCAGCATGGATATCCTCATCCATATGCTCCTTGTGACCGCCTCCATCTTCGGAATGCGGGTGGTCTGGAAGGTTTACAATCAGGTCTGGCGCTACGGCGGCATTCAGAGCTATATCCGCCTGTTGGTGGCGGACGGCTGTGCGGCGGTTCTCTACAGCGTCCTGCAAAAGGTCCTGCCGATCAAGGGCATTTCGCTCCTGCGCTCGCTTTCCATCAATTGTATGTGCCTCCTGATCTGCCTTGCCATCCGCATGGTTTATCGGTATGCCTACAAATGCTGCCGTAAGGATTCGGTGCTGGGCAAGATACTCGGTCCCCTCATCCGTGTGTTTGCGGGCGAGAACATCCGTCTGGGCGCGGGGGAGCAGAACAACAAGATTCGCGTAGCGATTGTCGGCGCGGGGCGCGTTGGTGTGGCGCTGGCGGAGGAGCTGATGAATTCGATCACCTCGTCCTATGTGCCGAAGTGCTTTATTGATATCAATGAAGAAAAGGTCGGCAGGCAGATTTACAACGTGCCGATTATTGACGAGAAGGACGTGACGGGGGATATTCTGGACCACTACTGCGTGCAGGAAATCATTTTCGCACTCCCGCGTCTGGGGGCAGACGAAAAGCGCGCACTTTACGACCGCTACAAGGCGTTCGGCAGAAAGGTCAAGATTTACGACTACCCCGTGATGGAGCAGGTCGGCGAGGGAAAGCGGCATCTGCGCGAGTTCGACATCGAGGAGCTGCTCTTCCGCAAGCCGATTGAGGTGGCGGACGAAAAGACGGGTGCGTTCTACCGCGGCAAGGTGGTGCTGATTACGGGCGGCGGCGGAAGCATCGGAAGCGAGCTGTGCCGTCAGATTGCGAAGATGCAGCCGCGCAGACTGGTGATTCTGGACGTTTACGAGAACGGCGCTTACGATGTTCAGCAGGAGCTGAAGATTGCCTACGGGGACGCGCTGGACCTGCGGGTGGAGATTCTGTCGGTCTGCAACCGCGAGGCGCTGGAGCGGATTTTTGCAACCTACCGCCCCGATGTGGTTCTCCATGCGGCGGCGCACAAGCACGTCCCGCTGATGGAGCACAACTGCTGTGAGGCGATTGAAAACAACGTATTCGGCACGCTCAACACGGTGGAGCTGTCCGAAAAATACGGCGTGGGGCGCTTTATGATGGTCTCCACCGACAAGGCGGTCAACCCGACCAACGTCATGGGTGCAACCAAGCGGATGTGCGAGATGATTGTGCAGAGCCACAGCCGCACGTCCACGACAACGACCTTCAGCGCAACGCGGTTCGGCAACGTGCTGGGAAGTGCGGGGTCGGTGATTCCGCTGTTCCGTCGGCAGATTATGAACGGCGGACCGATTACCGTGACCGACAAGCGGATTATCCGCTATTTCATGACGATTCCCGAAGCGAGCCAGCTGGTCCTGCAATCGGGCGCGATGGCGCAGAACGGGGAGCTGTTCGTGCTGGACATGGGCAAGCCCGTAAAGATTCTGGATTTGGCGGAAAACATGGTGCGCTTGAGCGGCTACGAGCCGTACCGCGACATTGACATCATCGAAACGGGCTTACGCCCGGGCGAGAAGCTGTACGAGGAGCTGTTGGTCAAGACCGAGGAATTGGACAAGACCGAGAACAGTCTGATCTTCATCGAGCGGGACGAGCCGATCGGACCCGAGGCGCTGGCAGAGAAGCTGGCAATCCTGCGCGCGGCGGTTGCGGGCGAGGACAATGCGCGGGCGAAGGCGGCGCTTCACGAGGTGGTGCCGACATTCCACCGCCCCGAGGAAGTGAATCGGACGGCGCAGAAGTCGGAGGAAATGAAGATTGCGGCGGGCGTTCCCGCGGGTGTATGAGAAGCGCGCGGGCGATTCTGCGCGATCGGAGGACATGGCGCGTGGCGCTATGGGTTCTGATTGGCTTGACGGTCGGGTTTATTCTTTCGCGTTCGATGCGCGGGAAGGTTGCGTCCGACGGGGAGAGCCAATGGGTGACGGACCTGTTACGGAAGATATTTCACAGCGAGGGCATCAGTCACGCATTTGTGCGGAAGCTGGCGCATTTTACCGAGTTTTTTATCCTCGGCACGGAGTTGTCGGGCATCCTCTGGCTGGAGCGGCGGCGTTCGTTTCAGAGCTATCTGAACATTTGGTTTGCAAGCGAGCTATGTGCGCTTTTTGACGAGACGATTCAGATTTTCAGCGGTCGCGGACCGAGTGTTGCGGACGTTTGGCTCGACACTGCCGGTGCGACCTGCGGCATTCTTCTCCTGTTTGGCATACGAACTCTCTGCGGGAGAGCACGGGGGTAGGGGTGGAAGACCTTGGAGGGAGAAG
>DJSQ01000121.1 GCA_002438075.1 Clostridiales bacterium UBA6330
CGGCACCGCCATGCAACGGCGAACGCAAAAACCAACCATTGCCGCGGAGTCGAACCCCGAAGGGGCTCCGGCAGGCGGAATCTCGGCACCCGTGTAAGGTATCACATACCAAAAGCCACCAATCTTTAAGCACCCAACAAATAAACCATCCCGTTTATTATAGCATATTTCCCCTCAAAAAGCAAGCCCCGTCTGGGAAAAAGTCCCGACGGGGCTCAAATATGGGTTTCTTGCGTCACGCTATGCGTAAAACCGTTCGTCACGGCGCACCAAAAGGCAACCGAAATCGTCCTCGAATACGAAAAATTGCGTCGTTTTCGGGCGCTTTTCGGAAATCCCGTCGGAATATCGGGAACGGTTTCTCTTGACCGTTCGGACAGGCTGTGGTATGATAAGAATGGAAATCATTTCCATTCGGAGGTACGGAATTATGAAAAGTCCGAGTCAGCTGTTGATGGTCGCGCTTGCGGTGGTTTTTGCCGTTGCGCTTTGTCTGACAATTGCCCTGATCTGCATTGGTGCATCGCAAAAGGAGGCCCCGCCCGACACGGCACCGACCGAGCGCACGCGGTACTACATCCCGGGGACAAGCACCTCCTATCCCGCGCCGCCGACCGAGGAGGTCCCTACCTTTTCGGAGACCGAGGTGCCGAGCGGGATGGTATTTCGGTCAACGGGCAACGGCGTTTGCGTTCTGGAGAGTGTGGGAAGCTGTCGGGATGCGTTTGCGGTGATTCCCGACCGTTCCCCTGCGGGCGATCGCGTAACGGGCATTTCCGCGCGCGCGTTTTACGGCTGTGAGACGGTTGCGGCGATTCAGATACCCGCAAGCGTTACGACAATCGGAGACCTTGCCTTTGCGGACTGTCCCAATCTGGTCTACATTTCGGTCAGCGAGAGCAACCCCCGTTTCTGCGACGCGGAAGGGGTGCTTTACACCTCGGACGGCAGTGAACTGATTCTTTATCCCGCGCGGCACGCGGGCTCGGCGGCGCTGATTCCCGCAACGGTACGCGAGATTGCGGACATGGCGTTTTACGGTTGCGCTTACCTTGAGGAGGTCCGTTTCAGCGGCTCCCCCGCGCAATGGGAAGCGATTCGCATCGGGTCGAAAAACTACAGCCTGACCGCCGCCTCGGTCGTATTCTACGCGGTTTCGTAACAGGCTCCGAGATTGAAAAGATTTCGCCCGTCCCCATAGGAGACGGACGAAATCTTTTTTCATGTTCCGGCGCGAAGCTTATCGCACCGTGATTTTGATATGCCCCGTGTCGGTAATGAGCTCGCATTTGCCGCCCGTTGTCGCCTGCGGGACATCGATGCTTCCCGTATCACTCTTTGCAAGGAAGGTTTTATCCGTCAGGAAATTGCCCTCGATGTTGCCCGTGCTTGTTTTGGCGTAGATCTCGGAAGCGTCGCAATCGCGGAAGGTGATGTCTCCCGTGCTCCTGACAACCGAGAGGGCTTCCGATGCGGTCACATTGTGCAAAGAAACATCGCCCGTGCTCCCCTCCGAGACCAAGCTTTTGCAGGTTACATTCTTCACGGTCACTTTGCCCGTGGAGCTTGAGAGGTCCAGCGACCCGACCGCGGTATTTTCCACGCAGATGCCGCCCGTACTTGACGCAATTCGGACCTCCCCTGCCTCGGCTTCGCTTTTGACCTCGCCCGTGCTGACCGAAAGGTCCATATCCGCAAAGCGGAAGCCGCTCGGGATTATGATATCGCCCGTTTGGTTTTCAACCGCAAGGGAGGCATATTCCGCCAGCGGCAGATAGACCGTAATGCAATCGCTGTCAAAGGAAATGCCGATATGCCATTCCCTGTCTTTCTCCGCGCTGATATGCAGGGTGCCGTCCTTAACCGAGACCGCATACCCCGCGCCCTCCCGCTCGTAGCAGACCACGCGGCAGCGCCCGTCCTCGGAGGGCAAAAAGGTAATGTCCGCGATATCCGCCCGAATTCGGATGTTTTCAAACGCTTCTTTGGGCTCATGGGTTTCGGTCACATATTTTTCCGTTTCGAGCTTTTTGAAATCCCAGCCCGCAAAGCACATGGTCAAAACAAAGAGCAACAGCCCGAGCAATACCAATGCGCTTGCGGCAATCAGCCATTTTTTTGTTGCCTTCATCATCCGTTCTCCTTTCCCATAAAGCACTTTTTGATTCCGAACACGATTTGCTTGGTCAGCAGGACAATTCCCTTCGTTGCTTCCCGACATCCGAAGAAGAGAAAGACCGCAACCCCTGCGCAGAAGAGCCCCGCCCCAACCGAGGCAAGCCCCGTAAAGCCGAAGCCGCGAACGGCGAAATAGAGCCCCGCCGCAACGCCGCCGAGCGCACAGGCAACAAGCGACACAAAGACCGCCCACACGGAAACAATCAGAATCCACGGCACGAGGTATAATATAAGACCTAACACCGCCGCAACCGCCAACAGCGGAAGCCACACGGGAGAGCCGAGCACCAGAAGCACGATTTCCCACGCGCGAAGCCGACGCTTGGGTCTTACGCGCTCCTTTGCAATCTTGGCGAGCGGAACCTCCGCAATCACCTGCGCCGCAATTTCGTCTACCGAGCCGATATCCGAAACGGCTTGTGCCTCGGTCCGCCCCTCCTCAATCCGATCGTCGATGGATTCGCCGTAAAAGGCAAGGCGTTCATCGACCTCCCGCCGCGGCAGACCCGCCAGCGCCTTTCCCAGCGCACATAAGAATTCCTGTTTTGTCATTTCTTTACATCCTCCCTGATTACAAACTGATAAATCGACATGACCTCGCGCCACTCCTCCTTGAACTCCTCAAGCCGCCGCAGTCCTGCCTTTGTGATGTGGTAATACTTCCGCAATCTCCCCCCGTGCTCGGAGGTGCGCACCGTCAGCATTTCCGCAGTCTCCAACCGTTTCAGAATTGTATACAGCGTTGATTCCGAAAGCTCCAGATACGGCTTCATGTCCTTGATAATCTTGTAGCCGTAGGAGTCCTCATTCTTGATTGCGGCTAACACACATACGTCGAGCAATCCCCGTTTTAACTGAATATCCATTCTATACTCCTCCTTGCGTAATACATCATATCACGAAGTATTGATTTTGTCAAGTACTTTTGCGAAAAAAACTTGAAAAAATCGAAAAAAAGCCGTCCCAAGCGGAGGCATGGGACGGAATTTTCTTAAATTGATGACCTTAAATAGTGCCGAGATTCCGCCTGC
>DJSQ01000044.1 GCA_002438075.1 Clostridiales bacterium UBA6330
CCCCTAAGCAGGGTTCGGGGCGGCGCCCCGAGGTCTTTCCTCACACGTCAATATCTTTCATGTATTCGCTTCCGTGGTCGGTGATGAATTGCTTCCGCGCGGGGAGATTGTCGCCGAGGAGCGTGTCGAAAATGCGGTCGGTCATAGCAGCATCGGCAGGGGAGACCGAAATCAGACGGCGCGTCTCGGGATTCATCGTCGTCTGCCACATCATGCCGGGCTCGTTCTCACCTAAGCCCTTGGAGCGCTGGAGCGTGTATTTCTTGTTCCCCAGCTTTTTCAGAATTTCCGCCTTCTCGAATTCGTCGTAGGCAAAGAGCGTCTGGTCCTTCGTCGTGATTTCAAACAGCGGGGACTCCGCAATGAATACGCGGTGCTCCGCAAGAAGCGTCGGGAGCAAGCGATAGAACAGCGTCAGGAGAAGCGTCCGAATCTGGAAGCCGTCCTCGTCGGCATCGGTGCAGATGATAATTTTTGACCAGCGCAGATTCGCAAGGTCAAACGAGTTGAGGTCGGATTTCGCCTTGCCCTTTACCTCCACGCCGCAACCGATTACGCGGAGCAGGTCCACAATGATGTCGCTCTTGAAAATGCGCGCGTAGTCGCACTTCAAACAGTTCAGCGTCTTGCCGCGAATGGGGATAATCGCCTGAAATTCCGCGTCACGCCCCAATTTGCAGGAGGTCAGAGCGGAGTCACCCTCCACAATGTAAAGCTCCGCGCGGGAGGGGTCCTTCGAGCGGCAGTTGACGAACTTCTCCACGCGGTTGGAAACGTCCACCGAGCCCGCCAGCTTTTTCTTGAAGTCGCCGCGCGCCTTTTCCGCCGACTCGCGGCTCCGCTTGTTGACAAGCACCTGCTTGGCAATCTGCTCGGCATCCTTCGGATTCTCGATGAAGTAAATTTCCAGCTGCTTGCGCAGAAATGCGTTCAGCGCATCGCAGATAAAGGGGTTGTTGATTGCCTTTTTGGTCTGGTTTTCGTAGGAGGTCATCGTGGAAAAGCTGTTGATGACCAGCGCCAGACAGTCGGAAATGTCACCGAAGGTGATTTTGCTCTCGTTTTTCGTGTAAAGGTTCGCCGACTTCAGATACTTGTCAATCGCGTAGAGGAACGCAAGCCGCACCGCCTTGTCGGGCGAGCCGCCGTGCTCCAGAAAGCTGGAGTTGTGGTAGTATTCCAGCAGACTGACCGTGTTGGAGAAGCAGAACGTGATGTCGGCTTTCAGCTTGTATTCGGGCTTGTCCTCGCGGTCGCGTCCCTTGGCTTCCATGTGCCACGCAACGGGCAGGGTCAGACTGTTCTCTCCAACCAGCTCGGAGAGGTAGTCGGTAATGCCGTTTGCGTAGCAGTAGGTGCTCTCCGCAAAGGTCCCGTCCTCCTGCTCGGCGCGCAGAACAAAGGTGATGCCCGCATTGACCACCGACTGCCGCCGCAACAGATCCTCAAAGAAGTCCACGGGAATGTTGATGTCGGTAAAGACCTCAAGGTCGGGCTTCCAGTGTACGATGGTTCCCGTCCGTCCCGCCTCCTTGCGTGTCAGCGGACGCTCGGTCAGCTCGCCGTCCACCTCGCCGCGGCAGAAGCGAATCGAACGCTCGGTCGTGCCGTCGTAGGAGTGGACCTCCATGTATTCGGAGCTGTACTGCGTTGCACAGGCACCCAGGCCGTTCAGACCGAGCGAATACTCGTAGGCGGAGGCTTCGGAGTTGTTGTCGTACTTGCCGCCCGCATAAAGCTCGCAGTAAATCAGGTCCCAGTTCCAGCGCCCCTCGGCTTCGTTCCAGCCGAGCGGAACGCCGCGCCCGAAGTCCTCGACCGAGAGACTGTGGTCAAGGTAGACCGTTGTGCGGATTTCGGAGCCGTGTCCCTCGCGCGCCTCATCCACGGCGTTGGAGAGAATTTCAAAAAACGAGTGCTCGCAGCCCTCCAGCCCGTCCGAGCCGAAGATAACGGCGGGACGCTTGCGCACGCGGTCCGCGCCCTTGAGTGCTTTGATGCTTTGGTTGTCGTATTGCTGAGGCTTTTTCACTGCCATGAATGGTTTCGGTCCTTTCTGTGATAGGTTATCATCTTATTATAGCAGAAAAAGAGCGGTTTGAAAAGGGGATTTCCGCTTTTTTTGCGGAAAAACAGAAAAATTTACAGGTTTCTATTGCAAGCGGGACGGAAAAAGAATATAATATAAGCGGATGCAAACAAACGCAAGCCAAAAAGGACCCCCGAGAATTCCCCGCGTGGGGAGTGTTGGGGGCTCTTGAGAAAGGAACAAAGCCTTGGAACTGCCCCGAAGTATCAAGGAGTGCCTCCCCGGACCCTTTGCGGTCGTCGGGCTTGGTATCTCCAACCTGCCATTGATTGATTTTCTGCTTGCGCACGGCGCGACCGTCGTTGCGCGGGACCGCAAAAGCCGCGAGGAGCTGGGCGACACCGCCGCGCGTCTTGAGGCGGCGGGGGTCACCCTGCGCCTCGGCGAGCAATATCTGGAGGACCTTGACGAGCGCGTGATCTTCCGCTCCCCCGGGCTGCGCCCCGACCTCCCCGCCTTCCGTGAGGCGGTCCGCCACGGCGCGTATGTGACCTCGGAGATGGAGCTGTTTCTGGAGCTGACCCCCGCGCGGGTGCTCGGAATCACCGGAAGCGACGGAAAAACCACAACCACCACGCTGACCGCCCTGTTTTTGCGGGCGGAGCAGGAGCTGCGGGGAAGCGCCGTCCGCGTCTTTGTCGGCGGAAACATCGGTGAGCCGCTCCTGCCGCGCGCGGAGGATATGACGGCGAACGACTTTGCAGTGGTGGAGCTTTCCAGCTTCCAGCTCATGGACCTGCGCGTCAGCCCCGAGCGGGCGGCGGTGACGAACCTCTCGCCGAACCACCTCAACTGGCACA
This sequence comes from Clostridiales bacterium UBA6330, assembly GCA_002438075.1. Taxonomy (GTDB): domain Bacteria; phylum Bacillota; class Clostridia; order Oscillospirales; family CAG-272; genus UMGS1865. Next base: position 2,890 of record DJSQ01000044.1, read on the forward strand.
CCGACATGGAGGAGTACATCGAGGCAAAGGCAAACATCTTTCGCGGGAGCGGCAACAGCCTGCTGGTTACAAACGCCGAGAACGGCGACTGCCTGCGGCTGGCGGCGGAATGCGGAGTTCCCGTAACGCTGTTTTCTTCGGTCAAGACGGATGCGGAGGAGTTCCCGCTGGTCGCATCGCGGGCGGTGTATGTACGGGACGGCATGATCTGCCTCTCGGGAAAGCCGATTCTGGCGGTGTCCGATATCCTTCTGCCCGGGCGACACAATCTGGAAAACTACATGACCGCTATCGGGCTGACCGCAGGGCTGATCTCGGCGGAAGCCGTGCGGCGGGTGGCAACCACCTTCCGCGGCGTGGCACACCGACTGGAGCGCGTGGCGGTGAAGAACGGGGTCACGTTTATCAACAGCTCCATCGATTCGAGCCCCACGCGCACGATGGCGGCGCTCTCGGCGCTGGAGGGTAAGCCGATTGTCATCTGCGGGGGCAGAGATAAGCACGTCCCGTTTGACGAGCTCGCGTGGGCACTGAACGACCGCGCAAAGGCGGTGGTCCTCACAGGCGAGGCGGCGGGGCTGATCGGCGCGGCGCTGGAAACGGTCGGTGCAACGGTCCCCGTATATACGGAGGCGGAATTTGACCGCGCGGTGCGCCGTGCGGCGGAATTGGCGGAGGCGGGGGATACGGTCCTGCTTTCTCCCGCGTGCACCAGCTTTGACGCGTTCCGCAACTTCGAGGAGCGCGGCGAGCGGTTTTGCCGATTGGTAAAGGAATTATAAGATCAGCACAGAGCAAAAAATAAGGAGCCAAATCAAGATGCAATTTTCGGAAACAGTACAGAGACTGACGGCGGAGGCGGAGGAAAAGCTCGCGCCGCTTTACAAAGAGATTGACGCGGTATCGTTCCGCAATACGGAAAAAATCATGGATGCGTTCCGCCGCCACCGCGTGTCGGATTCCATGTTCGGGACCTCCTCGGGCTACGGAAACAACGACCGCGGGCGCGAGGTGCTGGACGAAATCTGGGCGGACGTAATGGGCGCGGAGGCGGCGTTTGTCCGCGTCGGTATCGTCAGCGGGACCCATGCGCTGAGCATCGGTCTGTATGGGCTTCTGCGCCCGGGCGATATCCTCTATACGATTGCGGGCAAGCCGTATGACACGCTGGAGGAGGTCATCGGGCTTTGCGGTGAGGCGGGGAACGGCTCCCTGCGCGACTTCGGCGTGGACTATCTCCAGACCGACCTGAATGCGGACGGCTCGTTCCGCGCGGAGGAGATTGCCGAGAACCTGAAGAAGCACCCGAACATCAAGGTGGTGTTCATTCAGCGCTCCAAGGGCTATCTGAACCGCAAAACGCTGAGCGTTGCGGAAATCGGCGAGGCAATCAAGGTCGTGCGCGCGGTGCGGCAGGACGTGTACGTGGTGGTGGATAACTGCTACGGCGAATTCGTCGAGGAGCGGGAGCCGACCGAGGTCGGCGCGGATATGGTCATCGGTTCGCTCATCAAGAACCCGGGCGGCGGAATGGCAGAAACGGGCGGCTACATCGCGGGGACCAAGCGCGCGGTCGAGCTGGCAAGCTACCGCCTGACCTCGGTTGGAATCGGGACCGAGCAGGGTGCCACCATGGGACAGAACAAGTCGCTTTACAAGGGGCTGTTCTATGCGCCGCACACCGTGGCGCAGGCGCTCAAGACCGCGCATCTTGCGGCGTACCTGTTCGAGGCGCTCGGCTACAGGGTCGAGCCGCGCTGGGACGAGCCGAGATACGATATCATTCAGACCGTGATAACGGGAAGCGCGGAGGGGCTTTGCGCCTTCTGCCGCGGCATTCAGCAGGGGTCTCCCGTGGATGCCTTCGTCACGCCCGAGCCGTGGCAGATGCCCGGCTACAATGACCGCGTGGTCATGGCGGCGGGCGGCTTCACGCAGGGGTCCTCCATCGAGCTTTCGGCGGACGGACCGCTCAGAGAGCCGTATACCGCGTTCTTTCAGGGCGGCTTGACCTACGAGAGCGGGCGGTTCGGCATCATGTGCGCCGCCGAGTGCACCCTGAGGGACCGTGAGGGCGGAAAGGGGGCTGCCGAATGAAGCGTTTCGTTCGTCCGCTTCTGCTCCTGCTCTGCGTCGCTCTGCTGATGGGGCTTGTTTCCTGCGTCAAGGTCGGCGGCGGGGACGATGTGCCCGAGGGGATGCAGAACGCAACGGTCGCGGGAGCCGATTATCGGCTCTATGTTCCCACCACGTGGGTGGTGCAGAACTCCTCTCCCAACGTTTCGAGCGCCTACCGTGACCTTTCGCGGCAGTCGACCGTCAGCGTGGCGAAATACCCGCTGACCGACGCATGGCGCGCGGCGCTGGAGGCTTTGGAGACCGCCGAGGGGACGGAAGAGACTGCGGGTGATTCCGCGATTTCCCCGCGCCTTGCGTGGTTCTACGAGAACGAATGCCTGCGCCCCGTGCGCGCGACCGCATTGGACGGCAAGGTGACGCTTGACAAGGACGCGAGCGGCGCGGATATGCTGGACAAGACCGATGCGGGCAGATGGTGCTATTCGGCGCTGATCGGCGGAAAGACCTACTATTTCAAGCAGCTTGTGACCGAGCGGAACGGCGCGTTCTATGTGTTCACGTTCACCGCCGAAAAGGAGATGTACGAGCAGTACGCAAGCGACGTGGAGAAGATTCTCAACGCCTTCCGCTTTGCGGACGAGCCGTATCTGCCCGATGATTTTGCAAAGGAAACCGATGCGGGCAAGGATGCTCCCGAGGGCATGAAGGCTTGCTTCGGGGACGATGTGGCGTATCGCTTCTATGTCCCTGCCGATTGGAAAATTGACCTCGATTCCCCGATTTACGCCGCGTATGTCGAGGAGGACCGCACGTCGGTCAGCGTGGTTCCGTATATGCCGACCACAGAGCACCTGAGCGTGGCGGAGTATTTCACCATGACCCGCGAGCAGCTGGAAAAGGTGTACGGCGAGGGGGCAATGGTTGTGGACGAGGACAAAACGCACAAGGAAAAGCTCGGCTCCCGCGAGGCAACGGTTTACGAATACACGCTTACGATTGACGGGGTGGTCTACCGCTACCGCCAGTATATCGCGGCGTATCGGAGCATGATGTACAGCCTGACCTACACGGCAACCGAGGCGAATTTTGATAACCACACTGCGGAGCTGGCGGACATCGTTGCGGCGTTCGCGTTCCGTTGAGGAGCCTGACATGAAGGAAATTTATCTGGACAACAGCGCAACCACGGCGCTCTCCGAGGGGGTCAAGGCGCGGATGCGCGAGGTGATGGAGCTTTACGGCAACCCGTCATCGCTCCATTTTATGGGCAACGCCGCGCATGACGTGCTGGAAATGGCGCGCAGGCAGGTTGCCGCATCGCTCGGCATCCCGCGCCCCGAGCCGGGGGAGCTGATTTTCACCTCCTGCGGGAGCGAATCGGACAACCTCGCCATTCTCGGCACGGCGTTTGCAAAGCCCCGCCGTCGCGGAATGCGCGTCATTACCACCGATTCCGAGCACCCGGGCGCGGAGAACGCGTTCCGCCTGCTGGAATCGCAGGGCTTTGAGGTGGTCCGCATCCCCACACGCGGCGGGGTCTTGGATTTTGACCGCTACGCCGCCGCGCTGAATGACAAAATCTTTCTGGTGTCGATAATGACCGTTAACAACGAGACGGGGGCGATGTACGACATCAAACGCGCGTTCACAATGGCGAAGAACCGCAACCCCGATATCGTTACGCACACCGATGCGGTGCAGGGCTATCTCAAGTGCCGCATGACCCCGAAATCGGTGCGGGCAGACCTTGTAACGGTCAGCGCGCACAAGATTCACGGACCCAAAGGGGTCGGCGCGCTGTACGTCTCCCGCGACAGTCTGCGGCGGCGGGACATCGTGCCGCTTCTGCTCGGCGGCGGGCAGGAGAACGGCTTCCGCTCGGGGACCGAAAATCTCATCGGCATTGCGGGCTTCGGTCAGGCGGCGGAGGAGGGGAGCGCGAGCCTTGAGGAGAACCTCGGAAAGCTGGCAAGTCTGCGGGAGCTGACGCTGAAAAAGCTCGCCGCCCTGCCCCTGCGCCCCAATCTGCCCGCAGGAAAGTGTGCGCCGCACATTCTCAACTACACCCTGCCCGACATCCGCAGTGAAACGATGCTTCACGCGCTCTCTGCCCGCGGAATCTGCATTTCCAACGGCTCCGCCTGCTCGTCGCACAGTCACCACCAGAGCGCCGCGCTGACGGCGTTCGGTCTGTCTCCCGCCGAAATCGAATGCTCGATTCGCATCAGCTTCTCCGTATACAACACGCTCGCCGACGTTGACGCGCTCGCCGATGCGCTCGCAACCGAGCTCTCCCGCTTAGTCCGCAGGGGGGATGCGAGGGGATGCGCCAAAGGGGGCTTTTAAGGAAAGCCCCCTCTGGACTCCCGCAAACCTTTTCACCCAAACATACAGAGTGCGAACATAGTGCCACCGGCGTTTGGTTTGAAATGACACAGAGCGTATAGAGTTTTGTGGTATATAATCCATTCGTAACAATGTAACCGAGAACCGATGCGGAACGACACACGGGTCGTTCCCTACAACGTTTCGTTATTGACGGGTTACGCA
>DJSQ01000124.1:0-9115 GCA_002438075.1 Clostridiales bacterium UBA6330
CCGAACGGTCCCGATTCGGTTACCATCTGTCCGAGAATCATATCGGAGTGGTCGATAAAATACCGGTTCATCGGGATACCGTTTTCGTCCGTGCCGAGGTGTACCCAATCCGGCTCCTGCGTGGTCATGGTATCCCGCTTTTGGAAGAACAGGATGTCCGCCACCGCCTCTGTCCCCGCATTCCCCCGGAAGGTATCCTCCGGCAAGCGGATGGCACCGATGAGGTCTGCCCGCTGTGCGAGATAGCGGCGGACGGCGGGATTCTCCTTGTCCATTGTCCCCTTGCTCGTGAGCATGGCAACGATTCCGCCGGGGCGCACCTTGTCGAGCGTCTTGGCAAAGAAATAATCATGGATGAGGAAATTGTACTTGTTATACTTGGGATCAAGCACCTTGAACTGCCCGAACGGGACATTGCCGACTGCGACATCGAAAAAGCTGTCCGGAAAGGCGGTGCTCTCAAAGCCCGTGACCGAGATATTCTGTTTTTGATACAACTGCTGTGCAATACGCCCCGAAACGCTGTCCAGTTCTACACCGTACACGCGGCTTCCCTGCATTTCTTCCGGCAATGCGCCGATGAAGTTGCCGATGCCGCAGGCAGGTTCCAAAATGTTCCCGCCCCGAAAGCCCATGTTGGCAAGGGCTTTGTAGATTGCTTTCATCACGACCGTAGGCGTATAAAAAGCCGTCAGGGTGGATTCCTTGGCGGCTTCGTATTCTTCGGGCGTGAGCAGGGCTTTCAGTTCTTCATAGTGTCGGTTTGCAGGGTCAAAGCAATCTGCAAGACCGCCCCAGCCCACATATCCGGCAAGCATGGTCTGCTCCTCCGGTGTGGCAAGACGGTTTTCGGATTCCAGTTGCTTGAGCAGCCGGATTGCCGCAACATTGGCTTGGTACTTCTCCGGAGCGGAAAAGGTCTGCGGGGAGGTTTCTTCCGGGAGGCGGTAATCTGTGCGGTCCTCCGGCGACACTTCCGGATGGAAGGAGGTCGGAAGTGCGGCTTTTGTCGGCTCGGCAAAGGTGGGAGCAGACAGCGCGGCGGATTCTTCCGGGGTAGGCATTGCCGGTTCTTCGTCTGCCTCCGGTGCATTGCCCGGAAACATCCGATAACCGTCAGCCCCATATTCCGCTTCGTAGGCGTCGCCTGCCTGCTCGGCTTCCCGGTCTATCAGGTGGTCTTCAATCGCCCGACTGATCTTGGAAAGGTTCTCTGCCGTAAAGCCCGTATAGTCCGGCTCTGAATCAAAAGTTGCCTTTGCCTCCGCAAAGAACGGTGTTCTCACATCCGCAAGCTCGCAATCCGCCATTTCACTGATACTGTCGATGAAAGCGTCTCTCTGTTCTTTGTCCGTGAAATCTCCGCCGTTGCCTACAAAGTCCTCATAGGCTTCTTTGAATACGGAGAAAGAGAGCATGTTCGTTACAAGCTGCCCGCCCGCATCCGAATCGGGATTGTAATAAATCCAATAAAGCTCCTCTCTTGTTGAATCAAGGAAGATATGCTCCTCGGTCGGAATCTCCTTGTCAGACTCCGGAGTTGCCTGCCTATCGGCATTGAACTCATTGAAATCCCGGAGCACAACGGTATATCCGGCTTTCTCCAGCTTTTGTTCATAGCGGTCTATGGTGTATTTCGGGACACCGCACATCGGGTGTCTTGTGCCGTCTGCCATCACGCGGGTTGTCATTGTCAGGTCGCAGATTTCTGCGGTTCTCTTCGCGTCATCATCAAAGAACTCATAAAAATCCCCCAATGCGTATGCCGCAATTTCGTGTTTGCCCGCTTGTTCCTCTTGTTCCGGTTCGTTCGGCACAACCGGTGCGGGCATCGACTCATTGACAACCGCCTCACTCTCTTTGAGGAAAAACGCCTCATTCAGCGGATTCTCTTTGATACGCCGAACAAACACCTCAAGCGACATTTCCATCGGGAACAGCGTCCCGTCGTACAACTCAACGCCGTCTGCGGTTGCAGAGGATAACTGTACCTCGTTCTGACCGATGTGCAGCCAATCACCAAGTTTCAGGTTCAGACCGTACTGCGTAAAGTCAATATCCGAAGGTCTTTCTTCCTGCCAGGTTTCTATCGGCTGAATGACGCGAGGGGCTTCTGTATCCTGCTCTTTCTTACGGTACTTACTGCCCGGGAAAAGGTTATATTTGCCCTCGGCAAACTGTCTGACCTCGGCAAGGCTTTCTCTGTCGTGATCGTAAGTGTAACTCCCCGGCATTTCGGAATCAAACACCGTCTGCATCATTCCGATGATCTCATTGACGTGCTCGGTGTCATCAAGCTGTTGGTACACCTCTTTTTCGGCAGCGCTTCCGAAATAGTCCTCGTCCTTTTTCTCAAACGGATGCGGCGCTTCAGCGGATTTCCCGTAATAAAAGTTTACGATCCGTCTTGCAATCTGCTCTTTTTCATAAGCGTCAAGATGTTCAACTTCTTTTGCCGTCAGGTACCTGTCACTTCGGATCAGTTCGTCTATACGGTTTGCCACCTGCGCCCAACTCAAAAGCACATTTCTGACTCCGTTCTTGTCAAGCCCGCCAGCAAGAGCCAATCCTTTGCTATCATGGCTCTCGTCCTGTCTGCCGCCATAAGAACCACCGATACCGTATTCATCCGAAAGAAACTTTGCTCTTTCCTGCTTGTTCTTGTTTCGCAGGAAGAACGAATAGATACGGAATTTCCCCTCCGAAACATGGTTGCCGGAACGGACCAGATGACTGTCTATCTGATCCTGCGACAGGTAGTGTTCAGGCGGGAGAACATATTCCTCCTGCGGGTATTCCACCGGATCACGGCGATAGCTGCTGACAAGCATTTTTACAAACTGCGGTGTGTAACCCTCGCGTCTGCGGGCTTCCCCCGTCAGTGCATCCACCGCTTCCTCAAAGACGGGAATAAACGGTTCGGCTCTCCCCGGCTCGTGCAGTATCGCAAAGAAGAAAATGACCTGTTTCTGATAGTCGTTTTGAGGAGGGCTTTCCGGAAACTCTGCGTCTCTCAGAAAATCCCGGTAGACATTCGTCACTTTCTCCGCCACCGACTTATCATAAACAGCAACCGCGCTTGACGCTTCATCCTTTGAGATATACTGACCGAGTTCAATCAGTTGACGAATTCGGTCATCTATTTCCGACCATGTCAGAGTAGATTTTCTCCAAGCGGTTGCAACGCGCTCCCCCGCAGCGAAGGTCACGCCGTTTTCATCCCACGCTACGGCACATCTCTGACCGTTGACAATCAAGCCGATGGCATCGGTTTCATATTCGGCACGGAGAAAACGGATATTTTCATCTTTATTGTTTGCTCTCCGGTAGAACCCATAGATACGATAATTGCTGCGGCTCGTACACCCGCCGAGGCGCAGGAAGGCGTCGATTACTTCCTGTGATACAGCGAGATTCTGTTTGATTGGCGTGGGGGCTTCTGACTTGACCTCGACTTCCGGCACAGGTTCTTTTGCCGTTGCCTCAGTAAGCGCGGGGATGGGTTCATCCAGATAGTTGTTATCCCGGATAAGTTCCTCAATCAATTCCCGCGTTGCCTGCCATGAAAGCACCATCTCTGCTTTCGGGTTCAGGGATGTGCCCTCAAACAAATGCAAGCCATCCTCGAAAAGGCTGCTGTACCCGATATGCTCGATTTGGGCTTCATCCTGATAGATGGAGACTGTTGCCTGCTTATAGCTCTCCCGGATATACTGATTTTTACGCTCCTCATTCTTTTCCTGAGACAGAAAAAGCACGATGTCCTGCTTGCTGTGCGCAAGCCCGTCACCGTGCTTCAGTAATGTTATGATGTCATCGCCGTCAAGATAATTGCGGGGAGTCCCCAATTGTTCGGGGTGCGACTCGCCGGATTCGCTTACGCCTCGATCAGTTGATGCCGCACGATTTCCTCCGCCGACGCTTTGATGCTGTTCATCTTCTGCGTCCAGCGCATCGGATTCTCCGCTTTCATCTGTTCGTTCACCCCACGGTCCTTCGCCATCTGCTCGGTCATCAGCCGCACCTGATCCCGTGCTGTCCGGTCGATCCCCGAGAGGTGTTCCGACAGGCGGTTCTCGGTCAATAAGGTCGTATAAGTTCCCCTCCGATGTGCCATCAGGTACGCCCTGCGCGCCATGCCGTATTTCCCGATCTCCGGGGCTTGGCTCTCCGGCAGTCTCAGGTTCGGGAGCATTACCGTTCCCGCTTCCCGATAGGTCATTTTCATAGCTTTCATGATTCATCCCTCCGATTTCCTGTTTTTTCTCTGCACCCTCATGATACCCCATTTTTGTTTTTTCGTCAACTGTGCGGCGCTTTTCTGCTTTGACCACCTTTTCTACCTCCCGCAGACAAATTTCCGAGAGGTCTGCGGCGGCAGTGCCGAGGCAGTTGACCGTGTCCGGGGTGCTGAATTCATACACGCCGTGGAGCGCTTCGGCATCTACATAGGACGGCGCATGGTAGCCCGCACGGGTCAGGACAGTGAATGCCACACTGTTTTTCAGGATGGGGAGAAAGTGAGCCCGCAGATTATCCGTGTCGTACTCCGCAAGCAGGCTTCCGTGTGTGACAGCGGCGAGGTTATCCAGGTAGTCTCCGAGCGAATCCTCGCAGAGGTTTCCGACAGCGGAGAGAACAGCGGCAGGAAAGGAGCGTTTGTCCGGCAGTTCCCCGAACCGGTTCTCCATCGCCTCTGTGATTGCCTGCTCCATTCCGTTCTCCATCGTCCAGAGTTCAAACGGACGGCGGCTGTGCGTGTCTGCGACATCGAAAACATGGGAAAGAACCGGTCGCCCGCCATTGTCCCGGATGAGCGCAATGCCGTGTGCGCCACGGTTCACCCATCGGTCCAGACGATTCCAGATTGCAATCTCGGCGCAGGCAACGGCGTCCGGCTTCTGCACATAGATACACACCTGATCCGAAAACGGGTACTTATACTGCCATGCCGCCGTCCGCAGGAACGCCATCCAGTCCCGCTCACTCTTAGTAACGGTTTTCACCGTTTGGCGGTACAGATCGGTAATCAGGTCTGTTTTTCTTGACATTTATCTCTCCCTTCCTCTCTCTTTGATCTTCTCATCCGGAAAGTGCCACCCATACACTTCCCCCACACGGTAGCCGAGCTTTTCGGTTACACGGTCAATATCCGCCTGCTTCGCGGTTCCGTCATACAGCTTCTCAAGCAGATCGCCACGCTCGTCCTCGGTGGCATCGTCCCGAAACTTACGGAAGGTGTAACGGTTGCATCCGTCATGATGCCATTGGGAGGAGCAGAACTCCCCGTCTTTGGTGACATACCATTCGGCGGAATCGTAGCGGTACTGAAGGCAATCCGAAAGACTCCCGTCCGGAATCAGGGTGTATCCGCTGTGCCGACCGTCCCATAAGCCGAGGTCGCAGATGACCAGAATATCCCCGTCCACCGGAATGTCCAGATTGGCGCGTTCGTCATCGAGATAGCCCGCATTGGTTTCCACCATGCGCGTCTCGTATTCTTCCCGCGTCAACCCCGGCTCCTCTGCGGAAAGGTCTTCAATCCAGTCCCGCAGGTTCAGGTCATGATCCGACCAGACCGTCCGCTTTTCGGGAAGCGGCTCTACCGTCGCTCCCATGCGCTGAAGGGCTTCTGCCAGTTCGCAGATGTGGTAGCCGCGCCCGGCGAATACCAGATGGTAGTCGTCAAGGTAACGGCAGACCACTTCCCTGCGGGTACCGTTCGCAGACAGCAGGACGCTTCCCCCGTCCCGGATGCGGAACAGCGTCCGATACTCCGGTGTGATGAACCGGATTTCCCGTGGGCTGTCCGGTTCTGTGACTGTCAGAACGCCGTATTGATTTTGAATCTCGTAATTCATTGCCCCCTCTTTCCAACAGAAAAAGCAGGATGACTGTCGCACAGCATCCTGCTTTTCGTTTTCTTATTTTTACCGTCCTTCGCGGTCTTTTTTCTTTTGCAATGCAATGGCAATAATGGAATCTGCCGTATCCTCTTTTACGGCACTCGGATACTTCTTCTCTACTTCCATCAGCGCGTCCTTTGCGGTCTGTTCATCTTCACTCAGCTCCACAAACAATGCCTTCAAATCCTCACAGGCAAGAATCCGGTTCAAAAGGTCTTTGGTTTCCTCCGAGATTGCATTCCAACCGCCGTAGAGGTTACAGACTGCACGGTCGATCCGTTCATAGGTCAGCGGATCTCCCGAAAGCTGCTGCTCATAAAGGATGCCCGCAACATCCGACAAATCCTTTTTGTATTTCCGACCGGACATCAGCTTCATGGCAACCAAATATTCCGCTTTGACCGTCCGGACCTCCAAAACGCCGGAAAAGGTTTTGTAATATGCGGAATACTGCGCAAGCCTCGGCGTATAGGATGCGGTCCGCTTAAAATCGTCATTCAACCATCCAATGGGAAGCCCCAAACGGTCCCCCACTGCATTGATACATTCTTTCATGACCGAGTGAACCGCCGTATAGTCCGCATCAATATCATAGGAGGAGTAGCGAAAATCATAATTCAAGAGCACCGATGCCCCACCGACCAGTGTCAGCTCTGCCGGTGCGCCATGTCCCCGCTTTCGGAACTCCTTCGCCAATTCTTTGAGGTAATATTCCAGATTGGCTTTTGTAAACGGCACTTCAATAAACATTTCTGACCTCACTTTCCACAATGTTGAATCGCATAAACTCCGGTACAGCCTCCATCCGGCAACGGCGCAGGATCTGTGACCCCGGACGCAGCTTTTCCTCCAGCAGGACATCGCGCGGGTATAACGGCTGACGGAGAGACTGTGCGCGGATGTCATCATACTGATTGCAAAGCGGCAGACCGTTCAGTCGGCTGAGGTAATCCAGCATGGCAAGGAGATAGAAGGCTTCAAAACACCATTTTCTCTGCCACAAATGCCGCACCTCATCCGTCCGCAGCGTTTGCACGATGAAATCCAGCTCGCCGAGATCTTTGACCCGATGGCAGACATTGCTCTTATACACCTCATAATCCGGGCGAAGGTCTTCCGATGCTGACAGCAGATCTTCCATTGACATTCCGAGCATTCGGGACAGCTTCAAAACCGTTTCCGCCGAGCATTTGGACAGCTTGGTTTTGCCGCGCACCACCTCGGACAGCGTCGTGTACGGAATGCCGCTGAGCTTGGAGCATTGGTACAGCGACAGCTTTTTCTCGTCCAACAAATCCTTCAGCATAAGATCGCCTCCTTTCCCTGTATTTCTATTATAACGCCTTTCCGTTATATTGTCAACCGGTTTTCGCAAATTCATCCGACTTCGTTTCATTTTTTCTTTTGCTGTGACCTTTCTTCCATCGGAAAATAATGCCCGTCCTTGTCATAGTTCCGCACATCTGCCATCGGGGTGTCCCAACCGTAGACAGACCCGTTTTCCATTGCGGCAACCTGTGCGGGAGTAACGTCAAGTTCCCCGTTCTTTTCTGTAGCATCCTTCCGGTTCTCGGTAGCATTGCACCCATACTGCGGAAAGAGTTCGTAGGAATCCTCACCGTAGCGAATCAGAATGCGTTCCCCCGTGAACGGCTGTACCCCGTAACAGCGTTCGGGCAAACCAACACGCGCGGCAAGGGCGGTCATCAAGGTCATGCGGTCATAGACAAACAGTGAAAACTGCCTGCGGTCATTCCACGGGGTACAGGCAAGATACCACACCAGATTCTCGTTCAGGATGCGGAATCCCCAGCACTCCCGACCGAACGCCATCGGAACATGGGATTTTATGCGGTTGCGGCAATACCCCTCCATCTGCACCTTTCCGCAAAGGATGCGGCGGGCATCGGGACTACACAGGAAATGCAGAACCTCCGCATACTCCGCCCGAACCGTTTCCGGCAGGTTTTCATCCGTTTGCAACCCGCTCTCACCGAAGCACCCGCGCAGGAAGCCGAGAAATCCGATTGCCGGATCTCCGTCCTCCAGAAACAGGTCTTTTTCAGCCCACAGGACTGTCCATTCCAGTTTCACAGTTATTCTCCTTTTCTTCGGTCAGAAACGAAAGCAGATCTTCTTTGCGCAATGCCTCCTGTAGCAGGCACACCGTTTCAAGGTCGCCACGGCTCAGGGTTCGGATGCGCAGAAGTTCATACATGGGCAGTCCGATAATATCCCGTTTGGTGTGATACCCGTTCTCCACCAGTTTGCGGAGAATGAGAATGTTGTGCGAATTGAGTTTTGCCATTACCGTTCCTCCCGTTCGGTTTTTGTTTTTGGTGTCCTGCACGATGCAAGCGTTTTCTTTGCAAAGTCCGGCAGTCTATCTTCGGGGACGATGCCGAGAACCTCCGGTCGTTCGATCCGACAGGATGCCCCGCTGTAAAGGTTGGTGCAATAGCAGGCGCGTCCCCGACTGTTCGCCTCCGCACCGAAGCCGCCCGTAACATAGTAAAGCTGACCCGACAGATCGCGGTAGCTGTCATCCAACGCATCCGGCTTCAGGGCAACCACTTTGCCCTTGATGCTCCTGTCATACGGTGCCGGCTCTACATCGTCCTTTCCGAAACACGGGGCAACGGCATCCCCTTTGGCGCTTTTCTCTGCTTCCAGTCTGACGGCTTCTGTCCGAATGTCCTCTGCGAACCGTTTCATGACCTCCTCGTATCGGTCTGAGCAAAGCGCATCCGTGTATTCCATCAGCAAACCGTTCTGTGTGCAGATACATTTCATATACGGATGCGATTCCTGCGGATTTTCGGATCTGGCATAAATCAGCCGCTTGCCGCCGATCCACAGGGAGGTTTGCACCGTGTACCCCGCAATGACTTCTTTTTCTTCCTGTTCCATATCCGTCTGCCTCACTTGTTATACCAATCGTCATACAGATTCCCTGCGATGCGAATGCGGTTTGCGGACACCCGCGCGGTGACGGCTCCGGCTGGCGTCCAAAGACCTCCGACCGTGACCGACACGGTATAATCTCCGTCCGGATAGTACAGCGGGAGGAAGTGCAGCCTGCGCGAGCCGTAGTCCTCGGAGGACGCAAAGCAAAATACCCCGTCTGTCTGCTCCAATGTCCGGTACATTCCATCCTCGGCGCGATACCCGAACTCCGGAAAACAGGCGCAGACCTCTCCGGCATCGGT
>DJSQ01000124.1:9238-12464 GCA_002438075.1 Clostridiales bacterium UBA6330
ACCGACAGGCAGATGGCATAGCCGGAGCGCATCACCCACACGCCGTTCTGCCGGGATGCCGTTTTGCAGGAACCGTCCGGCGTAACCGTTGCCTCCACCTCGATTCTGACTCCGTACCGCTTCAGGACAAACCCGCCATCGGTATAACCCCACTCCGTCCATGTCGCAGTGCCTGCCGTTTCTTCGGGCGCGGTTGTTTGCCGAAAGGCTTCGGGGAGCGTGGGCAGATAGGCGGTGTCGGGCGTTCCAGAGACGGTTGGCGCGGTGACCGTTGCCGTAACGGTTGCGGCATTGTTGGCGGTATTTTCCTCCGGAATGGTGCCGTTCGGGTTGACTTCACAGACGCATTGCAGGCGCTCCCCTGCGGCGTCCTCCGGCACGGTCCAGCGGAACCAAATCAGGTTCGTCCCGCCTACGGGGATGACAACTCCCTCACGCAGAAGGGTCAGGACAACCGTTCCGTCTGCCCGATAGACCGTGAAAACGGCAGACAGCTTTTGCCCCGGCAGAATGTCGTCCTCCCCGTCGTTGCCGATGAGGAAGGACGTGATGACATCCCGCCCGGCAAGGTAGGCGTTTTCCGGCGTGACCGGTGTCGCGTTGATCTCATACCCCGGCTTCACCGTATAGCTACCCGACAGACTGTTGTTTTCCGCGTTCTCCTCCTCGCCGCGCTTCTCCCAGTTGACCCGCACCTCCAGTCGGTGCATCCCCTTTTCCGTTCCGACGTTCAGCGAGACTGTCAGGTCGGTATATCCCCCTGCCGGCAGGCTGACCGTTCGGCTGTCGAATACAGTCCCGTCACAGAGCAGCTCCAGCGGGACGGTATACGCCTTGTTTTGGTTGCGGTTCTCCACACGGAAGGAAATCCGAATCACGCTGTTGCGCGGGAAGGCATCGGTCGGGAGCGTCAGATCGGAGAGGGCGAAGTCATAGACACGCTTCGCCCAGACGGCATAAAAGGTTCGGTCACCGTTCCCGTTGTAGGCGTCGCCCGGTTGATACGACACGGTGGTTCGGTCAGTGCTCCAGCCGAGAAAGTCGTATCCTTCACGGGTCGGCACGGTCGTGGGGAGAGTGATTTCCCAATCGTAATACTTCTTCACCGACTCCGGCACGCCTGTGCCGCCGCACCCGTCAAAGGTCAGCGTATATTCGTCCGGGTCGTAGTAGAAATCGATATAAAACATCCGGTCCACGCAGTAATCCATCTTTCCCTGCTTGGATTCATGGTAGGTCGACCAACTGTCCATCCCCTCCGACAGGGGCGTATTGACATAGGTGTAGGTGCAGGAAACGCCCTGATACTGCCTGCACCAGCGGTAGGACAGCAGTCCCGAAAAGCTTGCCGAATAGCCTGCCCTTGAATGGTAGCCGGGGATGCGCATCGGTGATGCGGAAAAAACCGTGTAATAGATCACATTCTCCGTGACGGTCTGGCTGTACAGCGCGTCATAGCGGAGCAATCCGCTCTGCTTGCGGATATAATGCCGCACGGTGACGGTCATCGGCTCGGATTTGCGCACCGTGACGGTTGCATGAATCGTCTTTCCGCTCAGCGCGCCCTTGAAGCGGTACGACAGTTGAATATAGGCATGATCCCCCAAGCCCGTACCGCTTACCCAGGTAATCTTACAGGTCTGGAGCATTCCCGCGTCACTCGTAAAATCCGTGATGTCATAGCCGTAGAGTGACAGGGAAATCAGCCCGTCCTCGCCTGTTTTGGTGTAGTACACCACCTCTTTCACCGTTTCTCCGGTGTCGCAGTCCACGCAGGTGACATACACCTGCCGGTTGCAGTCCGCCTCGTCAAAGAGGTATTCCACCGAGATGCTGCCGTCCGGCTCGTAGGTGTCCGCATTGACCGAAACCGCCCAAAGCGCGGACAGGGCAGCCATACACAGCAGGAAAAAGAACATCCGTTTTTTCATTCTTCCTTCCCCCTCTCCCCTGTCTCGGTCAGCACTTCCAACACCTGCGGCTCACGCGGGCGGGTGGCAAGGCTGACATCCAAGCCCGCAGGCGCGGTGGTATCGGTTTCCGGTCGGGTCAGCTCCGGCAGCTTCGGCACTTCCGGAATTCCGATGCGCTCCACGGTCAGGTCTGACGGTTCTGCGGGCGGTTTGTTCCCTGTACACCGCCCCGCCAGACACGCACCGATTGCCGCAAACATCAGGACAACAACCGCAAGGAGCACCAACCATTGTGTTCGATTCATCTTTCAATCCTCCCATTTTTTACTGAATACCGATTCAATCTCCAGAACCGTTTCCGGTACCGAAACGGTTCTGCCAAGCACCGTAAACGGTACTTTGACACGGCATTTGACCTTGACGCCGAAGCCGTTCGCTGTAACGGCAGTTACCTCCGGACGCTCCAGAATCAGGACAACGCGGTTTTTTTCTGTCCCCTCGGTTCTTGTCAGGCGCTCGGTGTCATCATCTCCGAAGCCCAATGCGCGGTAAGTTTCGCTGACCAATGCGTCCGGATTCAGCGCATCGGCGTATCGGGTGCCCTGCTTGACGGCATCATAGACCCTTGTTGCGTATTCGGTCACAACGCCGTCCGTTGTCTGCTTCAGCCACGTTTTCTCCTGCTTCACCCGTCCCACCACCGCCGCATACTCCAATCCGGCAAGGAGGAGCATGACGGCAAACTGGAGGATGACGCAGATCAGGATATAGGAAAAACCGCTGTTGTTTCGTAAAACTTTCCTGGCACTCTTTCCGGCACATTTTGCACCGCAAAATGTGGGGTGCGGCTGAATCACCGCAAATCGTTTCTGTTTCCGCATAGCCGCACCCTACTTCCAGTACACTTCGGAAAGCCCCGAAGCAGTCGCCGTCAGCTTCACCGGAAACAGCACCCCGCCGAAGCCGAGGATGGAGGTCTCCGTCTCCAGGGAAACGGAAATGACATCGCCGAGCTGGACCTTTCCGGTTGCCGCATCGTAATACGCCGCTGTCCAGTTCACGGACGGGTGCAGTCCCGTTTCCTCGCACAACTGCGCGTACCGCTTCTGCACCTCCTGCCCAACGCTCCCGCTGATGGTTGCGGCGTCGATGAGTTCGCTTGCCATATAGCGCAGGTCCTGCTTTTTGGAAACCAGACCGAACACACTGACAAGCAGCACAAGCAGGAAGGACACGACAAGGACGGCAACGGCCACATCCACATATCCTTCTGCCCGTTTGGTTCGTAACCTTTTCATGCGCACCTCCTCAGA
>DJSQ01000235.1 GCA_002438075.1 Clostridiales bacterium UBA6330
TTTCGCCATGCAAGGGCGGGTGCTCTTGGGGGAAGTTCTCGGGAGGTCAGGGAGGTTTGGAGGGTAGGACCCCCTCTCCGAAAGAGGGGGTCCTGCGCCTCCAAGGTCTTCTTCCCCTTCCCCTCCCCCTCACTTCACATACTCAAACTCGAAGTCGTAGATGGAGACGGTGTGACCGTCGCGGCAGCCCTTTTCCTCGAGCGCATCGAAAACACCACTGCGACGGAGAACGCGCTGGAAGAAGTTCAGAGACTCGTAGTCGTCAAAATTGATTTGCCCCATCAGATTCAGAAGCCACTCACCCTCCACATAGAACGTGTCGTTCTCACGGCGAATGACCGTCTCCTTCCCGCCGCCCACATACGCATCCTCGGGCGCGTACTCCCGCTCGTAAACCTTCATCGGGGGCAGCGTCTCCAATAGCTCCGCCGTCCGCCGCAGAAGCGCATCCACACCCTCGCCCGTTGCGGCGGAAATGTAGAACAGCTCCCACCCGTTCACCTCGGCAAAGTGCTCAAACGCGGGAATGTCCACCGCCTCGCGGTCCAGCGCGTCCACCTTGTTCGCAACCAACAGCTGCGGACGGTCCGCAAGCTCGGGGCTGTACTTGTCCAGCTCCGCGTTAATCATCTCCACCTCGTCAATCGGATCCCGCCCCTCAAAGCAGGAGATGTCCACTAAGTGCCAGAGCAAACGGCAACGGTCAATGTGCCGCAGGAACGCGTGCCCCAAGCCCGCTCCCTCGGCGGCACCCTCAATCAGCCCGGGAATGTCGGCGGCAACAAAGCCGCGCTCCCCCGCAACCCGCACCACCCCGAGATTCGGGGACAGCGTGGTGAAATGATAGTCCGCAATCTTCGGCTTTGCGGAGCTGATGCGCGCCAGAAGCGAGGACTTTCCCACGCTCGGGTAGCCGATGATGCCCACATCCGCAAGCATTTTCAGCTCCAGAATCACCTCGCGCTCCTCGCCCTTCGTCCCGTTCTTCGCAAACATCGGGACCTGCCGCGTGGAGGTTGCAAAGTGGCGGTTGCCCCACCCGCCGCGTCCGCCGCGACAGACAACGTAGTCCGCGCCGTCCTCCTCGGACATATCGTGAATGACCTTCCCGCTCTCCGCGTCACGGATGACCGTCCCAGGGGGGACCAAAATCACGCGGTCCTCGCCGTTCGCACCGTGAAACTTTGCGCCCGAACCGTCACCGCCGCGCTCCGCCTCGAATTTGTGCTTGTAGCGGAAGGCAAGCAGGGTGTTCGCGCCAGTGTCAACGCGGAAGATTACACTGCCGCCGCGCCCACCGTCGCCGCCGTCGGGTCCGCCCGCCGCCACATACTTCTCGCGGCGGAAGGAGACCGCGCCGTTTCCGCCGTCCCCCGCCTTCAGGTAAATTTTTGTTTGGTCAATAAACATTTCAGACCTCCTCGCCCTTCATGCGGATAATCAGCTTGATCGGCGTTCCGACGAATCCGAACGTCTCGCGCAGACAGTTCTCGATGAAGCGCTGATACGAAAAGTGGAACAGCTCCACGTTGTTGCAGAAGATGACAAAGGTCGGCGGCGCAACCGAAACCTGAGTCATATAGTAAATTTTCAGCCGTCTGCCCTTGTCCGACGGCGGCTGGACGCGAATCATCGCATCGCTGAGAATGTCGTTGAGCATTCCCGTTGTCACGCGGCGGGTCGCCTGCGCAAACACCTCGTTGATCTTCTCAAACAGCTGCTCCACGCGCTGTCCCGTCTTTGCCGAAACGAAGAAAATCGGCGCGTAGGGCATATACGCCAGCGCGGTGCGGATTTTGTTCGTGAACTCGTTCACCGTCCCGTTGTCCTTTTCCACCGCGTCCCATTTGTTGACCAGGATAATCACGCCCTTGCCCGCCTCGTGCGCGATGCCCGCAATCTTTTCGTCCTGCTCGGTGATGCCCGCCGTTGCGTCAATCAGAAGCAGGCAGACATCCGCGCGCTCTACCGCCGTGTGCGCCCGCAGGACGCTGAAATGCTCGATGCGGTCCTCAATCTTCGACTGCCGCCGAATGCCCGCCGTGTCAATGAAGGTGTAAGACCCGTATTGGTTCTTCACCGCCGTGTCCACCGCATCGCGCGTTGTGCCCGCGATGTCCGAGACAATCAGGCGGTTCTCCCCCACCATGCGGTTGATGATGGAGGACTTGCCCGCGTTCGGCTTACCGATGACCGCCACGCGGATGCTGTCGTCCGTCTCCTCCTCGTCCTGCCAATCGCCGAGCGCGTCAAGGCAGGCATCCAGCAGGTCGCCCGAGCCGCTCCCGTGGAGGCTCGACAGCTGAATCGGGTCATGGTCGAAGCCCAGCTCGTAGAATTCGTAGTATTCCATCGGTGCACCGCCCACGCTGTCGCATTTGTTGGTTGCCAATACAATCGGCTTGCCGCTCTTCTTGAGCATGACCGCAATGTCGCGGTCCGCGGCGGTCAGCCCCGCGCGCACGTCACATAGAAAAACGATTACATCGGCGGTGTCGATTGCGACCTGCGCCTGCAATTTCATCTGCGAAAGAATCACGTCATCGGTTTTCGGCTCGATACCGCCCGTGTCAATCAGGACCAGCTTCCTGCCGCGCCACTCGGTTTCGCCGTAAATGCGGTCGCGGGTCACGCCGGGCGTATCCTCCACGATGGAGCGCCGCTCGCCGATGAGCTTATTGAATAGGGTGCTCTTGCCGACATTCGGTCTGCCGACAATCGCAATAATGGGTTTTGACATACTGTCACCGTCCTTTCATGGTTGGGGGTGTGTGCCGAGGATGGCATGAATCAGCTCGGGGGCATCGCCGCCCGAGGGCTTTGCGGGAACGCCGAGCTGCTCTGAAAGCCACGCGGGGGTGGTGTCGTCGAGGAACAGGTCCCCATCGGCGCGGAGCATGACGCGCGGGAAAAGCAATTCGTCCCCGAGGTCGCGCCCCGCCAGCTGTTCGGCAACGTCCTTGCCCGTGAGCAGTCCCGCAACCGTCACCGACTCCCCGAAAAAGTGGTTGATGATTTGATACACGGTCACGTCCAGCCCGTCGACCCGCTCGCACAGGCGGTCGGCAATCGACTTAATCTCGTCATACGCCGCAACGCCCGTAACAATCGAAATGCGTCTCGGCGGCTTGAAGTCCTCGGTGTATTCGTCCAAATACTTCAGTTCGGTGCGGAATTCGGTTTCCAGCGAGGTAATCATTCCCACGCCGTTCTGAATCTGGGAATACTCCTCATAATAGTCGTCATCGGGCAGAGGCAGACCCGCCTTGAGGTAGAGCTCGTCCGCGCAATAGAACAGTCTCGTGCCGTATTTTTCCTTACACGCTGCGCCGAACGCATCGACCTGCGCAATGACCTGTGCTGCCTCCTGCGGGTTGAACATTTCGAGCGGGTAGAGCTTCTCGCGGAATTTCGTCAGTCCCACGGGGACGATGGCGCAGGAGCGGAGGGCGGGATAGAGCTTCACGAGGTCGTGCATAGTACGGTCCAGCTCTTTTCCGTCATTGAGGTTCTTACAAAGGACAATCTGGGTACAAAGTGCGATGCCGCCCTCGGCAAGCCTTGGGAGGTACTTCAGGACCTCCCCTGCGCGTTTGTTTTTCATCATTTTGACGCGCAGCTCGGGGTTGGTGGTATGGACCGAGACGTTCACGGGCGAGATGTGCATGGTGAGGAGGCGGTCAATGTCCTCATCGTGCAGGTTGGTCAGGGTGACGTAGTTTCCGTGGAGGAAGGAGAGGCGGTCATCGTCGTCCTTGAAATAGAGGGTTTCCCGCATTCCCTTTGGCATTTGGTCGATGAAGCAAAAGACGCACTTATTTGCGCAGGTATGCTTCTTATCCATGAGCGGAGTCGCAAACTCCATGCCCACGTCGTCGTGCTCGCCTTTATTGATTTTGACTGCGTACTCTTTCCCGTTCCGCGTAAGAATCAGGCGGACGCTTGTATCGGTCATATAAAAGCGGTAATCGAGGACGTCTCTCACGCCATGTCCGTTGATGCTGACCAGCGTGTCCCCTGCCGCGATTCCCGCCGCTGCCGCCGCGCTATGCTTCTCGACCGATTCGACTGTTACCATATGGGTACTCCTCCTTTCTATGGGGTGGGGGGTAAGACCTTGGGGCTC
>DJSQ01000155.1 GCA_002438075.1 Clostridiales bacterium UBA6330
AGCAGCCGGAATTCGTAGCACGGCAAACGGCTACACCAAAATCTGTACAAACAAAAAGCAAGGGGCAAAAATCCCCTTGCTTAAAGTTCTTGAAAGTCTTGAAAACTTCTTTCAAGAAGTTTTCAAGCAGGGTTCGGGGCAGAGCCCCGAGGTCTTTCTTTTCTTTACTCGCTCCGTAAAGCCTCCACAGGGTTCTTCTTCGCGGCAAAGCCCGAGGGGATTAAACCCGCAATGAAGGTCAGGAACATACTGATGGCAACCAGAATGATTGCCGCCCCAACGGGTAGCACCGCGCGAAGCCCCGCAATGCCCGTGAAGTGGAAGAGAATCACGTTGACAACCTGATTGAGCAGAAGCGTGATGACAATCCCGATGACACCCGCCACAAAGCCAACGATTAACGTCTCCGCGTTGAATACACGCCCGACATCCTTTTTCGACGCTCCGATTGCACGCAGAATGCCAATCTCTTTGGTCCGCTCCAAAACCGAAATGTAGGTGATGATACCAATCATAATCGACGAAACCACCAGAGAAATCGCTACGAACGCAATCAGAACATAGGAAATCGCGTTTACAATCGTCGTCACCGAGGACATCAGAAGCCCAACATAGTCGGTGTAGGAAATTTTCTTGGATTCCTCAACCGTCCCGTTGTAAGCATCAATCAGCGCGCTGATTTCGTCCTTGTCCTCAAAGGTCGCGGCGTAAAGGTAAATCGCGGAGGGCGAATCGGAATTCACATCACCCAACAGCGCGAGATTCTTCTGGTAGGTCGACTTGGAGTAGTCGTGCGGAATCTCGTCCTCCTCGTAGAGCGTGTCCACCTGCGCGGCAGACAGCATTGCCTCCATCTCGGCAACCGTCTTGTCACCGAACGCCGCTTGGTTCAGCTCCTCCTGTACCATCGCCAGCGCGATTGCCTGAATCGCCATCGACTTCAGCTGCGGGTTTTCCATCACCATGTCCACCGTGACACCCTCCTGCCCGAGCGTTTCCAGCGCGGTGGAGAGAATCTGCCGCAGGGCAGAATCGGGGTAAGCGTTGATTTCCGCAACCTTCGCTGCAATCTGCTCCTCGGAGGGCTCGGGTGCCAGCACACGGCAGAGGAACTGCTTGGCTTCCGCCTCGGAGAGGGACGCGAGGTAGTTGTGAATCGCGGTCCGCTTCTGCTCCTCGGTAATCACCTTGTCGCTCTTGAAGGGCTGACCCGTGATGATGTCAATGTCGGGGGAGTTCTTCTGCTCGTCCAGCATTCCGAGTTTCTGCGTCCGCGCCATCGCTTCGTCGGCAAGCGCGGAGGTGTAGCCGATGCTTCCCGACATAAATGCCGAGGTCGCATCATCGGTCGGGCGGACAATGCCGACAACCCGCAGCGTGAAGCCGCGGTCCGCATCACCGTAGAGCGTTTCCAGCCCGCTGTCGCTTGCCGAAAGGTCGGTGTAGGTCCCGTCAGCATTCTTTTCGTAGCATTCCGAGGCAAGCAGGAGGCGGAAGCGCATCTGCTTGATTTCCTCGTAGGACCACGACTTGCGGTCCGAGAGGTCCACAGGCTCGCCCTTCATGGCGGCAAGCATCACCTTGTTCATTTCCTCCTCGGTCCGCAAGCCGAGGGCAAAGAGCGCGAGGTCGCTGATTTCGTTGTGCTCGTCCACAATCAGGACCACCTCGTTCGCCGCCTCGGGCCATCTGCCGCCCTCGTCAATCAGCTCGTACTTTTCGCGCACAAGCGAGGAGACAAGGTTGGTGTCGTTCTTGTCCAGTGGGGAGAGCATTTCGGACCAGACATCAAAGCCGCCCATTGACGAGCCCATCATACTGCTGTAGGAGGATTGCGAGGAGCCGCTCGAGCCGCTCATGCCCGAGAGCCACGCGGCAACATCGGATTTGACAACTTTACCCGCGTCCGAGCCGATTTCGTTGCCCTCGCGGACCAGAATGCTCCAGTTGAAGTCGTACTGATAGCGGATGGCGGAGAGGTACTTGGCGAACTCCTCCGAGCTTTCCAGATGCTTCTTGAAGGCGGTCAGGTCGTTCGATTCGGTTCCCGTGGAGCCGAGCGCGTTCATCAGCTGTGCCAGCACAATGCTTTCGTAGACCTTGTTGCGGTCGTGGTCGTGCGTGTCGTCACCGTTGGAATTCATCAGCGTATTGACCAGCGCGGTCAGGTCGACCGATTCGGCGTGCAGTTCAATCGGGTAGCTTGCCAGCGTGTCGCGCTGGACCGATTCGATATAGGCATTCACGCCCGAGGACACCGAGAGAATCAGCGCGATGCCGATGATGCCGATGGAGCCCGCAAAGGAGGTCATGAAGGTGCGCCCCTTTTTGGTCATGAGGTTATTCAGCGAGAGCGACAGGGCGGTGAAGAAGGACATGGAGCGCTTCTTTTTGCCCGTGGCGGAGCGCTTCTTGCCGCCCAGCCCGCCGAACTGCGCGCGCCGCGCCTCTTCGGGGTCGATGGCAAGGGGGGAGCGTTTTTTCCTGCGGAACAGACCGAGCACCGGTGCGGGTGCGGAGTCCTCGCCTGCGCGGTAGGGGCGGCTGTCGCCCACGACCCGACCGTCCAGCACCTTGATGATACGGCTGGAATAGCGCCGCGCGAGCTCGGGGTTATGGGTGACCATGATGATGAGCTTCTTTTTGGAGATGCTCCGCAGGATATCCATGATCTGGATGCTTGTCTGTGTATCGAGCGCGCCCGTCGGCTCGTCCGCAAGCAGGATATCGGGGTCATTGACCAGCGCCCGCGCGATGGCAACGCGTTGCATTTGTCCGCCCGACATCTGGTTGGGCTTTTTATGGATTTGCGCGCCGAGACCGACCTGCTTGAGTGCGTCGACCGCGCGCCGCCGTCTTTCGCGCTTGGAGACGCCCGAGAGCGTCAGTGCCAGCTCGACGTTTGCGAGCACGGTTTGGTGCGGGATGAGGTTATAGCTCTGGAACACGAAGCCGATGGAGTGGTTTCGGTAGGTATCCCAGTCCGCGTCGGTATAGCGGCGGGTGGAAATGCCGTTGATGATGAGGTCGCCCGAGGTATACTGGTCCAGTCCGCCGATGATGTTCAGCAGGGTCGTTTTCCCGCACCCCGAGGGACCGAGAATCGAGACGAACTCGTTCTCTCTGAAGTCCAGCGATATTCCCCGCAGTGCTTGGACCTTGGTATCGCCCGTTGGGTACTCCTTTGTGATGTTCTTAAGAGAAAGCAATTTGCAATCCTCCTTTGGGTATGAAATCTCTACTCTACATTATACCGCCCTTTTTTGAACTTTGCGTGATTCTCTAATGAAAAAGGGTGAAAATGGGGAAGACCTTGGGAAGACCTTGGGGCTCTG
>DJSQ01000084.1 GCA_002438075.1 Clostridiales bacterium UBA6330
GGCTCTGCCCCAAACCCCGCTCAAAACCTTCTTTCGGAGAAGGTTTTAAGAATTCCAAGAACTTACCTGAGAAGGGCGTCCCCCCTTCCGGCGGCTGAACAAAATTTGATATGCTTTCGGAAGGGGGGACGCCCTTCTCAGGCGAGTTCTGGGAGTCCTTAGAACCCTCTCCGAAAGAGGGTTCTAAGCAGGGTTTGGGACGGAGTCCCAAGGTCTCCGCAGACATATAAAACGGAGGAAGCATGAAGATCGGGGAGGTGGAGGTCCGGCACGGGGTGTGCCTGGCGCCGCTGGCGGGGGTGAGTGACCGCTCGTTCCGGCAGGTGGCGAAATCGTTCGGGGCGGAATATACCGTGAGCGAGATGGTATCGGCAAAAGCGCTGTGCTATGAGCAGCTGTGCCGCCGTCCCGCAACAGGGAACCGGATCCGGACGGCGCCGCTGGCGGCGGTGATGCGGGACGAATACCCCATGGCGGTACAGCTGTTCGGCGCGGAGCCGGATTTTATGGCACGCGCGGCAGAGCTGCTGGAGAGCGGGGAATACCTCGGCGCGTGCGGGGAGATTCCCCCGGCGGCAATTGACATCAATATGGGATGTCCGATGAAACAGATTGTCGGCAACGGAGAGGGGAGCGCCCTGATGCGTGACCCGGAGCGTGCGGAGAAGATTGTGCGCGCGGTGGCGGATGCGGTGCACCTGCCCGTGACGGTCAAAATGCGCGCCGGATGGGACGGGGAGCACATCAACGCGGTCGAGCTGGCAAAGCGGGTTGAGGACGCGGGCGCGGCGGCGGTCTGCATTCACGGGCGGACGCGGCAGCAGATGTACGCACCGTCGGCGGACTGGGACATCATCCGGCGGGTGAAGGAAGCGGTCAGCATTCCGGTGATCGGAAACGGGGATATCTTCACCGCCGCCGACGCGCTCCGGATGCTGCGGGAGACCGGCTGTGACGGCGTGATGATTGCACGCGGTGCGCAGGGGAACCCGTGGATTTTCCGGGAGCTGATCTGCGCTATGGACGGCATTCCCTATACTCCGCCGGACGTGAAGGAGCGGCTGGCGGTGGCGTACCGGCACGCAGAGTCGCTGGTGCGCGAGAAGGGCGGGCGGATCGGCATTTCCGAATCGCGCAAGCACATGGCGTGGTACGTCCACGGAATGCGCGGCGCGGCGGCGGTCAGAGGACAGCTCATGCAGGTGGGGTGCCTTGACGATATCAAACGGATTTTTGACGCATTGGCGAAAGAGAACGGAGCGGAATGATGGAATTTCTGATCTTTTCGGACGCACACGGACACAACAGCGGCATCCGTGCCGCATTGGAAAGACAGCCGAATCAACCAGACGGCGTGATTTTTCTCGGGGACGGTCTGCGACAGCTGGACCGCACCATGTTCGCCCCGACCCCGCTGTTCTGCGTGCGCGGAAACTGCGATTTTGCCGTGCCGCAGTGGGAGGATGCCCCCGAGGAACAGCTGCTGCACTTTGAGGGACATACCCTGCTTCTCACGCACGGCGCACTGTACGGCGTGAAGAGCGGAATGGGACTGCTGGAGACCGCCGCGGCGCAAAAGGGCGCGGACGTGGTCCTCTTCGGGCATACCCATGAGCCGTACCTGCATACCATCGCGGCGGGCGAACGGGTGGGCGAGACCACGCTTTCCCGCCCGATGACGCTGTTCAATCCCGGGAGCATCGGCTACGGCGGGAGCTTTGGAAATCTGCTTCTGACGGGGGAGACGGTCCTGCTTTCCTTCGGGTCTGTTTTTGAATAAAAAAGCCGCAGATACACGCGGTATCTGCGGCAATTCGATTTTGGGAGCGATCAGACGGTAGCGGTGCCTTCGGCTTCCTTTGCCTCGGCAGCTGCCTGTGCCTGCTCTGCTTCCTGCTGAGCCAGTGCAGCTTCGTATGCTTCAACAACAGCGGATTCTAACACCCCACGGAACTGTGCATTGATGGGATGTACGATATCCCGATAGGTTTCGTCCGGATTTTTTCTGCTGGGCATCACAATGAAGAACTTGTCCCGCGCGTAGATGACTTTGATGTCGTGGACGGCGAGCTGACCGTCGAACGTGACGGACACGATTGCCTTCATCGGACCTTCGTTGAAGAGCTTTCTGACTTTGATATCGGTGATTTGCATGATGTGAACCTCCGTATGGAATTGGACTTGCGGTCCTTTGATGTTTATAGTATAAAATACGTTTGTGATAATTATTCAATGGAACGCGGATTTTTCTGTGAATATCCGCCCGCCGCTCGGCGCGCGGGTTTCACAATCCGTGTGGAGAAAGCGCGAATCGGCGCATATTCTGGAATGAATCGGTGCATTCCGAGGAAAGGAGACGAAATATGTCTTTGAACAATACGCATCTGGGACCCGAGGGGCTGGAGCCGTTGTTCGCCCGTTGCCGCAGGCTGTTTTTTATCGGGATCGGCGGGGTGAGTATGTATGCGCTGGCGCTCCTGACCCTTGCGGAGGGGGTGGAGGTGAGCGGCTCGGACCGCACGGAGAGCGCACGCCTCGATCACCTGCGGCAGGCGGGGGCGCGGGTCTTTCTCGGGCATGATGCAGAGCATCTTGACGGTGCCAACGCGGTGATTTACACCGTTGCCATCGCACAGGACAATCCCGAGTATCTGGAGGCAAAGCGGCGGGGACTGCCGCTGATTTCCCGCGCGGATTACCTCGGCTACCTCATGATGCGTTTTTCGCACCGCATCGGCGTGTCGGGCATGAACGGCAAGAGCACCACAACGGCGCTTCTTGCGCATATCCTGCTCGCGGGCGGAGACCCAACGGTCATGGGCGGCGCGGAGTCGGTTGAATTCGGGGATACCTCCTGCCGCATCGGGCAAAAGCGGGAGGAATTCGTTTTTGAAGCCTGCGAATACAAGGATTCCTTTCTGGACTTCAATCCCACGCTTGCCGTGATTCTCAATGTCGGCATGGACCATGTGGACTACTTCCACAGCATGGAGCAGGTCCGCGCGTCCTTCCGTGCCTTTGCGGGGCGGGCGCTTGCCTGCGGCGGGCGGGCGCTCTGGAACGCGGACGACGAGGAGACGGCGCGCGCGATGCACGACCTGCCGCCCGAAGCGTCGGTAACCTTCGGACTGTGCGAAACGGCGGACTTCCGCGCCGCGAATGTGACCGACCGCGCGGGCTTCCGCTCGTTCGACTTCCTTTATAAAGGGAAAAAGCTCTGCCGCCTCACGCTTTCCCAGCCCGGGGAATTTCAGGTATACAATGCGCTTGCGGCGGCATCGGCGGCGTACCTGTGCGGTCGGGAGCCCGAGGAGATTGCGCGGGCGGTTGCGAGCTTCAGAGGCATTCGACGGCGGATGGAGTACCGCGGGAGGCTCGGCGGCGCGGCGGTCTATGACGATTACGCGCACCATCCGAGTGCGATTGAAGCAACGCTTGCGGGCGCGCGGGAGCTGGGCTGCAAGCGGGTCCTCTGCGCGTATCAGCCGCATACCTACAGCCGCACGGCGGGGCTGTTTGAGGCGTTTACACACGCATTCGACCTTGCGGACGCGGTGTACTTTGCGGAAATCTACGCCGCGCGGGAGACCAACGAGAGCGGCGTTTCCTCGGCAGACCTTGCACGCGCCATCGGACCGCGCGCGGAGTTCTGCGGGGATGTCGCCGACCTTGCGCGGCGCTTGCCCGAGGTCGTGCGCGATGGGGATTTGCTCCTTGTGATGGGGGCGGGGGATATCGAGAATGTGTTCGATACGTTGCCGCTGAAAAAAGAGTAAGAAAATCTTTCGCTTACAACAAAAACGGATAACAAAAGGAAACGGATGCCGCCCGGCATCCGTTTTTTAGGTTATTCGGTTTGCTTCCCGTCAAATTTACCGGAAAGGTACTTGTCGGTCAAGGCTGTGATGTGCTGCGCAATTTCGCAGAAAACAGAGGCTTTATCCTCATTCTGCAAATCCGAACCGTTGACCTGCGCCGTCAGACGCTCAAAGGCAACCCCAATCAACTCAACCTGTTGGCGGTCCCTGTTGTGAACGTCATCATAGAGCTTCCGATAAAATGCGAGCATTTCCGAAAAGGTTGCTTCCCTTGCCGCGAATACATTGCAGACCTCCGCAACGTGCTCGGGTAAGGTCAGGTTTCCGTCATCCAGCAACGATGAAATCGCATTGGAAAGGTGATGCAGGGAGGACTGGATGTCCTCCGTTAACTGCTTTTGCAGCTGTGCAATCTGGAGGAAGATTTCCCGCTCCGTCAGGCTTTGATTCTGTTCCATTTGTTTTGTCTCCAATCGTTGAATCGGAGGACGCGCAAGGCAAATGGTATGCTCATCTATGAAACGCGCCCTGCCGTTTTTTACAAGACCCTTTGCCCGTTTTGGGTAGGTCGTTTCATATTCCGTTCCTTGCTCATCAACGACCCGAATGTTTTTTGTAATGGGTGTCACCCCCTTGGTCTGATGTGCTGTACATCCCGTTTTTTGCAATGGGTGTCGCCCCTGATGTACAGAATCAGTATACCATATTTTGCTTGGGCTGTCAAGGCGGACGCGGAAATTTTGTAGCTTCCGCTTAAAATCCGACAACATTCTTGTAAAAAGTGCCGATTAAACGAGAATAAGACTAAAACCGATTCCGAATTACACGATTTGGAAGATATAGAATTTCAGATAGTCGGTCTCGGGAACGTTCCAGAGAATCGGGTGGTCGGGGGACTGCTGGCGGGCTTCAATCTGCCGCAGTCCAACGCCCGCATCCTCTGCGGCGTTGTGAAGCATCTGACAGAAATAGGTGTTCGTCATGAAGTGCGAGCAGGAGCAGGTGGCAAGATACGAGCCGCGGCGGAGCAATTGCATGGCGCGGCGGTTGATCTCGCGGTAGCCCTTGATGGCGTTGCGCAGGGTGTCGCGGCTCTTGGTAAAGGCGGGCGGGTCAAGGATGATGAAATCGTAGCCGTGGTTCTGCGGGAGCGCGGAGAGATAGTCGAATACATCGGCGCAAACGAAGTCCATGCGGTCCGAAAGTCCGTTTTGCGCGGCATTTTGCTTTGCAACCGCCAAAGCGTCTGCCGAAATATCCACCGCCGTGACGTGTTCCGCGCCCGCCTGCGCCGCATTGAGCGCAAAGGAACCGGTGTGCGTGAAGCAGTCCAGCACCCGCTTGCCGCGCGCTAAGGTGCGGATTGCCGCGCGGTTGTATTTCTGGTCGAGGAAAAAGCCTGTTTTCTGCCCCTCGATATAGTCCACGGTGTAAAGAATCCCGTTCTCGGTGATGGTTGTCAGCCCGTCGGTGTCGGTCCGCAGACCCTCGCCGCTCCAAAAGCCCTTGCCTGTTTCCATGCCCTCCAGCTTTCGGATGGGGGCTTCGTTCCGCTCGTACAGAACCGTAATCGTCTGCCCGAACTCCTCGCGGAGCAGGCGGACGAGAATTGAATAAATCTCATTCTTGATTTTCTCCATGCCGAGCGACAGTACCTCGGTGACAAGGACCTCACCGAAGCGGTCCACCGTCAGCCCGGGGAAGGCATCGGCTTCGCCGAAAATCAACCGACAGCAGGCGAAATCGCGCTCGCCCATGACCGTGCGGCGATAGTCGATTGCCCAGCGGAGCTTGCGCTCCCAGAAGGCGGTGTCAAAGCGGTCGTTCGCGTTTTTGGAGATGATGCGGACGCGGATTTTGGAATTGGAATTGTAAAAGCCCGTGCCGAGATACTTGCCCTTTTGGGAATAGACATCGGCAAGCGCGCCGTCCTCGGGCGTGCCCGTGATGTGGGTCACCTCATCGGCAAAGACCCAGACGTGACCGCCGCGCAGGAAGTCCTCGCCCTTTGGCGTGACCGTCAGAATCGGATATGTTCTCATTGGATTGCCTTTCTGTAAGAAAATAACGGGTAGATTATACCATATTTTCCGCACTTTTTGGCTCAAAAACGGCTCTGTTCACAAAGATTTAACATATAAATGGCGGTTTGCTCTTGCAAAAGAGTGGAAAAAAGGGTAAAATAGAATGCTAACACAAAAATAAAGAGGATGCAATTCATGCTTGAACTCAAGAATTTGTCTTACACGGTTTCGGACGGGAAAGAAATCATCCGAAACGTGAATCTGAAGATTGATGACCGTTTTGTGGCGGTTACGGGACCGAACGGAAGCGGAAAATCCACGCTCGCCAAGCTGATTGCGGGCATTTACCGCCCGACATCGGGGCGGATTATTCTGGACGGCGAGGACATCACCGACCTATCCATCACCGACCGCGCCCGCTGCGGGGTCAGCTTTGCCTTCCAACAGCCTGTCCGCTTCAAGGGACTGACGGTCAAGGACCTGATTTCGCTTGCGGCAGGGGAGAAGATTACCGTTGCGCAGGCGTGCAACTACCTCTCCGAGGTCGGGCTTTGCGCGAAAAACTATATCGACCGCGAATTGGATGCGTCGCTCTCGGGCGGCGAATTGAAGCGGATTGAGATTGCAATGATCAACGCCCGCGGGACCAAGCTGTCGCTGTTTGACGAGCCCGAGGCGGGGATTGATTTGTGGAGCTTCAACAACCTGATTTCGGTGTTCCGCTCCATGTATGAGCGGACACGGGGGACCATTCTGATTATTTCGCATCAGGAGCGGATTCTGGACATCGCGGACAAGGTGGTTGTGGTGGTGAACGGCGAGATTGCGGCATACGGACCGAAGGAGGACATCCTGCCCGAATTGCTCGGAACGACCGCAGGATGCAGACTGACCGTAAAGGAGGGGGCAACGGTATGATTACCGATGTGCAAAAGGCGCTTTTACAGGAGATTGCGGGCATTCACGAGGTTCCGATGGGGGCGTATTCGCTCCGCATCAACGGTTCTCTTTACGGAAAGAACGATTCGGAGCATATTTCCATCGTCAAAAAGACCGATAAGCCTGGGATTGAAATTTATATCAAGCCCGGGACGAAGAACGAGAGCGTGCATATCCCCGTGCTGATTTCCGAAACGGGACTGAACGATATGGTCTACAACGATTTCTTTGTGGGCGAGGACTGCGACGTGACCATCGTTGCGGGGTGCGGCATCCACAACTGCGGAACGCAGGAGAGCCGACATGACGGCATTCACACCTTCTACCTCGGAAAGAATGCGAAGGTGAAGTATATCGAGAAGCACTACGGCGAGGGGGACGGCAACGGAACCAATATCATGAACCCGCAGACCATCGTGTATCAGGAAGCCGACAGTCATATGGAGATGGAAACGGCGCAGATTAAGGGGATTGATTCCACGGTGCGCTCGACCACGGCAAAGCTGGGGGACGGTGCAACGCTGGTGATTCACGAAAAAATCCTGACGCACGGACATCAGGTGGCGGAAACGCATTTTGTGGTGGACCTTGACGGCGAGGGCTGCGGAACGCACGTGGTGTCGCGGTCGGTCGCAAAGGAGGACAGCCACCAGAAGTTCTTCTCCAACGTGCGCGGAAATAACCGTTGCTCGGGGCATACCGAGTGCGATGCAATCATCATGGACCACGCCACGGTTGCGGCAATCCCCGAGATTGAGGCGCGCCATACCGACGCATCGCTGATTCACGAGGCGGCAATCGGAAAAATCGCAGGGGAACAGCTGATTAAGCTGATGACACTGGGGCTGACCGAAAAGGAAGCCGAGGAAGAAATCATCAACGGCTTTTTGAAGTAAACGCATCCGCTATCCGTTATTTTTCAGGCTTCACGACAGTGAAGCTTTTTCGATTCCTAAAATCAGGAATTCGGTATAAATTATGGATGAAAACAGCAGATTTGTGCAACCTGCGAGGATGTAGAAATTTCGGGTCCGAATTTGTGCGAATTGTACAACCCTTTTCGCCTCGTGAAATGCTTTCGGTACGGAAAAATCTTCTCCGAGTAGGTAAATTATATTTACTATTCGGATTTTCGGCGGTTTGTCAAGAGGTTTCAAGGAAAAATAATCACCAAAAATGGCGGAATCTACCGCTTGTATTGCGGAAAATGCCGTAAATTGTATTTACCATGCTGTTTTCATGAAATATCGGTCAAAAAGTCACAAATTGAAATGTAAACTTTTTTGGGTTCGGTGTTGTTGAAACTGTGAACCAAAGGGCGGTCTGTTTGAACTCTGCGTGACGCGTGGCTTCTTTTTTTGCTTGACAATCGGTTTTTTTTGTGATATGATATAGAAGTTAAAAAAGGTATCGCTGTACCTGTTTCTCATTTTCGGGTGCGGCTGTCGGACCTCTTTCGCATGGCAGGCGGCAGAGGCGGCGGATGCCGGATGAATTTTTCAGGAGGAAACACAAATGGGAAAGAAGAAATTCACAAGATTTGTCAGCTTCGCATTGGCGGTTCTGTTTCTTGTGAGCGGCTCCGCGCTTGCCGTGGGTGCCGAAACGTCCAGTGTCACCGATAAGAGCATCGGCGACTACGAGAACGCACGCGACCTGCTGTCGTATGAGGAGTATGTGGCGCGGGTCTGCGCGGACGCGGAAAGCACCGACAAGACCGTTACGGTCTCGGCGCTGGATGACCTGACCTTTGTCAACACGGCGGGCGATACCGTGACGGTGAAGGATGGCGCTTGGACGCTGACGACCAAGGACGGCACGGTTTGCACCGACCCCGAGGCACTGCCCGAGGGGTATGCGCTGAGCGACCTTGTGCATCTCGAGGAGTATGACGGTCGGAAGGCAGTCTACACACCGAGCACCGGAAGCACGACCTGGAAGATTGACCTTTCCGCGTCGGGCATTACCGAAAAGGCGCTGTACAACATCATGCTGTCCTATTACCCGATCGACAACAAGAACGCATCTCCCGAGCGTGAGTTCTACATCAACGGGACGGTCCCGTTCAGTGAGGCGCGGTCGCTGACCCTGCCGAAGAACTGGTCCTCCTACCGCTCCGATGCGGGCGATGTGCTGACTGCCACCTATCAGCCGTCGAAGAAGATCAGAAAGAATCAGGAAAAGCTGGATGCTACGCTGGCGCAGGTCCTCGGCGAAATGGAAGCCGCAGGTCTGACGGCGTACATCGCGGGCGAGGGCGCGGATAAGGCGCTGTATGTGGAGCGCCCGACGGTCATCACAAGTGCAATCAACGAGCTGATTGATATGTACGAATTGCGCTTCTTCGTGACCGATGCCCTGAACAACGAAATGCGTCCGACCATGCTTCAGGACCCGAAGTGGATGGAGTACACCGTCCACGACAGCGACGGCTACTACTCCACGCCGCTGCGGTTCGCGCTGGAGCCCGATGAAAACGGATGCGTGACCCTGACCCTGACGGGCGTGAACGAGCCTGTTGCGTTTGATTCCCTGACGTTGACCTCCTGCCATACCAATCCTACCTATGAGGAATATCTCGAACGCCTGAAGAACAGCGGCGCCTCGCTTGAAGAGGGCGAGGACGTTGTGCAGATTGAGGGTGAGAACACCGTCAATACCTCCACCAACGTGGTTTACCCCGTTGAGGACCGTTCCGATGCGCTGACCTCTCCGATTGACACGAGCCGCACCCTGCTCAACACCATCGGTACCGAGAAGTGGGAAACTGCGGGGCAGTGGATTCGCTATCAGTTCAGTGTGAACGATTCGGGTATGTATGAAATCTACTCCCGCTTCAAGCAGAGCTACCTTGACGGTATGTATGTCTGCCGCACGCTGAAGATTTACACGAACGGCTACGAGTCCGAGGACGCGTACAAGACCGCATTCGGCAACACGGCGGGCTACTACGACGGTGTGCCGTTTGAGGAAGCAACCCAATTGCGCTTTGACTATGACAACGCATGGCAGGTCAAGGGACTTTCCAAGGGTGGCAACAAGGATGAAACCTATCCTTTATATTTTGAAAAGGGCGTGACCTACACCCTGCACTTCGAGGTGGCGCTCGGCTCCATGAGTGAGCTGGTCCGTCAAATCGAATCCATTCTGGATGCGCTGAACAACGACTACCTGAGCATCATCAAGCTGACCGGCTCGTCTCCCGACGATTACCGCGACTACAGCTTCACCCGTCTGCTTCCGAACACCATGCTGGATATGCTGGAGCAGTCGGTGGCGCTGGGAAGCGTTTCCGACTTCCTGAAGAAGGACACCGTTGGCGTGGCATCCTCCTACACGGGTATCTGCGATAAGCTGCAAACCCTGCTGGAGAAGATGGGTCGTGACGAGAACGCAATCGCAAAGAACCTTGATAACTTCAAGTCCTATGTCGGTTCGTTCGGTACCTTCCTGACCGACTCCAAGACCCAGCCGCTCCAGATTGACTACTTCCGCATTCAGGGTGCATCGGTGAAGAAGCCGAAGGCGAAGGCGAACTTCTTCCGTTCCATCGGACATGAAATTTCCAGCTTCGTGATGAGCTTCTTCCGCGATTACAACAGCATGGGCTCGATGGACACGGGCGAGACCACCAAGGAGTCCATCAACGTCTGGCTGGCTTACGGTCGTGACCAGTCGCAGGTCATTCGGAACCTCTGCACCAACAAGTTTACCGCAAGCGGCGAATACGGCAACATCCCCGTGGACCTGAAGCTGGTCTCGGGCGGTACGCTCCTGCCCTCCATTCTGGCGGGTATGGGACCCGATGTCTACCTCGGACTGGGGCAGACCGACGTTATCAACTACGCAATCCGCGGCGCGCTGATGAACGTGGAGGACCTCGACGGCTTTGAAGAGGCTGTCCAAAACTTCAACGACGCGGCAATGACGGTGCTTTCCATCAGCGATGCGGACGGCGATCTGCACACCTACGGGCTTCCCGAAACGCAAGCCTTCCCGATGATGTTCATCCGCACCGATATCCTCTCCGACCTCCAGATTGAGATTCCCAAGACTTGGGAGGACATCTACGTGGCGCAGTCCAAGCTCGAATCCAACAACATGGAGATCGGTGTGACCACCGACTACAAGATGCACCTCTACCAGCTGGGCGGCTCGCTCTTCGCGGATGACGGAATGCGCATCAATCTGGATTCGATTCTGGGACTTGAGGCGTTTGTAACGATGTGCGATATGTTCACGCAGTATTCGTTCCCGTATAAATACAGCGCGGCAAACCGTTTCCGTACCGGTGAAATGCCGATTATCATTTCCGACTATACGTCCCTGTACAACCACCTCAAGGTGTTTGCAACCGAATTGGACGGCTGCTGGACCTTCGTTCCGCTGCCCGGCTACGAGACAACCGATGCGGACGGCAACAAGACCATTAACAACTGCGCCGTTTCCTCGGTCACTGCGGCTGTTATGATTAAGGAGGACAACAAGGATTACTCCGATGCGTGGACCTTTGTGAAGTGGTACACCGACAGCGATTGTCAGGCAGAGTACGCAAAGGAAATGGTTGCAATCCTCGGAGATTCCGCAAAGCACTCCACCGCAAACAAGCAGGCGCTTGAGAGTATGCCGTGGACCAATGAGGAGTACGTTGAAATCAACCGCCAGTTCAACAATCTGGCATCCATCCCGAACTACCCCGGCTACTACATCATCGACCGTTACACCAACTTCGCATTCCTCTCGGCTTACAACGACGATGCGGACCCCAGCTCCGAATTGCTCAGCTACATCAAGACCATCAACAAGGAAATCACGAGAAAGCGCGAGGAGTTCAAGCTGGAGACGCTGGAAATCGGACAGACGCTTGCATCCAAGCGCTCCGATCAGGTGTTGGAGGCAATGGAATACCTGACCTCCGAGTATATTAAGGAAGGCAATGACAGGTACGATGCGGTTTCCTCCGCAGTGCTTGCCGCGAAGTACGCGATTGCGAACAGCAAGATCGACCAGCTGAACGATGCGTCCGCCGCCTTCCGCGCCATTCTGGATTCCTACGGCATTACCGAAACGATGACCATCACCAAAGCGGACGGCAAGACCGCTGAGGTCCCGACCTACTACGTCAACATCGGCAAGCAGACCGCAGAGACCAAGAACGGCGGTTACAGCATCAAGTCCCTGAACGAACAGCAGTTGATCTACTTCATTTCCACGGGTCTCGGTGACATTGCAAATGCACTGGCTTCCTACTGATTCGTTTTCATGTTTTTCAAAATCTGAAAAGGAGAATGCAAAATGTCAAATAAAACAGCACCGGCGGGATCGGAAAAGGCTGCTTATCAGGCTGTTTCGAGAAAAGACCTGACCTATCGCCAGTGGATCTGGAAGGAAATGAAGCGGAACTGGGTTGCATACGTGATGATTGCTCCCTACGTTATCATTTTCACCCTGTTCACGGTTGCGCCCGTTGTCCTGTCCATCTTCTTCAGCTTTACCGACTTCAATATGCTACAGGCTCCGAACTGGGTCTGGTTCGATAACTACATCAACCTGTTCTTCGCCGACGATATCTTCCTGATTGCCTGCAAGAATACCTTCATTTTCGCGGCAATCGTCGGTCCGACCTCCTACCTCATGTCCTATCTGGTAGCGTGGTTTATCAACGAGCTGTCCCCCCGCATCCGTGCGGTGGTGACGCTGATCTTCTACGCGCCGTCCATTTCGGGTCAGGTCTACCTCATCTGGGGTACCCTGTTCGATGCCGACGCGCAGGGCTGGGTTAACGCAACGCTTCTGGAGCTTGGCTTCATCAGCGAACCGATTGCGTTCTTCCAGGACGCCAGCTACGTGATGCCGCTGTGTATCGTGGTGGCACTCTGGACCTCGCTGGGTACCGCGTTCCTGTCCTTCATCGCGGGCTTGCAGGGCGTTGACCGCTCGCTTTACGAGGCGGGCGCGGTGGACGGCGTGCGCAACCGTTGGCAGGAGCTGTGGTATATCACCCTGCCGAGTATGCGCCCGCAGCTGATGTTCGGTGCAATCATGTCGATTACCGGCTCGTTCGGCTTCGGCGGCGTTGTAACCGCGCTGTGCGGCTTCCCGTCGGTTGACTACGCCGCGCATACCATCATCCACCATCTGGAGGACTACGGCGGACAGCGGTATGAAATCGGTTATTCCTCCGCGATTGCGGTCATCCTGTTCGTCATCATGATCGGTGCGAACATGATCGTCAAGAAAATTCTTTCAAAGGTAGGTACATGACATGGCAAAGCTGAGAACCAGAAAACATAAGGTTGTCCTGTCGCGTTCTGCCGGAGGCGATGCGGGGATTACCGTTGTCCTGACCCTGCTCGGACTCTTCATGGTTCTGCCGATGGCTTACGTCATCATGCAGTCCCTCAAGCCGCTTGACGAGCTCTGGATGTACCCGCCGCGCTTCTACGTGATGAACCCGACCTTCTCCAACTTCAAGGACCTGTTCAGCCTGATGAATACCTCGTGGGTCCCGTTCTCGCGTTACATCTTCAACACCGTGTTTACCTCGGTGATGGGAACCTTCGGGCATCTGTTCATCGCATCCATGTGCGCTTACGCACTGGCAAAGATCAAGTTCCCGGGCGGCAAGGCGATTTTTAAGACCATTCAGACTTCGCTGATGTTCCACTCCACGGTTACGGCAATCACCAGCTTCATGCTGATGAGCTTCTTCCATATGATTGATACCTACTGGGCAATCATCGTGCCCGCGTGGGGCTACACATTGGGACTTTACCTGATGAAGCAGTTCATGGATACGGGCGTGTCCGATGCGGTTCTGGAAAGCGCACGGCTGGACGGCGCAAGCGAGCTCCGCACCTATTGGACCATTGCAATGCCGATGGTCAAGCCCGCGTGGTTGACGCTGATTGTGTACAGCTTCCAGACGCTGTGGAATGCAGGCTCGTCCATCTACATTTATTCCGAACAGTATAAGTCGTTCAACTACGCAATCGGTCAGATTACGGCAGGCGGTATCAAGCGCGCGGGCGCTTCCGCAGCCGCAACCGTTCTGATGATGCTGGTCCCGATTCTCGTGTTCGTCATTACGCAGTCGAACATCATCGAGACGATGGGAACCAGTGGTATGAAGGATTAAAGGAGGGCAATATGAAAAAACTGAAATTGGCGGTATTGCTCGTCCTGACCGCGGTGATGATTTTCCCGCTGTTTACCATCGGGGCTTCGGCATCCTCCGCGTACCAGACCTACACCTACTCCATCGACGGCAAGGCGCTCTATTCGCCCGATGCTTATTCCGCCTCCAAAACGGTCGGCTCCGCCGATCTCTCGCTGGGGAGCTTTTACCCCAACGTGACGGGGAAGGATTTGGAAAAGCTCTCCAAGCTGGATAACCCGGGCGATATGGTCACCGACTCCGAAAAGAAGGTGTACATTGCCGACTCGGGCAACAACCGTATCGTGATTCTGTCCCGTTACCTCGAGCTCGATTACATCATCTCTGACTTTGTGAACGACAAGGGAAACCCCGATTCGTTCACGAACCCGCAGGGGGTGTTTGTGGTCAACCCCAAGGACGGCGACAACGGCGAAATCTGGGTCTGCGATACCGACCACAACCGTTTGGTCGTGTTCGACCGCGTGACCTTTGAGTTCAAGAAGATTGTTGACCAGCCGCAGAGCCAGCTGTTCGACGATGACGCGGTTTACAAGCCCGTTGCAATGGCGATTGACCAGTACGGCAGAATCTATGTCGTGTCCTCGACCACCTATCAGGGTATCATCGTCATGGACAGCGACGGCGAATTCGTCGGCTTCATCGGCGCACAGGCGGTTACGATTTCCGCATGGGAAATCCTGTGGAGAAAGCTCCAGACCGATGAGCAGAAGAAGGTCAGCGCTAAGCTGATTTCCACCGAGTACAACAACATTTCCATTACCGAGGACGGCTTCGTTTACGTCACGACCTCCTCCATTGCGGAATCCTCGGTGCAGAGTGCCATCAACGGCAAATCCAAATCGGGCACCTACCTGCCCGTCAAGCTGCTCAACCCGTCGGGTGAGGAAATCATGCGTCGGAACGGCTTCTGGCCGCCGGCAGGTGAAATCGACTACTCCACGGACAGCACCGACACCTACCACGGTGTTTCGACCATTACCGACGTTGCGGTCGGACCCGAAAAAACATGGTCCATCATCGATGAAAAGCGGCAGAAGATTTACACCTACGATTTCAACGGAAACCTGCTGTTCGCCTTCGGTGACAAGGGCTCCATGCTCGGAAGCCTTTCCAACATTGAAGCCATCTGCTATCAGGGTGACACCCTGCTGGTGCTGGATAAGGGAAACGACGGTTGCATCGTGGTTTACGAGCGCACCAAGTACGGAGACCTGCTGATTCAGGCAATCAGCGCGCAGAACTCGCTGGATTACGACGAGGCGATTGACTGCTGGAAGGAGGTCCTGCAACGGAACTCCAACTTCGATGCCGCGTATGTCGGAATCGGTAATGCAATGTATCGGAACGGCTCCTATAAGGACGCGCTTGCAATGTACGAGGTGGCTTACGACACCGAGAACTGGAGCGAGGCTTACAAGGAGGTCCGCAAGGAGTGGATGTCCAAGTGGTTCCTGCTGGTTATCGTGCTGATTGTTGCCGTCATTGTCGGTGTCATCAAGTGGTTCCAGTACGCCGCAAAGGTCAACAAGCGCGTTTCGACAGACGGTCGCGCGAAAAAGACCTTCGGTCAGGAATTGATTTACGGCTTCTATGTCATCTTCCATCCGTTTGACGGCTTCTACGACCTCAAGCATGAGCATCGCGGCTCGGTCCGTGCATCGCTGGTGTTCCTCGCGGTCGCGGT
Source organism: Clostridiales bacterium UBA6330 (assembly GCA_002438075.1). Taxonomy (GTDB): domain Bacteria; phylum Bacillota; class Clostridia; order Oscillospirales; family CAG-272; genus UMGS1865. The sequence goes on from DJSQ01000084.1 coordinate 15,646, forward strand.
TCTGACCTTCTTCTATCAGGGCGTTGGGCAGGGCTATGTGCTGAATCCGACCGGTAAGGTGACAACGATTATGACCCAGCTGATTTCGGTTGCGGTCCCGCTGTTCCTGTTCGTGCTGGCAAACTGGTGTCTGACCACGCTGTTTGACGGCGAAGGCAGCTTCAAGGATATCTTCATTGCATCGTCCTATTCGCTGCTTCCGCTTCCGCTCCTGATTATCCCCGCGACCATCGCGTCGAACTGGGTATCCTCGAGCGAAGCATCCATCATCACGTTCATCGGAACGATTGCATTCATCTGGGTTGGCATCCTGCTCTTCTTCGGCACCATGGTAACGCATGATTATTCGATGTTCAAGAACCTCATTATCATTCTTTGCACCATCGTGGCAATGGCGGTTATCGTCTTTATCGTGCTGCTGTTCAGTATGCTGCTTTCCAAGCTGGTCAGCCTTGTAACGAACCTGATAACGGAAATTCAGTATCGGGTCTAAACGACAGACAGGAGGTAAAATATGAAAATTCAATCAAGAATTCTTTCGACATTCTTAGCTGTCGTGTTGATGCTCGGCTCCGTTGCGTTTATCGGAACTCTGGCGGTCGGTGCCGCGGGAGAACTGAGCGATAAGGAGATTTCCAAAATCTATATGCAGACGGACGTTTACAAAACGCCCGAGGAAAAGCTCGCAAGCATGACCAAGATGCTGGAAAACGACCGCTATCAGCTGTATGTCGACCAGCACGTTGCGGACGTGTACGAGAACGGGAAAAAGACCGGCACCACAACGGTGACGAGCGGCGAGATCGCACTGGTTGAGACCGCAACGCTGGGAACCGACCATGTGAACGTGCTGTTCTCCAACCCGTATGACGTGGCAAGCTCCAAGGGCTCGGCAATGTTCAAGGCGGACGGTACCACCTCGGACAAGGCGGGAACCAAGGAGACCCTGCTGATGTCGCAGGTGTTCGTGCAGTACCGCGAGACCAAGGACAACGCGTCCAAAACGCTTTACAGCTTTTTGGATTCCGCAATGCTGAACCAGATTACGATTACCCCCATCAAGAACGGTGTCCGCGTGGAGTATTCCATCGGACAGGAGGCGTTCCGAAAGCTGGTTCCGAGACAGCTTTCCGAAGAGAACTACCAGAACCTGATCTACCAGCCTCTGCTCGATGCGGTTGAGAGAGGCGAGTTGGGTGAGACGAAGGAGGACGGTCTCTTCTACGTCAACAAGATCGACACCTACTATCAGGAAAAGAACCCCGCCAAGATGAAGACACAGGCGGAGAAGGAAAACTGCATCAAGAAGTACCCCTGCACCGACCCTGCCGGACAGAATCTGCCGATTCGCGTGTTCTCCACGGACGCGTCCAATGTCGAGAAGCAGATGGTGGAGGATTACATCCGCAAGTACTGCCCCGATTACTCCTTCGACCAGATGGACGCGGACCACGAGGAAACCGGCTATGTGGCAGAGGATGAGGAATATCCCAACTTCAAGGTTGCGCTGGAGTACTCGCTGAACGACCGCGGGCTTTCGGTCCGTGTGCCGATTAACGGCTTGCAGTACAACATGGCATCCTATATGCTGGAGAATCTTTCGATTCTGCCGTACATGGGTGCGGGCAACACCAAGAACGAGGGCTACAACTTCTTCCCCGACGGTTCGGGCTCGCTCTTTGACTTCAATCTGAGCAAGACCAACACGGTCCGCAGTAAGATTTACGGACAGGACTACGCGTACCACGAAATTTCCGGCTCCTACCAGAAGTCCATCCGCACACCGGTTTACGGAACGGTTGCAACCGAGGTGATTTATACCTACACCTATTCCAAGCTGGTGGATTCGGGGGAGACCGACCAATCAACGGGAAAGCCGATTATGCGGCGCGAAACCATGACCGAGCGCGTTTCCAATACCGTTATGACCAAGGAACAGATCATGGCGAAGCTGGAAAAGGAGAAAGCGGAACTGGTTGGCAGCATTACGGAGTCCTCCTACAAGCGCGGGTATGTTGCCATCATCGAATCGGGCGAATCGCTCGGCGAATTGGAGACCTACTTCGCGGGGAACGTTTCGGACTACGCAACGGTGAGCAACTATTTCAACCCGAAGCCGAAGGACAGCTACGATATCGCGGATTCCATTTCGGTTACGAGCAGTAAGACCTGGACGGTTGTTTCCAATCGGAAGTACACGGGTAACATCACGATTCAGTATCAGCTGCTCCGCGATGAAAAGCTCGCCGCAAGCGAGGAGGGGACACACTACGATGCCTCGTGGCTCGGCATGGCGGACGCTTACCGCGATTACCTGATTGACAAGGGCGTGCTGACCGAGCTGACCGAAGAGGACATCACCAAGGATATCCCGCTGTACATGGAAGTGTACGGCGCGATGAAAACGCAGCAGACCGTTGCAACCATTCCCGTCAACCTGATGACCCCGTTCACCACCTTTGACAATGTGTTGGATATGTACAACGGACTTTCCGAATCGGGCGTTTCCAACATCAACTTCAAGCTCACGGGCTTTGCAAACGGCGGTATGTATTCCAAGATTCCGTCCTCGCTCTCGTGGGTCGGAAAGGTTGGAGGCAAGTCGGGCTTCAAGGCTTTGCTGGAGGAGGCAAAGAAGATCAACGAGGCGGACGATGACAGACAAATCGGGCTGTACCCCGATTTCGATTTCGCGTACTGCTCCGAGAATTCGCTCTTCGATGCACTGAACCTCAAGAAGGACGCGGTTAAGACCATTGATAACCGCTATTCCTCCAAGAGACAGTACAGCGCGACCCAGCAGAAATACGTCAGCTTCTATTCACTCGCGATTTCGCCGTCCCGCTACAGCAAATTCTATGAGAAGCTGCTGAAGAAGTACGGCAAGTACGATATCTCCACCATCTCGGTCGGCTCGCTCGGAAACGCGCTGAACTCCGACTTTGACGAGGACGATCCGTACAACCGCGAGGACAGCAAGGACTTCACCGTGGATGCACTCAAGGCTATCAGCAAGAACTACAAGGTCATGGTGGACGGCGGAAACGCCTACACATGGGGCTACGTCAGCCACATCCTCAATCTGGAGCTGGATTCCAGCCGTTACGTCAAGGCAGCTTGCTCGGTTCCGTTCCTCGGCGCGGTCCTGCACGGCTATGTGCAGTTTGCAGGCAGCCCGCTGAACAAGGAGGGCGACACCGACTACGCACTGCTGAAGGCAATCGAAAACGGCGCGGGTCTGTACTTCGTTCTGTCTTATCAGAACACCGAGGAGCTGAAGGAGGATGAGCTGCTGAGCCAGAACTACTCCATTCAGTACAGCATCTGGAAGGACGATGTCATCAACTACTACACCAAGCTCAACGGACTGCTGGGCGATGTCCAGACCAAGACCATTATCGGGCACGAATTCCTGAACTACGGGAACACCGGAAGCGACGGCGTGAAATTCGGCACCGAGCGTGTTCTGGATATGGACGAACTGCTGGCGAACCTGAACAAGAAGCTGGCGGACGCAAAGGCGGCGGCGGAAAAGGCGGAGCGCGATGCGGCAATCGACAAGGTTGCGGCGGTCGCGGAAGCAAGCGTTGCACTGCGGAGCGCGATTGAAACGCTGACCGACATTCTGGAGGCAGGGGACACCAACGCGGAATCTCTGCAAGAAAATCTTTCGCGTATGAGCGATTACCTTGACAATGCGGCTGAGTTGTTGCAGGCACTTGTTGACAATCCAACGGGCGATGCCAAGATTGATGCTGCAAACAAGACAAGAAATTCAAATCGCTATGATAAATTGGTGAGCTTCCGCGGAGATGCAGTGGATGCGTGGAACTACTACGAGCGCGTTCTGCGCGCGTACCGTCTGGCAGATGAGAAGCTCGCAGAGCTGAAGGTGGCGCTGGACCTGATCGGAACCGAGAAGGGAACCGAATCGGAGCAGTACAAGATTGCAAAGGCACAGTATGACGAAGCGGAGGCATGGCTCGCGGCGAAAAAGACCGCGCTGGCAAACGACTTCGGCATGGATGCCAAGGACCTCGCAGGAGAAGCGGACGGCGCAATGGCAAGCGAGTTTGAAGCACTCTTCACGCGCGCCAACTCGGATGATATCCTCGGAACGGGCGACAATCGGATTACCTCGCTGTCGCTGGTGCTGGCGGATGTCAAGGAGGAGGGCAAGCTGCCCGAAGAAACGCCCGACAACACCGACACCGATGTTGTGGACGAGGATGCCCGCTACCATGTGACCAACAACAATGTGGTTGCCGTGACCTACGGCGACAGAACGACCAAGAAGGCGTATAAGACCTTCCTGCTCAACTACAACAGCTATGCGGTCCGCGTGACCTACCTCGGCGTTGTTTATACGGTTGAAGCGGGCGGTTACGTCATGATTCCGCGCGCAGACTGAGAAAAGGAGGTGCAATGAGAATGACAACCGATATGAATCAGGCTCCCGTGACCGCCTCGGTCAAAGAGCCGAAAAGAAAGAAAATTGCATCCCTTGACCGCCGCAAGGCGCGCGCGGGATGGCTGTTCATCCTGCCGTTCCTGATTGGCTTTGTGCTCATCTACCTGCCGATGGTCAAGGATTCCATCGTGTTCAGCTTTTCCAAGATCAACACCGCCACGGGCGGCGGCGCCTACACCACCGAGTTCGTCGGGTGGGATAACTACAAGGAAGCGCTTCTGGTGGACCCCGACTTCGTGCAAACGTTGGTTTCGGGACTGAAGCAGCTGGCGTTTGATATTCCCGCAATCATCATCTTCTCGCTGTTCATGGCGGTGATGCTGAACCAGAACATGGCGGGACGCGGCGTGTTCCGTGCAATCTTCTTCATTCCCGTTATCCTTTCAACGGGTATCATGGAATCCATTGCCGCAAGCGACATTCTGTCCGACTACATGGAGGACTCCTCGGGTATCGACACGGGTACGGGAACCAGTACGGCAAACGAGCTGGTTTCGAGCATGGACCTGCAAAAGCTGTTTGCCAACATGAAGGTCGGTACCGAGATTGTGGACTACGTCACGGCGGCGATTAACAACATTTACGGAATCGTCAACCGCTCGGGCGTGCAGATGCTGATTTTCTTGGCATCGCTCCAGTCGATTTCGCCCGCAATCTACGAATCCTGCAAGATTGACGGCGCGACCGCGTGGGAGACCTTCTGGAAGATCACCTTCCCGATGATTACGCCGATGATTCTCGTCAACGCGGTTTACACGATTATCGACTCGTTCACAACCGAGAGCAACGTGGTCATGACCTTCATCTCGAAGAAGTATTCGGCATCGAACGGTCAGGTCATCAGCTCGGCAATGTCGTGGATTTACTTCCTGATTGTTATCATCATCGTGTCTGTGATAGCGGCGATTATTTCGGCGTTTGTATTCTACCAGCGGAAAGCGGAGTAAGGGGGGAGACGAATGGACGCTCAAATTGAAAAAAAGCCAACGGTCAAGCGGGAATCCAAAAATCGGATTCGCGTGGACTTTGACCGAACCCCTCTGAAGGAAAGACTGAAGGCGAAGTTCCTGAACCTCTACTTCCTGACCAAGGTGGTCTACTGGATTTTCCGTATGGTCCTGCTGATCGGAATTTCCTACATCGTAATCTACCCGTTCATCACGAAGATTGCCGGCTCCTTCATGGCGCCGGAGGACTTCGTGGACGTAACGGTCCGTCTGATTCCGAAGAATTTCTCGCTGGATATCTATCGCGCCATCATTGAAGAACTGAACTACTGGTCGGCGTTCCGCAATACCTTTATCCTGTCCTTCAGCTGTGCGGTCATTCAGACCCTGATTTGCGCGCTGATTGGCTACGGGTTTGCGAAATTCAAGTTCCGCGGCAGAAACATCGTCTTTTTGCTGGTTATCCTGACGATGATTGTCCCGCACCAGACGCTCCAGCTTTCCATGTTCATGCGGTTCCGTTACTTCGACATTCTCGGCATCGTGAAGCTCCTCAAGGGCGGCGGAATCGAGATATTCGGACATAACATCAAGAACCTCGGAACAGGCGTTGCCTCGTTCTTCGAGAAAATCAACATCCTGCCCGATGAAATCAAGCTGTTCCCGTACACGGAATATGTGCGCGGAAACGCAAGAGAGGCGTACAAGGTTACGATGGCGGTCACCTCGGACGGTATCAACCTCATCAACACCTATGTGCCGATGGTCCTGCTGTCGCTGGGCGGTCTGGCATTCAAGAACGGCTTGTATATCTTCCTGCTCCGTCAGTTCTTCCGCGGAATTCCCGACGAGCTGGAGGAATCGGCGTACATGGACGGCTCGGGTACCTTCCGCACCTTCGTGCAGATTATCCTGCCGCTGTCTATCCCGATGCTGATTACGGTGTTCCTGTTCTCGTTCTGCTGGCAGTGGACCGACGACTTCTACACCAACCTCTTCTTCGTCACCTCGGATACGAATCTGTTGGTGAAGCTCATCAACACGATTCCGACCTCTCTGCGTCAGGACGGCTTTGCCGGACAGGACCTGTACAACACCGCGATTCGGAATACCTGCGGCTTGATGATCATCGCGCCGCTCGTGGTTCTCTACGCGTTCTGTCAGAGATTCCTTGTCCAGGGTATCGAGCAATCCGGTCTTGCAAACTGATTCTTACACCCCCTCCGCTTGCGGAGGGGGCTTTTTGTACTCCGGAATCGTAAAATAATCCTATTTTCCGATTGAATCCTTATAGAAAACGGGGACAAATCGTGCTATAATCAGAATGAATTCTCCTATTCTGAAAGGAAGGAAAAGAAAAGTATGAGAAACAGAACGATCGGTTCCCATCCCGCAATCGGCATTCGCCCGATTATCGACGCGCGCCGCGGGGCTCTCGGCGTGCGGCAGTCCCTTGAGGAGCAGACCATGAGCATGGCAAGGAGCGCCGCAAAGCTCTTTGAAGAAAACCTCCGCTACACCGACGGCACCCCCGTGCGCGTGGTCATTGCCGATACCACCATCGGGCGCGTGGGCGAGACTGCCGCCTGCGCGGAGAAATTCAAGCGCGAGCAGGTTGCCGTTACGCTGTCGGTCACGCCCTGCTGGTGCTATGGCTCGGAGACGATGGACATGGACCCGCACACCGTGAAGGCGGTCTGGGGCTTCAACGGCACCGAGCGCCCGGGCGCGGTCTATCTTGCCGCCGTCCTCGCCGCGCACGCGCAGAAGGGACTGCCCGCCTTCGGCATCTACGGGCATGAGGTCCAGCCCGCAACCGCAACCGAAATTCCAGCAGACGTAAAGGAAAAGCTGCTCCGCTTCGGCAGAGCCGCCATTGCCGCCGTGACCATGGAGGGGAAGTCCTATCTTCAAATCGGCTCAATGTGCATGGGCATCGCGGGCTCGCAGATTAACCCCGATTTCTTTGAGGACTACCTCGGAATGCGCGTGGAATCGGTGGACGAGGTCGAGGTCCTGCGCCGCATGGAGGAGGGGATATACGACCACGAGGAATTCGACCGCGCAATGGCATGGGTGAAGGCAAACTGCCCCGAGGGGCTTGACAAGAATCCCGCATTCATCCGCAAGTCTCCCGAGGAGAAGGCGAAGGATTGGAAATTCACCGTTAAAACCGCGCTGATTGTGCAGGACCTGATGAGCGGAAACGACCGTCTGCCTGCCGGAAATGAGGAGGAAATGGTTGGTCACAACGCCATTGCCGCCGGCTTCCAGGGGCAGAGACAGTGGACGGATCACTGGCCGAATGCCGACTTCACCGAGGCAATCTGCAATACCTCGTTCGACTGGAACGGTGCCCGCGAGCCGTTCGTGCTGGCAACCGAAAACGATACGCTCAACGGCGCGTCGATGCTTCTGATGAAGCAGCTGACCAACCGCGCCCAGCTGTTCGCCGATGTCCGCACCTACTGGTCGCATGATGCGGTGAAGGAAGCAACGGGCTATGAGATTGAAGGGCATGCAAAGGATTCGGACGGCTTCATCCACCTCATTAACTCGGGTGCCGCAGCGCTGGATTTCACTGCCGAATCCCGCGACGCAAAGGGAAACCCGACCGTTAAGGCATGGTATGACACGACCGAAGCCGACCGTGCCGCAATGCTGAAGGCAACCGACTGGTGCGCCGCCGACAACGGCTACTTCCGCGGCGGCGGGTTCTCGTCCCACTATGTGACGAACGCCGAAATTCCCTGCACCATGCTCCGCCTGAACTGGGTCAAGGGATTGGGACCGGTTGCGCAATTGGTGGAGGGCTGGACGGTCGCTCTGCCCGAGGAGGTCAACGACCTTCTCTGGAAGCGGACCGACTACACATGGCCTTCGACATGGTTTGCGCCGCGCTGTGACGGCAAGGAGGGGAGCCCCTTCTGCACGGCTTACGACGTGATGAACCATTGGGGCGCGAACCACGGCGCCATCAGCTACGGGCACATCGGCGCCGATCTGCTGACGCTCTGTTCGATGCTCCGCATTCCGGTTTGTATGCACAATGTTCCGGCGGGTGATATTTTCCGCCCGGCGTGCTGGAACGCCTTCGGCTCCGACCCCGAGGGGCAGGACTACCGCGCCTGCGCAACCTACGGCGCACGGTTCCGCAAGAATTGATAAAAAAAGCAACCGCCGACGGCGGTTGCTTTTTTGGGATATGTTATATCTGCTTGTGAACGCTCTTGTACTCGTCGTAGAAGCGGTAGAAGGGGCAGGCGGCGGTGCGCCCCGCGAGGAAGCGCGACATTTCGTCCTGGTCCAGATTGACGCGGCAGAAATTGGCATCGTAATCCTCGTCGTAGTCATAAAACACACAGCTGTCGCAGGAGCCGACCGTCTTTTTCACTTTTCGTTCTTCCATAATCCCACCTCCGTGTGTATTTGGGTTTCCCCACCTTTATTATACCGCATTCCGAGGAAAAAGTAAAGGGCTTTTCGGAATATTTTTCGGATATTGCACCGCGAAACGGTCGATACTGACAGTATCGGCTTTTATTTTTTGAAGAGAGGAGCGCGGCGCATGACCTTTTCCTCCATCGTGTTCCTGTTTGCTTTTCTTCCGCTCACGCTGGCGGCATACTACCTGTTTCCGCGCGGGTGGAGGAACGCGGTCCTGCTCGCGGCGGGACTGCTTTTCTGCGCGTGGGACCGTCCCGCATCGCTGCTGCCGCTCCTGTGGGAGGCGCTCGCGGCGTATGGCTTTGCGTGCCTGTCCGCGCGGACGGGGCGGAGGGTCTGGCTTTGGCTTGGCATTGCCTGCGTGACCGCGCCGCTTGTGCTGTTCAAATACACCCCGCTCGGCGGGTCCTACGGCTTGCCGCAGGGAATCTCCTTTTACACCTTCGCGTTAATCTCCTACCTTGCGGATGTCAGCCACGGGCGGGCGGAGGCGGAACGGAATCCGCTGCTTTTCGGGACCTATGCAACGCTGTTTCCACTGCTCGGCGCGGGTCCGATTCTGCGCTGGGGCGAGACGCGCGGACAGCTGACCGAACGGCGGGAGTCGGTCATGGCGTTCGGGGTCGGGGTCGGTCGCTTTTGCTGTGGGCTTGGGAAAAAGCTGTTGCTCGGGGACGGGCTTGCGGCGGGGTACCGCTATTACCGCGACCTGTTGGCGGTTCAGCCGACCGTCCTCGGCGCGTGGCTGACGCTGATTTGCTTCACGCTCCACCTGTATTTCGATTTTTCGGGCTATACCGACATGGCGCTCGGTGTCGGGCGGATGTTCGGCTTCCGCTTTCCCGAGAATTTCGACTACCCGTTCCTTGCGCGCAGCATCACCGATTTCTGGCGGCGCTGGCATCTGTCGCTTTCCCGCTGGTTCCGCGACTATATCTACATTCCGCTCGGAGGCAACCGTCGCGGGCGGCTGATGCAATGCCGCAACCTTGCGGCGGTCTGGCTCCTGACGGGAGTCTGGCACGGTGCGGGGTGGAATTTCCTGCTCTGGGGCGGGTATTTCTGCGTGATTCTCATCTGCGAGCACCTGTTCCTGCGCCGCCTTCTGGACCGTTTGCCGTCCCTTTTCGCGCACCTGTACGCGCTGTTTCTGATTCTTGTCAGCTTTCTGCTGTTCTCCTACCGCGATTGGGCGGGCGGGTGGCAGTGCTTCTGCGCGCTGTTCGGGGTGGGGACGGTCGGAGCAACCTCCGCCGTGGTGTCATGGCAGGCGCTCCGTCTGCTCCCGCTTCTGGGGATTGCCGCCGTGGGCTCCACGCCTCTGCCGCGCAGGATATGGGGGCGGTTCGCCTACCGCGTTCCCATCGCCCTGCCGCTGGGGGCGGTTCTGCTGGTGGTTCTGTGCGTGGCGTACCTGCTGGACGCGTCCTTTTTGCCGTTTGCGTACCTGAATTTTTGATTTTCGGAAGGAGACCGAGCGATGAAACAATCCGTCACGATTTGCGCGATTCTGTTCTGCGTGCTGTTATTCGGCATGGCAATCACCTTTTGGCTGGTGCCGAAAAAGGACTTTTCCGCCGTGGAAAAACGGGCGCTCCAAACGCGTCCGAAGCCCGATATGGCTTCTCTCCTCTCGGGCAGCTACACCGACCGCTTGGCGGCATTTTACGCTGACCAATTCCCGCTCCGCGCCTCGTGGGTCGGGCTGAAGGGGCGGGCGGAAATTCTGCTTGGAAAGGGGGAGAACAACGGAATTCTGCTCGGTTCGGGCGGTCGGCTCGCGCGGCGGCGGTTTCGGATGCTGACCCCCGAGGGGGCTGTGGGAGATGTCGATTTCATTTCGCAGGCGCAGGTCACGGCGGCGTGTGACGGAATTTTACGCGCGCAGGAGGCTTTATCGGTGCCGTTTGCGGTGCTTCTGACGGGGCGGAATGTGGATGTTTGTCCCTCCGCGTTTTCCTACCCGACCGATTTTTCCGATGCGCTGAACGAGACGGTACAGTCCCGTCTGCGGGGGAAGGTTGCCGCGCCCGACCTGATTTCGCTGTTCCGCTCTGGCGGGGAGGGGCTTTACTATCGCACCGACCACCACTGGACGACGGCCGGGGCGTACCTCGGCTACTGCGCGGCGATGGAGGCGCTCGGGCAGGAAAGTGCGATTCTGCCGTCCTCGGAATTCCGCCGCGAGGTGGTATCCTCGTCCTTTTACGGCACGCTTTGGGCGGCAGGCGGGATGGAATGGGTGTCCCCCGACTCGGTGGAGGTTTGGTATCGCGGCAACGAGGCAGACTTTACCGTGGTGGCGGACGGGCGGGCGTTAGGCGGCTTCTACGCGTTCTCGCGCATGGAAAGCGGGGACACCTACGCGCTCTTTCTGGACGGGACGCACGATGTGGTGACAATTCGGAAGTCGGGAGAGGCGCGTCCGTGTCTACTGGTCATCCGCGACAGCTTTGCCTCAAGTCTTGCGCCCTTTCTCGCGCAGCACTACGATCTGGTTCTTCTGAATCTCTCCTCGGTACGCTCCGATTTCACCGCCGTTTCCGCTCTCGCGTCAGAGTACGGTGCCGACGCGGTGCTTCTGGTTTACACGCTCGAAAATTTGCTGACGGCGGACAAGTTACCGAGGTTGAGGTAGGAAGACCTTGGGGCTTTGCCCCAAGCCCCACTTAGGGGACTTCTTAAGGAGAAGTCCCCTAAG
>DJSQ01000228.1 GCA_002438075.1 Clostridiales bacterium UBA6330
CTCCGCTACCGGATAGAAATGGTTCAAGTTAGTTTTTAACTTGATTTCGGAGGAATTTGGGATGAAACTGAAAATTAAGGAATCGTTCAGGACACAGCCGGACCCTTATATTTTCGAGGACAACGGCAATTTTTATTTGTATGTCACGGGGAAGTATGCGGTTGAGATGTACCGTGCGAAGGACCCGTTCGGGGAATGGGTCTATTGCGGCGGAACGACCGAAAAAAGCGCGCGGAGCCCTTTGCTCCATGAAAAAAAGCACCTGCATATGCGGGTGCTTTTTTGCGTTGTGTCGCAGAAAGACACAAAGAATCAATGCTCCGCCTCACGATAGCGGGACGGGGAATCGCCGAATTTCCGCTTGAAGGCTTCGGAAAAGGTTCTGCGGTCGTTGTAGCCGATGTATTCGGATATTTCGTTGATGTTGTAGTTGGAGGAGTTCAGCATGGCAACCGCCGCCTCCATGCGGATGTTCTCCAGATACTGATGCAGGGTTTGCCCCGTTTCGGCTTTGAAAAGGCGTTGCAGGTATTTCTCGTTTGCTTGGGCGGCATCCGCGATATCCTTTTGGGAGAGCATCGGGTCCTTATAGTGGTCCGAGATAAACTGAATGGCGCTGTTGACCTTGCTGAGGGGCTTCTGCGCGGCTTCGGTGGGGGCTTGCTCCTGCTCGGGGACCGAGAAGGCGAGCAGACGAATCAGGCAGCTTTCCAGATACAGCGCAATATCAACGTTCGGGTGGTCGGTGTCAATCATGTCATACAGGATGGCGCAGATTTCCTGAAAATGCTTGGCGGGGTAGATTCTGTAGGTCTGGAGGAGCCCCATAGCGGTTACGTATTTTTCGCTTTTTCCGCCGTTAAAGGAAATCCACGCATAGGTGCAGGGGTTGTTGGGGTCGGAGGAAAGGCTGTAGGGCGAGCTGTCAGTGCAAAAGATGATGTCGCCTGCCTTAAAGCGGGAGCCGTTGAACCAGCCCTTTCCTGTAAGAACATAGTGGAAGATATAACGGTCAATGTAGCGGTTGAGAATGGAATTGTCGCTTTTGCGCGAGCAGATTCCAAAGGTGCGGAGGCTGAACGGCGCATCGGAGTTATAGCTGTCGTCAAACTCCTCGTCGCTGTATTTGCGGTCGATATGGACAGAATAACGGCGCTCCGAGCTTCCGTTTCTCCAATAGCGTCTCCAATGCAATGATGGTCACCTCCATTCTTCCTAAATTATAGCATACTTTTTCGGTTTCGTCAATGCCGATTGGGAAAAATCTACCCAAATCATGACATTTTGTATATGTTTTCTCTCTTGTATCACTTCCCAAAAGATGCTATAATGGTAATGAGGCAAACAGCCGAAAGAATCACGTAAAATAAGGAGGGTAAACAATGAAACGGATTCTGATCGTACTTTTGACACTCGCGGTATTGCTGACAACGGTGGCTGTCCCGACCCTTGCACAGGAGGAGACGACACAGGAGGAGACGGAACGGGAATTGGTTTCGATTGCGGATGACGCGACCACGGTAGAGCTGAACGGTGTGACCTATCAGGTGGTGCGCACTAAGGCGGAATTTCTTGCCATGAAGCCGAATGATGAATACGTGGCAAACTTCATCCTTGCCAATGACATTGATTTTGGTAATGAGGAGCTGAAAGCCCAAATGGGCACAAGCGACGAGCCTTCAACGCCCGGTGTTGTCAATGCGGGCAACAAGCTACATAACTTTATTTTGGAAGGAAACGGACATCGGATTTTCAATCTCAAGCTGAATTTTACAGCGAGCGGCTCCGGTTTGTTCCCGACAGCGACCTACCGTACCCTCACAATCAGACATCTGACTGTGGAAACGGATGCAACATTCGGTGCAGAGAAGTGCGGAGTCCTGTTTGGCAGCATTCCTAAAGACGCGAGGGAAACTCTGCTGGAGGATGTGACCATCAAGGGAACGATCTCGTCATCGTCCAGCAAATGTGGCGCATTTATCGGCAGCTATGATAATTCCGCAAATGAATCTACAAACAAGCTGACCTTTAGTGGGTGTGCGATGAAGGCACAGATTGACGCAGGAGCTATCCAAACCGGAGGATATGTAGGTTTTCTTAGCGGAACCGGAACGGTTTCTTTTACAGACTGTTCAGTGGATGCGCAGATTACCGCAGGAAATAACCGCATCGGCGGTTATGTGGGTTCGCTGAACGGAACCGGAGAGGTTTCCTTTGCGAACTGCACCTCTGCCGGCGAGATGACGGGCACGGGCGGAAAGTGGTTTTCCGGCTTTGTCAGCGCTATCTACACTACCTGCAATGTCACCTTTACGGATTGCACGAACGAAATGAATCTGAACGGAAATCAGAAAAACGGCGGCTTTATCGGCGGATGCTCGTCTGCAAGCAATGCCACGCCAACCGTTACCTTCCGCCGCTGTGTTAATCGTGGCTCTGTGACGGGAACAGGCTCCTATCAGGGTGGCTTTGTTGGGGAAGTGGGAAATAACAAATCTACCACCGCTTATCAGCTCTCGTTTTATGCCTGCACGAATCTCGGAAGCGTTACAGGCTCCAATCAATCTGGCGGAATGGTTGGAATCGTTGCGGATAAGAATCTGGACGTGCTGTTTTCCGATTGCGCAAATGTCGGGACTGTGAAGGCGACCTCCGAAGAAACGAAGTATACGGGCGGATATATCGGCAGAGTCTATGACGGAGCAAAGAGTCTGACCTACACAAGATGCCTCAGCGCGGGAACCATAGATGCCCCAAAAGGAATCACATATTCAACAGATTATAACGATGATGTGAAATGTGTGCTTACCGACTGCTACGACCTGTCCGGTATTTCCACAAACCGCAAGGGTGACTCGAATGAGGTCAGCGAGGAGCGGATGCGGAGCGGCGAGGTGACGTTCCTTCTGCGTTCGGCGCAGAAAGCCGCAGGCGTTTCCGAGGCGGAGCGCTTCGGACAGACCATCGGCGCAGAGCGCATTCCGCTGATTGGCGGCAAGGCGGTTTACGAGCATGAGTTTGACGGTCGGAAGTACTATTCGGGAAATGAGAGCGCAACCGTGATTCAGCCCGAGGAAGAAAACCGCGCAAAGGCTTACTACCAGACCATGCAGGCATCGGACGGCACGCAAAGCGTGCGGATTGTGATTTGCATGGACGGGGCATATCTGAACGAAATCGAAGCCCTTTCGCTGGAGGTCGTTTTCGGAACGGCAACGGGCGGAAAGAAGCTGACTGCCGATTTGGAGGACGTGCACTTCTGGCGTTCGATTCTGGCGGCGGGCGAGCTGGCGCAGGCGGCGGACGGCTGTGTGCTGATGGCGTTTGTGGTGGAAGGAATTCCCGCAGATGCGTGGAACGGTGAGCTGTCGGTTTCCATGACGGTAACGGGCAGTGAACGGGCGATGGCTTCCTATACCCTGACCACGGCGGATTAAAGGAGCGTAATTTTCTTGGAACTCGATAAAACAACAACGTCCTGCAAGGGGGAGGGGGCAGCCCTCCTCGCGGGACTGCCGGATTACCCCTACGGAACGCCCGACCCCGTCCTGTATTCCTGCGGGTATGCCCTGTGGGAGCGGGCGGATGAGCAATCGCGGATGCGGATGTACACGGATACGGACAGCGCGGAATTTGAGCGCTGGTGCGAAACGGTGCTCCGCCTCGGCTGGGAACGCGTGTTTTTGCGGGAGAAGGACGGCAACCGATTTGCCGATTTTCGGAGCGCGGAGGGACAGCGGTGCTACGCCTACTACCTGACGCAGAACGGAACGAGCGGAACGGTCCGCATCATTGCCGACCGCTCGGGCACGGCTCCCGAGGATTTCTGCTATCGGACGGAGCCCTCGGATTCGTCACGGTTCTATCTGTTCAACATGAACTACGAATGCGAGGACACCTATCTGATTCGGCTGTCGGACGGCGGCTGGATTGTTCTGGACGGCGGTGTCTGCAACTATGCGG
Source organism: Clostridiales bacterium UBA6330 (assembly GCA_002438075.1). Taxonomy (GTDB): domain Bacteria; phylum Bacillota; class Clostridia; order Oscillospirales; family CAG-272; genus UMGS1865. Next base: position 3,964 of record DJSQ01000228.1, read on the forward strand.
GCGTTGACCCCGAGGAAGGCTTTGCGGATGCGCTGTACGATTTCATGCGCGAAAGAGGCGAACCGACGGCGAACGGAGAGGTCCGCATCGCCTGCTGGTATCTCACGCACGCACACCGCGACCATTTCCTTGCCTTTCAGCGTCTGATTGAGCGGCACCATCGGGAAATCCGCCTCGAGCGCGTTATGGCGAACCTGCCGGATTGGTCGGTGGTGGACCACAACACGAATCTGCCGTGGTTTGCGATCTGCATGGAGCGCATCCGCGAATTCTACCCGTCGGTGCTGTGGCTGAAGCCGCATACGGGGATGCAAATCCGTCTGGCGGATGCCGAGTTTGACATCCTGTTCACGCAGGAGGATCACCTCGATTTCTGGGTGGCGAATCATGACCGCTATCACAGCGTCTGGAAGCATTTCCGCAAGCTCGACCCCGAGGACCCGCAATGGGAAATCCGTCATCAGCTCTGCAAGCAATACGACATCAACAATACCTCCATGGTGAGCAGAATCACGGTTGCGGGGCTGTCGGTTCTGGAAATGGGAGACGCGTTCCGTGCGAACGAATGGATCATTCCGTATTGGTCGATTGACACGCTCCGCACCGACATCGTGAAAACGGCGCACCATTTCCTCAACAACGAGCTTTTGCCGTTCTATCAGGCGCTCGCGCGGGACGGAAAGCCCATGATCTTCCTGATGAATCTTTTGAACCGACCCATGATTCCCGAAAAAAAGCAATGGCTGGAGGGGCTCCCCGCGGGACAGCACTTCCTGCCCGCATCCTCAAAGACGATATACGGCTTTTCCCGCGACGGGACAGGTGCCGTCCGAACGGAAGCGATTCCCGCCTCCTATTCGTGGTACAGCATGGTCGCGGAAGCACCCCAAAAAAGAATTGAAGGAGAATGATGATGAAACGTAAGTATCAATGCCCGACAGCAGAGCTTTCCGTTCTGCAAAATACCGATATCCTGACAACCTCCACCCCCATTGGTGAATTCGGATCGATTACGCCGACCGGCTGGGACGAGCTGGAGGATTGCTGATACCATGAAAAAACGCAGATTGGTCTGCGCGGTGGTTTGGCTGCTGTTGTCGGCACTGCTTTTGCCCGCCCTCTATGTGGGGACCTTAGCGGATGAAGCGGCGGCAGACGCAACGGATGCAACGGATGCAAAGGTTATCCGCACCGCCGCGGAATTCGAGGCGCTTCACGGAGACGGAAGCTACCGACTGGGCAACGACATCGATTTCGGCGGGAAGGTATACGACCGCTATGTGGTCCCCGCGAGCTTCTGGGGAACGCTGGACGGCGGCGGGTACGCGCTTCTCAACTTTTCCGTTCGCGCAACGGAGGAGGGCGCGGGTATCTTCAACATGGAGTACGAGACCGAGGCGGACGGAACGGCGAAAACCGACGAGGAAGGAAACCCGATTGCGGCGGCGCATATTTACACGGTGTCGAACCTGACGGTTGGGAGCGAGGCGCACCCGATTTCGGTTTCCTCAACCTCCAATCGGCTGGGCGTGTTCGCGGGCTATGTTGCGGACGGCTCGGTGCTTCGCTTTACCTCGGTTACGGTCTATGCCGAAATCACTGCCGAGGGACAGCAGGTGGGCGGCTTTTTGGGTCGCACCATGCCGAACCGCCTCTTGGAGCAATCCCTGTTTTCGGACTGTGCTTTTTACGGTACCGTCACGGGAAAGGGTGCCAACGTGAGCGGCTTTGTCGGCTATTCCGCAAACCCGATTCGATTTGAGAAGTGCCTGAATGCGGGAGATATCACCTCGGATACCACGAACGTTGCGGGCTATGTCGGCGTGACCTACGGCGCAAAGTACTGCGCGCTGGAATTTGTCGACTGTCGGAATACGGGAAGAATCAGCGGCTTGAACTGCATCGGCGGCTTCATCGGAAAGGGACAGTACACCGCGCGCTTTTCGCGCTCGGTCAACGAAGGCGAGATTGCGGCGAGCGGAACGCACGTCGGCGGCTTTGTGGGCTACGAGAAGAACACAACCGATTACCTCAGCGGGGTAACCGTCAGCTTTGACGGCTGTACCAACCGCGGGGCAGTCTCCTCCACCTCTGCGGGGGCAACGATCGGCGGGCTGATGGGCTCCGCCTATGATTCGGTCCGCGCCGTGGATTCCGTGAACGAGGGGAAGGTCACGGGCGGGACCTTTGTGGGCGGCATTCTCGGCTGCTTCAACCCGCAACAGACCTCGGACAGCTACAAGCAGAATGAGGTCTTTACCTTCACTGCCACGAAATGCCGCAACACGGGTGAGCTGGTTATCAACTGCACGGGGAGCGGAAGCTGTGGCGGAATTCTGGGTGCCACCTCGTGGAGCGGCATCCGCTCGGTTGCCGTGGTGGATATGTGCACGGTTTCGGGCGCTCTGCGCGATGAGAGCGCGGAGGAAAAGACCACCGCAAGCAGAATGGGCGGAATCGTCGGGCGCTTTGACAAGGAGGTCGGCGAGCTGACAATCAAAAATTCGATTGTCAGCGCCACGATTGCGGGAACGGCGGTTGACACGGTGTCGGGTATCCTCGGATATACCAACGCCACCGTCAACAGCGACGGCAGTGACACCGAATTGCCCGAGGAAACCAATCCCGTGGTTCGGAGAATCGAGAACTGCCTGCTCCTCGGTCAGCTGACGAGAGGTGGCTCCACGGAGAAAACCGCGGCAATGGCAACGAACTATGCGGGCGATGGGACCCTTGTAAACTGCTTCTATCTTGCGGGAACTGCGGAAAAGGCGGAATTCGGCGAGAGCGGCGCAAGAGCGGTCACGGCGGAGGAGCTGTCGGGCGGCGAGATTGCGCTGCTGCTCGGCAGTGCGTTCGGGCAAAAGCTCGGCGAGGAGACGCTCCCGTCCGTTGGCGGCAACCCCGTGCTTCGGAACGCGGCGGGGACGCTCTATAACCAAATTCACACCCACGACTTGGCGGACAGCCCGTTTGAACGCTTCAATTCGGGCTCTCACACCCGCGAATGCAAAATCTGCGGGGAGAAGGTCCGCGAAGCGCATCGCTACGGCGAGATGCAGGACGCGGGGGACGGAACCCACTTCCGTGTTTGCGGCGATTGCGGGTTTGAAACCTCGCATCAGGCGCATACGGAAAGCTATACGGACAACGGGGAGACCCACACTGCGGTCTGCTCGGTGTGCAAGGCAACAAGGACCGAGGCACACCGCTGGGATGAGAACGGCGTGTGCGTCTGCGGTGCCAAAAAAGCGGCAGTCTCCGAAGAGGAGGAGACCACAGGCACGCCGAGCGGCGAACAGGAGACAAAGCCCTCCCACGCCCCGGGAATCTATCTGGTCATCGGTGATTGCTACATCCCGCTGGCGGTTGTGATTGTCGTCTCGGTTGTTCTGCTCGCCGCTGTCGTGTTCCTTGCGGTTTGGCTGATTATCAAAAGGAGGAAGCGCATATGAAAAAGAAGGCTGCGGTGCTTGGCGCGGCGTTGCTGATGCTTTTGCTGTTGGCATCCTGCGGCATTCGGTTCGTGCGGGTCCCTGCCGAAGCGGAGGGCGGGAGCACAGAGCCGAACGTCACAAATGCCACAAATGCCACCGATGCCGCCACCGATGCACCGGATGCGCCGTCCTCGGAATTGGTCATCGTCCGTCCTGCCGAGGGCGGGGAGGCTGTGACCGCGGTTGCAACCGAGGTCTATCGGTATCTGCGTGCGCAGACCGACCGTGTGTCGCTGACCACCGATGCAACCGACTATGCGCCGACTGCGGGCAGGACCTATCTGCTGATTGGTAGCACGCGCTACCCGCTTTCGGTCAGCCTCGCGGAATCGGTCGGAAACGGCGCGCAAATCGGCTTTGCGGCACAGGCGGACTGTGCCGCGCTTTGCGCGGGGAGCAATCAGCTCCTGTACATCGGCGCGGAGGCATTCCTTGCGCGGTATGCGCCGATGGGTGTGTTCACGCTTCCCGACCTGCCGAAGGCGCGGATTATGAACGCCGAGATGTGCGTGCGCGAATCGTGGGTCCTGCCGTTCCCCGCCTATGCGGGCGGCGAGACCGACTCACAGCTGTATGCCTGCGGATACGGAATTGTCCAAAGCGGCGACACGGCGAAAATGCAGGTGGTAAACGACACCGATGCGGAGGAATTTGAGAACTATCTGGAAACGCTGGAGACATGGGGCTATCGGAAAACCTTTGAAAACACGATTGACGAAAATCGGTTTGCGGAATTTCGGACCTATTTCGGGAATACCATCTGGACCTATCGGATTGCAACCGAAAACAAGGTGCGGGTGATTTACGACCCCATCAGCCTCTCGCTGGAGGAATTCTCGAGCGCGGGGGATGCGGAAGGCGCGGAGTTCTGGATGTTCCGCAGGAACACGGAGTCCGAGGATACCTTCCTGATTCGGAACGCCGACAACAGCTGGATTTTCATCGACGGCGGCGTGGCAACGGAATCGGATACCTTTGCCGATGACCTGTATGTCTTTATGCGGACCCAATCGGGCTTGCGGGATGGGGAAAAGCTGGTGATTTCCTGCTGGTATCTGTCCCACCCGCACCGTGACCATTTTCAGGCGTTCCGTTATCTCATCGAGCGCCACTGGAGGGACATCGACCTGCAACGCGTTCTGCTGAACACACCGGATACGGCGGCTGTCAGCAACTCCAATAACGCGGATTATCAACAATGCGCCGCGCTCATCTGCCGTGCTTACCCGAATGTAAAGGTGCTCAAGGCACACAGCGGCGCAAGGGTTACGCTTTCGGGAACCGAGCTTGAAATCCTCTTCACGCAGGAGGATAATCTCGAGAACTGGTACAACCCCGACCGAAACGACGAATCCAAGCGCACGCTTTACGATTTCAACAACGCGTCGCTGATCAGTCGGATTACGGTTGACGGCATAAGCATTCTGGAGCTGGCGGACGGCTTCCGCTCGGACTGGCAGCTTCGCCATTATCAGCCCGCAACGCTTGCCTGCGACATTCTCAAAATCGCGCACCATGCGTATAACAGCAATTGCGACGCTTGGTATCTGTCGCTCCTTGAAACGGGCAAGGTCCGCTATGCGCTGGTTCCGCACGCAAGCAACGGGGCGGAAAAGGCGTGGGCAACCGTGTTGGGCGAGCGGTGCATCTGGGCATCCGATCGGTATGACGTCGTGTTCCGAAAGCGGAACGGCGGGCTCGTATCGGAAATCATACCCGTAAAGGAGAAGGTACAATGAAAAGACTGTTAATTGCGCTTTGCTGTATCTGCCTGCTTTTTGTCTGCTCCTGCGGGGAAAAGGCACAGCCCGAGCAGCCGAGCGGAAGCAAATCGGAAACCGATTCAACACCCGTAACCGATGCGGACCCGTTCTTGGCGGGGCCGGACTATCGGGGCGCGCAGGTGCGGGTCCACGTGCGCGGAGATCAGGAGTCGGTGGATGAATTGGGGACCGAGAGCAACGGAGAGCTTCTCTCGGAGGCGCTCTGGAGTCGGACGGAAGCCACGCAGAAGCGCCTGAACGTGCAGATTGTTCCCGTAATCGGCGAGCCATACAGCTCCTACAACAAATCGCTGAACGAAATCCGAATGTCGGTCAATGTCGGCTTCGGCGCTTACGACCTCATTGCGGGGTGGTCGACCCGTATCGTAACCCTGATGACCGAGGGGCTGTATCTGAATCTGGACGAACAGCAGTACTATTCCTCGGATGACCCGTGGTGGAGCAGGTCCGTGACGAATGCCCTGACAATCGGCGGGAAGATTTACATGAACACCGGAGACATTGCCGCCACCTATATGGACAGCTGTTATGCGGTGATCATCAATCAGGCGGTTTCCGAAAAATTCGGCTATCGGTATGACGATTTCTATGAAATCGTGAACAGCGGCGACTGGACGATGGAATATTTCTCCCAGTTGGTTCGGGACAGCTATTCGGATGACGGCGACGGTGTGAGAAACGACAAGGACCTCTACGGCTTGGTTTGCAGCTATCTGGCGGCGGATGCCTTCTGGTCCTCCTGCGACATCAGCATCATCGAAAACAACGGCACCGACCACCCGACCCTGAATTTCAACACCGCCCGCATCCAGCGCGCGGCGGAGAGCGTGCATTCGCTGTTCTACGGGAACATCGGCGCGGAGGTCGGACAAAACGGAAGCACAATCTTTACCTCGGCAGAGGACCTTTCCGCCGCATTCATGCAGGACCGCGCCATGTTCACCATCGTGGTGCTCAAGGACCTGAAGGACTTTTCGGCAATGAAAACGGTCTACGGCGTTCTGCCCGTTCCGAAGCTGGACCATGACCAGGACGAATACAGGACGAACGTTCAGCAGTCCATGTCGCTGTGGGGAATCCCGAAGGATGCAAAGGACCCAACCATGTCGGCGGCGGTTCTGACCTCTCTTGGCTCCGACAGTCGGGATATCGTAATCGAGCCGCACTATTATAAGCTGCTTCGGACACGGTACGTCAAGGATTCCACCTCGGGGTATATGATTGACCTGATCTATAACGGCATCTACATGAATTTTGACACGCTTTTCAACGAAGCGCTCGGCGAAAGCGTGTCCGCCTCCGACCGCCCGTCCATGCCTGCGTTCATTTTCCGCTGTATGGGGCGGGATACAACGCCGAACATGGAAGGCTGGTGGAGCACCTATTCCGAGGGCTTGCAGAAGCGTCTGCTGGACATCTGCTCCGCTCTGATGTAAGCCGCGCGGCTTACGGACAAATGCACCCGCGCCTCGGCTTTTGCCGAGGCGCGGGTGCATTGCTTTATGCGGGGGGGAATCAGGAAGGGCTTGAATCGGAAGTGCTCTTTTTCGAGCTTCGGTATTCCTTTGGTGTAATGCCCGTCACCTTGCGGAAAATGCGGTTGAAGTTTGCGGTGTTGTTATAGCCGCAGGAAACGGCAATGTCGAGCACGGTGCGGTTGCTTGCGGCAAGCAGGCTCATGGCGCGGTCGATGCGGCGGATGTTGATGTAATCCCATGTTGTCATCCCGTAGAAGGATTTGAACACTGCCAGAAAATGCGTTTTGGTCATGTGCGCCGCCGCAATGATTCCGTCCAGCGTCAGCGGCTCGCAAAGATGCTCTTCGATATAGGCAACCGCAACCCGCAGATTTTCGTCATAACGCAGGGAAGGACGCGTGCGGGCATCTCGGTTTGTGTAGCCGTAAAACCGCGTCACGGTTGTCAGAATCCGGCCAATCAGATCCCGCACAGCGGTTCGGTAGCAGGGCTCCTTCGCCACGCATTCCGTCTGTACCGATAGAATCAGCTCCCGTATCTCGGCGGTGTGCGGGTTCTCCCGCGTCAGGCGGTTGCGGAACGCCTCGCTTCGGTTGAAGAACACGCCGAGCGGTGGGTCCGCATCGGTTATCCCGTCGGCGGCAAGCAGGGCGGGGGAGAATTGCAGATTGAGCAGCTCCATGCAATCCTGCCCCGCATCGGGGGTGATGTCCGAAATGCAGTGGAATTCATTGGTGGAGTAGAGAAAGACGTCCCCTGCCCGAATGTCGTAGTTCCCCGTTTCGGTGCGGTAAAGCCCCGAGCCGGAGAGAATCAGGGATATTTCAAACTCCGTGTGGCGGTGTTGGCGGAGCTGATTTTTCCGTGCCGCGGCAGAGGAACGGAACACGCGAAAAATGCGGTTTCCGTAATGGTCCGAAAAGCTGTCAATCAGTTCCATATGTGCCTCCGTGAAATATTGTTTGCATTTTCTGAAATATAGTTGTTGATTTGCGGCGGGATACTTGGTATAATGAAATCACAAATCTATTATAGCGGAACAGATAGAAAAAGTCAAGAGGAAAAACGAATGAATGCAAACGATTTGAAAATTACCGACCTGCGGGTAGCCGAAATCGACGGTCTGCCCAAGCATATGATCCTGCTCAAGCTCTATACCAATGCGGGCATTGTCGGCTACGGAGAGGTGCGGGACGCATCCAGCGCAACCTATGCAAAAATGCTCAAATCACGGCTGATTGGGGAAAATCCGCTGAACATCGAGAAGCTTTTTCAGCGAATCAAGCAGTTCGGCGGACACAGCCGACAGGGTGGCGGCGTTTCGGGCGTGGAAATCGCGCTGTGGGACATTGCGGGCAAGTTCTGGGGTGTTCCCGTCTGGCAGCTGCTCGGCGGCAGGTGGCGGGACCGCGTGCGGATTTACTGCGACACCGACGTGGACGGCAAGCACACGGGAACCGACATGGGGCACGCCCTGAAAAAGCGGATGGAGCAGGGCTTCACCTTTCTGAAAATGGACCTCGGAATCGAGCTGCTTTATGACGAAGCCGGAATGCTGAACGCACCAATCGGTCAGTTGGAGGACTTCAAGACCTACAATATGAAAGCAATTTGCCACCAGTCGGGGTCGATTGACCGTTCCCTGATGTATGGGAAGAACTATCAGGTGTTCACGGTGCCGCACTACGCAACGGGCATCCACATCACCGAAAAGGGGCTGGATTATCTGGAGGACTATGTGAGACAGGTGCGCGAGGTAATCGGCTACGAGGTCCCGCTGGCAATCGACCATTTCGGTCATGTTGCAATCGAGGATGCAATCCGCTTTGCAAGAAGGCTGGAGAAATACAACATTGCATGGATGGAGGATTTGGCACCGTGGCAGATGACCTCCCATCTGCATAAGTTTGCGGAGCATTCCTGCGTGCCGCTCTGCACGGGCGAGGACATCTACCTTGCGGACAATTTCGAGCCGATTATGCAGGCGGGGGTCAACGTGGTGCATCCCGATTTGCTGACGGTCGGCGGTTTCGGGGAAATGAAAAAGCTCGGCGCGCTTTGCGAAACCTACGGTACGGCGTTGGCAATTCACATGGCGGAAAGCCCCGTTGCATTCATGGCGGCGGTTCATGCTGCGGCGGCGCTGAAGAACGTGCTGGCGGTGGAATTCCATTCGGTCGATCATCCCGAGTGGTTCGGGCTCATCTCTCCCGCCGTGAAGCTGGAGAACGGCTTCATGCAGGTTCCTGACGCACCGGGACTTGGAATTGAAAGCCTGAATGAGGATATGATTGCAAAATTCCGCAAGGCGGGCAGTGATGAGCCGTGGAGCGATACCTCGGCATGGGATACGGAATGGTCAAACGACCGTGAATGGTCGTAAGAAAGGAGAGACAGATGGAAGAATGGATTGTTGCGTCAAAGGAAGCAAAGGAACGGATTGAAAAGGGCATCGAGCAGAACCGAAAGGGCAGCTTCCGCATTTTTGCGCCCGAGGGCGCAACGGTGCGGGTCAAACTGAAGCGGCATCGCTTCCGCTTCGGCTGCAACCTGTTCATGCTGGATGAATTCCCCGATGACCCGAGCAAGAATGCGGTTTACCGCAAGCAGTTTGCCGAGCTGTTCAACATGGCAACCCTGCCGTTCTATTGGGACGCGACCGAGCCGCGGGAGGGCGCGCTCCGCTATGCAATCGGCTCGAAGCCCTGCTATCGCCGCCCGCCGATTGACCTTTGTATGCAATACTGTGAGGAAAACGGAATCGAGCCGCGGGAGCACGCATTGTGCTATGAAAAGTTCTTTCCCGCGTGGCTGAAGGACCGCTCCGTGCCCGAAATCAAGCAGCATCTGGAGCGCAGAATGCAGGAGATTTCCGAGCGCTATGCGAATCGGATTCCGACAATCGAAGTGACGAACGAAATGTTTTGGGACGAGGGGACAACCCCGTTTTACGGCAGTCCCGACTATGCCGAGTTCTGCTTCCGTTTGGCGGAACAGTATTTCCCGCACAATCGGCTGTGCATCAATGAATGGACCCGTGCCACATGGGGGTCAAGCGGACTTCCGTGGTGTCAGTATCGGCTCCTGATTGATGACCTGCTTCTGCGCGGGGCGCGTATCGATGCAATCGGAATGCAGTACCATATGTTTTTCCGCAGGGAGGAAGCCTTTGAGAAAACCAGACGGCCGTATGATCTGGACCACGACCTGCGCGTGATGGACAGCTATGCGGCGTTCGGAATGCCCTTGCAGATTACCGAGGTCACAATTCCCGCCTATACCGAGCAGGCGGAGGATGAGGAATTGCAGGCGGACATTCTGGAGCGGCTGTATTCCATGTGGTTCTCCCACCCCATGACGGAGCAGATCATCTATTGGAATCTGGTGGACGGCTATGCGGCATTCACCACCCCGGGGGATATGAGCGGCGGGGAAAACTACTATCGCGGCGGCTTGCTGCGGTTTGATATGAGCGAGAAGCCCGCATACAAGCGCCTGCGGCACCTGATTCGGGAGGTCTGGACAACGGATGAAACACTGACCGTAAAGAACGGATGCGTGGAATTCCGCGGCTTCTACGGAGAGTACGAGGTGACCGTAAACGGAAGCACCAAAGTCGTGCGGCTGGATAACGACGGCGCGGAGGCAACGGTATGAGCGCGAAAAGGGCTTTGGTAACGGGCTCCACGCAGGGCATCGGTTTGGCAATTGCCAAGCGGCTGGTGCGGGACGGCTACGAGGTGATTGTGCATTGCAGTCACGATGCGGAAAAGGCGGAGCGCGTGGCGCGGGAAATCGGAGCGGCGGGGTTTGCCACCGCAGACCTTTCCGACCGCGCGGAAACGCTTGCCTTGCATGAGCGGACGGGTGACGTGGAGGTGCTGATTCTCAACGCAAGCGTCCAGTATAAGCAGACGTGGCAGGAGATTGGTATGGAGGAGCTGGACCGCCAGATTGAGGTCAATCTCAAAAGTACCCTGCTCCTGATGCAGGCGTACTACCCGCACATGAAGGCGGCGGGGTGGGGGCGGATTGTGACCATCGGAAGCGTGAACGAATACCGTCAGCATCCCGAATTGCCCCTTTATGCCGCAACGAAATGCGCGGTGCTGTCGCTCGTGAAAAACATTGCAAAGCAGGCGGTACCCTACGGCGTGACCGTCAACAACGTTGCACCCGGGGCAATCGAAACACCGCGCAACGCATTGGTCTGTGCCGACCCGATTGCAAAAAAGGCGGTGGAGGATTGCATTCCGATGGGGCGGTTCGGAACGGCAGAGGAATGCGCGGATGCGGTGGCGTTTCTGGGGGGTGAATCGGGAAAATACATCACGGGCACGGATTTGATTGTGGATGGAGGAATGCGGTTATGATACGGTTCAATTCAAGGGAGGACATCATTGCCCTGACCCCGCAATGGAAGGGGGAGCGGTTTCCGGACGGCAGACCGCGCGTGCCCGACCGATATTTGGAAGCCATGCGCAAGATGACGCTGGAGGAGCTCTGGAAGCCGATTTTCGTCAAGGGCTACGAAAGCCAGTTTGAGGGGAACCTGAGGACGCTGCACGACGATGGACGGGTGCTGATCGGTCGTGCAGTCACGGCAACGTTTGTTCCGACAAGACCCGATCTGCATGAGGTGATGTTCGGCGTTGGTGAGGCGGAGGGCAGACACGGCAATTACAACCAGTGGGTAATTGACAGCCTGACGGAGGGCGATGTCGTGGTTGTGGATATGTACGATAAAATCTATAAGGGGACCTTCCTCGGCGGCAATCTGACCACCGCAATCAAAACCAAGACCAAAACAGGCGGCGGTGTTATCTGGGGCGGTATCCGCGATACTCAGCAGATGAAGGCGGTTGAGGGCGTGCAGGTCTACTACCGTGGAATCGACCCGACCCCGATCCGCGAATTTGTGATGAAGGATTTCAACGGAATCACGCGAATCGGAAAAGCGACCGTCCTGCCGGGGGATATCGTATACGGTGGCGGGGGCGGCGTGCTGTTCATTCCCGCGCACCTGGTCCCCGAGGTTGTGGACGGTGCGGCAAAAACGCACGTCAAGGACGATTTCGGCTTTGAAATGATTGCGCAGAACCGCTTTACCACGGCGCAGATTGACCGCGCAACCTGGACCGAGGAAATGCTGGATATGCTGACGAAATGGATTCAGACCGACCCGCGCGGGGAGAAGTACCGCGACCTCGATTGGACACCCGAATATGAAGCGGCGTGGAACGGTGACCCCAATGACACCCAGACCATGCTGTGACGGCGCGATGCGGGAGCTGCATCTGTTGTCCTGCGCCCCTGCTGAGGCAGGCGGGGGAATTTATCGCTGTCGGCTTTCGGCGAACGGGACGCTGACGAAAACGGATTATCTGCCATGTGACCGCCCGATGTATGCGGTGATGGACGGGGAAAGACTTCATGTCCTCCTCCGCGCACCCTTCGCGGGAAGCGAGGAAAGCGGATATGTTTCCTGCAAGGCGGATTTTTCGGACGTAACAAAGCCTGTCGGAACCAACGGAAAATGCGCCTGCCATCTTGCCGTCTGCGGGGAGGACGTGTATGCGGTCAATTACCTCAGCGGAAGCCTGACGAAAATCGGAGAAATGACGGTCACGCACACCGAAAGGAGCGTAAACGGAAATCCCATTCGGCAGGAAGCGCCGCATACGCACTATGTGGGGCTTTCGGTGGATAACCGATTTGTTTTCTGCACCGACCTCGGAGCGGATACCCTGTTCGTCTATGATTGTAAGCTCAACGAGGTGAGCCGCGCTAAGGTGCCGAAAGGTTACGGTATCCGCCATCTGGTTCTGACACGGGACGGAAGGACAATCTATGCCGTAAACGAGCTGGTCCCGTCGGTCAGCCGCTTCTCCTTTGTGGACGGGGCGGTCACTTATCTGGAGACTGTCTTACTCCCATGTGAGGTGCCGGCTTCAACCGCGGCGGCAATTCGCTTGTCGGAGGATGAGAAACGTCTGTACACCTCGGTGCGAGGGGAGAACCGAATCTTCGTGCTGAATACCGAGGACGGAGCCCCCAAGCTGTTTCATTCCTTCCCGAGCGGCGGTCAAGGACCGCGCGATTTTGACTTGATTGACGGCTTTCTGATTGTATGCAATGAGGATTCCGACGAGGTGTCGGTTCCGGAGACCGAAACAGGCGAAAAGCGCTTTTCGCTCCCCATGAAGCATCCGCTTTGCTGTGTTTGTCCATAAAAAAGCAGAAGGTGCGGTCTTTCGCTACGCGAAAGACCGCACCTAAATCATAAAAATTGCTTTTCGACCAACGGGAGAAAAGCTACCTTACTTCTTCACTATTCACTATTACCTATTACTTCCCCAAAGCTCCCGCGGGAAGTGAAGAGTGAAGAGTGAAGAGGTAATAAGTAAAGCTCCCGCACTTGCGTGCGGGAGCTTTGGTTGCGGGGGTGGGACTTGAACCTCACGACCTCCGGGTTATGAGCC
>DJSQ01000239.1 GCA_002438075.1 Clostridiales bacterium UBA6330
GCAGAGCCCCAAGGTCTTTATCCCTTCCCCCTGCACCACCGCGACAGGATGCCGCCGATCAGAACGCCGAGGACAACCGATGCCAGTACGTCTGTCGGGAAGTGCACGAAAAGGTAAAGGCGGGAAAACGCAATCAGGGCGGCGAGCGGGATTGCTACCGCGCCGAAGCGACGGTCGGCGCGAGTTAGTATCGTCGCGGAGGTCACCGATGCGAGCGTGTGCCCCGAGGGGAAGGAGAAATCCGTCGGAACCGAAACCAACAGCCGAATGGACGGGTCCAGCCAACAGGGGCGCGGGCGCGCGAACAGATGCTTCATCGCAACGTTCCCCACAAGCACCCCCGCCGCAAGTCCAGCCAGCAGGAAAATGCCTACCCGACGGTACTTGGGGGTCAGAATCAGAATCGCCGCCGCCAACAGCCAGATCAAGCCCGCGTTGCCGAGGAAGGTAATCTTCGGCATGAGAAAATCCAAAAAACCGCAACGCAGATGGTCCTGTATCCAATAGAGGACCGAAAAATCAAGCCGCGTGATTGCTTCCGTCATGATGTGCCCTCCTTTTTTGCAAAGCCCGTTTCCCAAAGGCAAATGCCGCAACAATCGCAATGCCGAGCAGGAAGGTCCCGAGATTGGAATTGCTCGGAGCCAGCGGCGGAAGCGGGGTGTCCAGCGTCGTGGGTCCCATCACAACCGCAAACAGCGAGCCGACCATCAAGCCCAAAATCACCGCAACCGTTGCCGAGCGGTACCGCTCCAGAAGCAGGCGGATGCCGCGGAACGAGGCGAATATGCCCGCCAACACGCCAAGCCCGAACAGGAACAGGAGCGGGAACGCGCCGAAATCAAGCGTGAAAAACCGCTTCAGACCCGTGATAATCGGGACATACAAGCCGAACGCAAGCAGGAGCGTGGAGCCCGAAATGCCCGGGAGCACCATTGCCGAGATTGCCGGCGCACCGCTGACGAGGATGTAGAGCGCCGACGGCAGGGTCAGCGTCCCCGCGTCAATCGGAATGTGCACAAGGCTCAGCGCCACCACCGCGCCACAGCCCGCGAGAAAGAGCAGAATGTGCCACAGCCGCCCGCGGCAGAGGGTCCCCCACTCCTCGGTGACAATCAGCGAGACCGATGCGGCAACCAGCCCGAGAAAGAGCGAGCTGACCGCGTAAATATGCGAGGTAAACAGCCGCGCGAGCAGGGCAACCGAAAGTCCCATTCCCACAAGCCAGCCCGCGCCGAGGCGCAACAGGAAGAACAGCGCAGACCTCCGCTTTTCGCGGTCCTTCCCGATGAGATTCCCGAACGAGCCGATGAAGGTGTCATACTCCCCCGCGAGGAACGCCACCGTTCCGCCCGACACCCCGGGGACGCTGTCCGCCAGCGCCATGAAAAATCCGCACAAAATATCCTGAATCATTGTTCCGTCATCCTTCCTTGCCTTTTTCGATACCGTATAAAGTCATTTCCTTTGCAAGCCGCTCCGCCGTGCATAGGTAAAGCGCCTCGACTGCGGCGGCAAAAACCGCCGATGTATAGCCGCGCCCGACCGTTTCCCGCGCCGCACCCACGATTTCCCGCCGCAGGTCGCCGTCGTTGAACAGCCGCTCGATTGCATCCGCCATCTCGTCCTCATCCGTACAGGCGAAGCCGTTTCTGCCGCTCTCCAACAGCCCGCTCACGCAGGGGTCGGACTTGCAGACCACGGGGACACCCGCCGCCATCGCCTCGGCGTAGGTCAGCCCCTGCGTTTCGCTCGCGGAGGCGTTCACGAATACGTCCCCGAGGCGATAGTACCGCGCCACCTCGCTGTGCGGCACCGCGCCGACAAACCGCACACGGTCCCGCAATTCGGGCAAGCGTGCCTGCCGCTCCGGCTCCGCGCGATAGGGACCGTCCCCGACGAATACCGGCACCGTATCGCGCAATTTCGGGTGCTCGGCAAGGTGCAGAAGCGCGGGCAGGTTCTTCTCCTTTTCCGGTCTGCCGAGGTAGAGCAGGACCCGCTTCCCCTCCGCAATGCCGAACGCACAGCGCAGGTCTGCCGACTGTTCGGGCGGAGCGCTCTCCTGCGGCTCGGTCCCTGTGGGAATCACCGCAATCGGCGTGTCGATACCGTAGGAAAGGAGCAGCTGCCGCACCTTTTCGGTCGGAGCGATGACGGCATCGGTTTTGCTTGCGGTCCGCCGCATGAAGCGCGCCGCCAAGCCGCGCCCGACCCGCACGCACGGGGAGAAATAATGCGTGTAGTCCTCGTAAACCGTGTGGCAGGTGTGAATCAGCGGGACACGGCACCGCCGCGCGACCGCCCGCGCCACGCGGAAGGTGCTGAATTCACATTGGCTGTGGACGATGTCGGGTCCCCACGCAACCGGCTCGCGGAGAATGCCCGCGGGACAGCCGTAGCGAATGCGACCTTGACACCCTTTCCGATGGGGGTCAGACTGCGCAGGGCGGCTTTCAGCTCCTTTTCCTTGCCGTCGCGCTTGCCCGATTTTTCGCCCTCGGCGGGGGCGGCAGGGTCAAGGCTCTCGTCCTGCTGTTCCTGCGCCTCGCGTGCTTCCTTCCATGCGCGCAGCTCCGCAATCTGACGGCGCATTGTCACGGGGACCAACACGGCGGTCACCGCGAGCAGGAAAACAGCGGCGAGAAAAATGGCAAGGAGCCGCTTGGGGTAATTCCGCTTCATCAGTCTTTCCGAAATCCGTTTCATGTTCTTTCCCTCCGAAATGAAAGTTTTGTCCGCTCTATCGGACTGCTATTATGATACACCCTCGGATTAAACAGAAAATACGACAGAATTAAACAGGAGTTAAACGGGGGGATTTTTTTTGGAGGGAGAAGCCACGGCGTTTGCTCCAAAATGACACCCGTTGGGAGTCTGTATATGTTCGCCCTTGCTCGAGTGCCGAGATCCCGCC
>DJSQ01000116.1 GCA_002438075.1 Clostridiales bacterium UBA6330
ACAGCGTCCCAAGGTCTTAGGTCTTAGGTCTTAGGTCTTAGGTCTTAGCCCCGTCACTCCTCCGCCATGCGGGACATTTCGCGTTGCGCCATCACCAACCCGTAGTAAATGCCGCGGCGCTCCATCAGCTCGGCGTGCGTGCCAACCTCGGCAACCCGACCACCGTCCAATACCACCAACCGCGTCGCGGAGCGGAGCGTGGAGAGACGGTGCGCAATGGCAACCGTCGTGCGGTTTTTGGTCAGAAGCGAGAGCGCATCCTGAATCAGCTTCTCGGTCTCCGTGTCAAGCGCCGAGGTCGCCTCGTCCAGAATCAGGAGCTTCGGGTCGTGTAGCAAAGCGCGTGCAATCGCAATCCGCTGGCGCTCCCCACCCGAGAGCGTGTAGCCGCGCTCCCCAATGTAGGTGTTGTACCCGTCGGGCAGATTCACAATGAACTCGTGCGCACCTGCGTACTTCGCCGCACGAATCACCTCGTCGCGCATCGCATCGGGCTTCGCATAGGTCAGATTCTGCCAGACACTCCCCGCAAACAGGAAATTCTCCTGTAGCACCACGCCGATGTGCCGCCGCAGCTCCGCCTGCGGAATGTCCCGAATGTCTACTCCGTCAAGACGAATCGCACCGTCATCTACATCGTACATCCGCATCAAAAGGTTAATCAAGGTCGATTTTCCAACACCCGACCGCCCCACAAGCCCGATGAATTCCCCGGGCGCGATGTGCAGACTGATGTCGTGCAGAATCTCATCCCCGTCCCCGTAGCCGAACGATACGCGGTCAAGCACAATGTCCCCGCGCACCTCGGTCGGAACCGTCGGCGTTGCACTGTCAACAATCTCGTTCGGCGCGTCCAGCAAGCCGAATACGTTGGACAGCGCCACCGAAGCCAGCGCCAGCTGGCGCGGTACCTTAATCAGCACCGCAAGCGGCGAATAAATCATCCCCGCATAGGAGGACAGCTGCGACATCTCGCCCGCCGTCATCTCCCCCGCAATCATTTTGCTGCCCACAAAATACAGCAGGACGAACTCCCCGATTCCCATCACAAAATTCAGAATCGGCATCAGGATTGCCCAGATTTTCTCCTGCCGCAATTGCGCATCGCGCTCGGTTGCCGCCATGGAGACAAACCGCTCCTCCTCGCGCTTTTCCATTCCGTATGCCTTCACCACGCGGATGCCCGAAAAAACGTCGTGCAACACCGCATCCCCCCGCGCATTCAGGTCGCGCGTCCGCCGCGCCAGCTGAGCGAAAAAGCGGCGGAACATCCGAAACGCCAGCGTAATGAGCGGCGCGGGCAACAGAATCAGAAGCGCCAAGCGCCAGTCCACCCAAAACAGGTAGACCGAAACGGCAAGGAGCAAAAGCCCCTGCTCCAGAATGTTCGGGAGCACATCGACAATAAAATTCTTGATGCGGTTGGTGTCACCGTTCACCCGCTTCATCAGCTCGCCCGAGGTCATGCGGTAAACGCTTCCCACCGACAGCTCCTGCACACGGCGGAACACCGTGTCGCGCAGGCGCACCACCAAGCGGTTTCCCGCAACCGTGAGGAACCATGTCCGCGCCATGCCGAACAGCCGCCCCGCGAGGTTGACCGCAAGCAGGGTCAGGACCACGCCGAGAAAGCCCGCAAGCAGTGCGGAAGCCTCGGGATTCCGAATGTAATCGTCCACCATGTGGCGGTTGATGAAGGGAATGACCAGACTGACCGCAGTCGACGCGATAAAAAACAGCACCGTCAGCGCAATGAAGCCGAATTCGGGCTTGGCAAGCCGCAACAGCCGCAGAAGCGCCGATTTCGCCGAGGTCTGCGGAATGCGCGGTCCCGCCTGCGTGTCGCTCACCCGTCCGACGGCTTCCCCCGCAAGCCTGCGCAAAATGCGGTTGACCGTCCGCACGAATGCCGCGGCATCGGCGGTGCATTTAGCCGTTCCGCGCGCGAGCAGGAGCGCCTCCCCCGTCCGCGTTTCGGCAACCAGCTCCACACTTCCCACCCCGCCTGTGGAGGTGACATGGGCAAGCTCCGCAAGCGGCACCGTGCGCGTGCGCGTTCCGTCCTCCCATACCTCCAGTGCATCGGCGGCACAGACCACCAGCGTCTCGCACCGCTTCCCCGCAACCGTGGCGGAAAGGTCGGTGGCAAGGCAGGCGCGCGGCGGATTTTGGCGATACGACGGCGCGGCGGCAAACAGCCGCTCGGTTGCCGTCGGTTCCCTTTTTTGCTTTTCCTTTTTTCGCATCACGGCACCTCAGATGTACAGGTCCAGCCGCTTCCGACTGTGCGGGTCGAGCGCGGCAAGGTCGGGAATCTCGTAGCGGTTCCCGTCCACATCCGAAAACGTGACCGATTTCTCTCCCACGCGGAAAATCGCGCGGTAGGGGTCCTGCACAGTGAAGGTCAGCTTGCCCGCATCGGCGGTTGTGACCGTCCAATAGGAGAAGCCGTACTTTTCGCGCACGCGCAGAATGGAGGTAATCTGCGGCGCGTAGTAGCGCAGGCGTAATTCGTCCTCCAGCAGGTCCCGCACCTCGCCCGCAAACAGCGCGGTGGAGCGGATGATACCCCGCTCGTCCCCGTCCGTGTCCAGCGCGGAGATGTACTCCCACGGCAGCTCAAACGGGAATTCGCGGCAAAGATTCACCCGCGTTTCCTTGCCGTCCAGCGTCAGATACAGCAGTCCGTTCTTCCGCTCAAACTGCGCGTTTTCGGGGGTCAGCCAGACCGTGACCGCCATCTCCTCCAGCGTCCGCGCGCGGCGCTCGCCACCCTCGGGTCGCTCGCGTCCCGCGCCTCCGCCTCTCGGACCGCCAAAGGGCGGCGGGGGCGGCATTCCGTGTCCCATCATGGTGTTTTCCTCCTCAACTTCTCAGTTTCTCGGGTCTCCCGTTCATTCCGCAATGCCCGCCTGCCGCAAGGCTTCCAGCTGTAGGGTGTACAGCCTGTGATAGATGCCGTCCGACTTGGCAAGCAATTCGCGTTGCGTGCCACGCTCGGCAACCTTGCCGTGCTCGATGACCACCAGCTCGTCCGCATCGCGCAGGGTGGAGAGCCGATGCGCAATCATGATGGTGGTCTTGCCCACAATCAGCCCCGAGAGCGCCTCCTGTATCCTGCGCTCGGTGGCGGTATCCATTGCCGCGGTCGCTTCATCGAGAATCAGAATTTTCGGGTTCTTCAGAATCGCCCGCGCAATGGAGATGCGTTGCCGCTCCCCGCCCGAAAGCTCCTGAAAGCCGAAGCCGACGCGGGTGTGATAGCCATTGGGCAGGCGGACGATGAAATCATGCGCGCCCGCGCATTTCGCCGCCTCAATCACCTCGTCGTAGCTTGCCTCGGGCTTGGCATAGCGGATGTTGTCGAGAATCGTCCCCATAAAGAGATAGGTCTCCTGCGACACGATTGCAATGTTGCGGTAAACCGTTTCAAGCGAAAGGTCCTTGACGGGAATTCCGCCGATGCGGACCTCCCCCTCCTCGGGGTCATACAGGCGCATGAGCAGGTTTGCCAGCGTGCTTTTCCCCGCGCCCGTGTGCCCCACAATGCCGAGCACACCGCCGGCGGGGACCGAAAAGCTCACGTCATCAATCACCCGTCTGCCCTTGCGGTAGGAAAAGGAGACGTGATCGAATTCCACGCCGCTCCCCAGCGTTTCGGGGCGGAGCGCATCGGGCTTTTCGCGCACCTCGGGCTCCGCGTCCATGATTTCATAGAGGCGGCGGAGCGCATTGGTGCAGTCGGCGGAGCGGTTCATCATATCCGAGAAGAAGAACAGCGGGGAGTAAATCATATTCATGTACGCAATGACCGTCAGCAGCTTGCCGTAGGTCATGCCGCCGTAGCCCTGCATCACCATCCGGCCGCCCACGCCCCACGCAATGATGTTGCCGAGGAACAGCAACGCGCCCGCCACGGTTCCCACGCAGGTGTGATAGACCCGCAGGCTCCGTTCGCTGTCCGCCAGTGTGCGGCTGTAGCCCGTAAAGCGGCGAATCTCGCTCTTTTCCTGCGAAAACGCCTTGACCACCCGCATTCCCGACAGCACATCCGCAAGGAAGCCGCTCATCCGCGAGGACCCCGCAAAGCGCTTGGCGTGCAGCTTGCGCTCGCCGCGGAACATCACCCGCATCAAAAAGAAGAACAGCGGAACGGGCAGCAGCGCAAAGAGCGCCAGCAGAGGCTGGATGGTCAGAAGCAGAACAACCAGCACCGCCACCTGCACAAGGTTGACCACCAGATACGGAATACCGTCACAGAAGAACTCGTAAATGGTATTGGAATCCTCGTTGATCTGCGTCATCAGACCGCCCGTCTGACGGTCGGTGAAGAAGCCGAGGGATAAGCGCTCAATGGCGTGAAAAATCGTTTGCTTGAGGCTGAAGGTCATCTTTGCCGCCACCTTGGAGGAAAGCCAATTGTTCAGCATGGAGGCAAGCATCCGCAACAGCTTGGTGGCAACCATCAGAAACAGCACCAGCAGAATCGCGCCCGCAAAGCTGCCGTTCGTGTCGATGACCTCATCGAACAGGAACCCGCCCGAGAGATAGGGCGCGATGATGCCCGTAACGGTGAGAAGGACCAGCGAGGCAAGCAGGACCGCGAGGCTCCCGCGATACGCCGAGAAGAATTTCCAGGTTCTGCGGAACAATTGTCCCCGCTTCACGCAGTGCGGGCAGGCCTTGCGGTTCGGGTTGGGATACCGCATCCCGCAGGTGGGACAGAAGCGCGCCTCGGGCAGGTCGTCGGGGTCGACCTCAAGGTCCTCCCCCCGCACCAGCTTCTCCGCGTAGTGGGCAAACAGGCGGACCGACTCCAGACAGCTGTTGGTAAAAAAGGCAAAAAGAACAGTCTCCCCCGCAAGGTCGGCAACAAGGACCGCCGTGGAGCGTCGTTCCTCCACGGCAAGTCTGCCGACCCCCGACAGGGGGTACTGCTCTTTGCTTTTGTTTTCCCAAGCCGTGCACCCGTTCGCCGCCCGTTTCGTTTGCCCCTTCAGCACAAAGAGGGACTCACGGTCCGCCAACAGCCATATTTCGGCGGGCTTTCCGCTTCGGTCGCGGTCGACAAAGCAGGACAGCTTCAGCCGCTCCGCGTCAATCCCGAGCGCGGGCAACGCCCCGATCAGTCCCTCGGGCATCCGATCCATACACAGCACAGCCTTCTCCTTTCCCGATCTGCCTCTGTCGGTTGCTTGCCGACTAACTCTCCTCGTGTCCCGTGGGCGGGTACGCGCCGCAGACCGATTCGGTAACGTCGGTCAACAGTCCGTTGAACAGCACGAACACCACCATGGACAGCGCGAACTGGACCAGCCAGATCCAGCCGTAGCGCGGTTGCAGGAACACCTCCGCAATCTTCGCACACGCCGAAAACATCGTAAAAATCATAATGAAATTCGCGCGTCTGCGTCTTGCCTGCATATCCCGCTCGGCACTCATGCGGGAGATTGCGTCCTCCCCCGCCCCATAGCGCTTTGCCATCCGCATTACGCAAATCAGCACACAGCCCACAAACAGCGCCG
The DNA here is from genome assembly GCA_002438075.1 of Clostridiales bacterium UBA6330. Lineage (GTDB taxonomy): Bacteria > Bacillota > Clostridia > Oscillospirales > CAG-272 > UMGS1865. The sequence continues at coordinate 5,526 of DJSQ01000116.1, forward strand.
TCAGCGCCGCCTCAATCGAGGCAAGCACGCAAACGGGGAAATAGCGCTCGTATGCCGCAGGGTCGAGAAGCGATGCCTTCGGCACGTAGTCCCGCAGATACCGCACATTCAGAAGCGTGCGCGGAATGCCGACCACCGCCACCGACAGCCCCACGCCAACCAGCATCGAGCTTCCCTGCATCAGGGTTCCGAGGACGAAGCATCCGCACAAAACCACCAGCACACTGCCCCAGTCGGGCAGGAATTCGTAATACAGAAGCGACAGGTTCGCCGAGAGCAGGATACCGACCCGCAGAAAGGTGAAGCCCGCGCGCACACGCCGCCGCAACAGCAGTCCCGTGTTCGGCAGGACCTCCCGCTCATACCGCACCCGCAGGCTGTCAATCCATGCGGTCTCCCGCCGCCATACGCGGTAGCAATACCACCAGAACGCGAGGAACGCCAGCCCCGCCGCGCCCGAGAGGATTGCCGCCCCGCCGCGAAGCAGGTCGCGGTAGCGGTACAGCGCGGTATTGTAAACGCCCTCCCGACGGAACACCGTCAGCACGGTCAACTCGGGCAGGACGGTCAGCACCGCGTGCAGAAGCAGGAATACGACGGTCACGGTTGCCATCCTGTCGCACAGGCTTCTGCCCCTACGGTTCGGCGTGGCAAGCCCGTTTCGCGCACCGCCGCACTCGGAAAGCGAGGAGATTCCCCGCCAGAAGCTGCGGAAGGCGGGCAGAAGGAACCACAGCTCCAGCACCGCAAACGAAAAGGCAAGCAGAAGCGTCCAGACAGGTCGCTCATACGGATTCAGCTTATCGCTGGTATTCCCGAGGAATACAAAAATCAACAGCTCCGCCGCAACGCGCGCCAAGCCGACCCAGAGCATCCGCCGAAAGGTCCGTTGTGCCTCGGCAAGGTCATCGTTCAGGTCCGCCAGCGCGGAAATGCCGACCGCAACAAACAGCCACCCGATGATATCGGGCAAAAAGTCCGCCACGCCGACAATCGGGTCCCACAAAAAGCAGATACCGAGGGCAATCCACAAAAAGCCCATCGTTTTTTCTCTGTGCATCAATGTTTCCCTCCCGAGCTCCGGTCCTTCCGCTCCCGACGCTTCCGCAGGTCCTCCTCACGGGAGGCACGGGTGCTGTCCGCCGCGCGGTGAAAATTGTTTGCAAACCGCTCCCCCATCCGATTGAGAAAGCCCCAGCGGTAGGGCTTTGGGGTCTGGTCCTCGTCCCCCGCAGGACAAATGTTCTTACAGCAGGAGACCAGCAGGCAGATGTCGCAGATGCGCCAGAACAGCAGAAAAACCGTCAGCGGTATGCCCAGCTGTGCCGCAACCGCCTCGGGCAGGAACACCCGCGCCACCGTATACAGCGTTGCGTAGCCGATTCCCACGATTGTATCAAACACCGCATCCCGCACCGTGCGCGGCAGGTCCACGCTCCTTGCAATGGTTGCCACAGCGTAGTAGCAGGTAAAATGAAAGAGCATCGCAAGCCCGAAATCCACCCATGCCATCGCGGTCTCCGCCGTCTCTCCCAAAAACGGGAGGCTCCATGCAAACGCCTTGCCCCATTCGGTCAGCAGTTCGTAAACCGTGGCGGGCATCAGTGCAAGAACCGCGAACAGCGGGAAGCGGAACGCCGCGTTGTATTTGCGCAGCTCCCACAAGCCCCGCAGAATCATGGTGTACCCCAACAGGCAGACCAGAAACTTCATGTTGAGCATTGCCCCAACGCCCGAGAGCAAAAAGGAGACCACATATCCCAAAAACAGCCATCCGAAGCCCATTTTTTGCAATCTCCTTTCCTTTTCCTTCTTTTTCTGTTTACTGCTGTCCCTGCGAATTCTTGCGCATACAGCAGTTTTTGTACTTCTTTCCGCTTCCGCACGGGCAGGGGTCGTTTCTGCCGACCGTTTCCTTTGCCGCCGCGGGCGTATTCTTTTTCACAACGGGACGCCTCTTCTCGCCGCCCTCAAAGCCCTCGGTAATCGGCTTTGCGACCTGCACCCGACGGATGGTCTCCTGCGGGCGCGGCACAACCGTGAGAATCATGCGCACCGTATTCTTGCGGATGTCCTCGACCATTGCGTCAAACAGCTCCGCGCCGCGAATGCGGTATTCGGTAACGGGGTCTCTTTGCGCGTATGCCTGCAAGCCGACGTTGTTCTTCAGGTCCTCCATCGTGTCGATGTGCTCCATCCAAGCCGAGTCGACGTTCCGAAGCAGGACAGCACGTTCCACCTCGCGGAATACTTCCTCGCCGAACAGCGTTTCCTTTTCGTGGTAACGATCCAGCGCGCGGTTTGTCAGCCGCTCGGTCAGCTCGTCGCGGGTCAGCTTCTTCAGCTCATCCTCATCAAAGCGGAAATCGTCCTCCGTGGTCAGCCAGCCGAGGAAGTGTGCGCGCAAGCCCTCGAGATTCCACTCGTGCGCGGGCGAGTCTCCGCCCGTGAAAAAGTGCACCGTATCGGCAACCGTCTCGGAAATCATGCGCTGAATCGTGGGCGAAATGTTCTCACCGTCCAGCACCTCGCGGCGCTGGTTGTAAATCAGCGTTCTCTGCTGATTCATCACGTCATCGTAGGAGAGGACGTACTTTCTTCTCTTGAAGTTCGCCGCCTCAATGCGCTTCTGTGCACGCTCGATGGCGTTCGACAGGATTTTTGCGTCAATCGGCATATCCTCGGGCATCTTCAGTGCCTCGACAATGCCCTGGAAGCGGTCGGTACCGAACAGGCGCATCAGGTCATCCTCCATGGAGAGGTAGAACTTCGATTCACCCGGGTCGCCCTGCCGTCCCGAACGTCCGCGCAGCTGGTTGTCAATCCGTCGGCTTTCGTGCCGCTCGGTGCCGAGGATGAAGAGACCGCCCGCCGCCTTGACCTTTTCCGCCTCGGGCTCAATCTCGGCGCGGTGCTTCTCCACCAGCTCGCGGAACAGCTTCCGCGCCGCAATCAGCTCCTCGTCATCGGTGTCGGTCATGCCCGTGCACCGCGCAATATATTCTTCGGAAATGCCCTTTGCGCGCATCTCCTCTTTTGCCATGAATTCGGGGTTACCGCCCAGCAGGATATCGGTTCCGCGTCCCGCCATGTTGGTGGAAATCGTCACCGCGCCGAGCTGACCCGCCTGCGCGACAATCGCCGCCTCCTTTGCGTGGTACTTCGCGTTCAGAACCGTATGCGGAATGCCCGCGTCACGGAGCATTTTGGAAAGCTCCTCGGATTTGTCGATGGAAATGGTACCCACCAGCACGGGCTGTCCCTTTGCGTGGCACTCCCGCACCTGCTCGACAATCGCGTTGTACTTGCCCCGCATGGTGCGGTAGACCGCGTCGGGGTGATCGTCGCGGATCATGGGCTTGTTGGTGGGAATCTCAATGACATCCAGTTTGTAAATTTCGCGGAACTCGTCCTCTTCGGTCAGCGCGGTCCCCGTCATGCCCGAGAGCTTTCCGTACATTCGGAAGTAGTTCTGGAACGTGATGGTTGCCAGCGTTTTGTTCTCCTTCTGAATCTGAACGCCCTCTTTGGCTTCGATTGCCTGATGCAGACCGTCCGAATAGCGTCTGCCGGGCATCAGCCGTCCCGTGAAGCTGTCCACGATGATGACACCGTTCTCGTTGACCACGTAGTCCACATCGCGGTGCATACAGCCATGCGCGCGGATTGCCTGATTGACGTGGTGTGCCAGCATGATATTCTCCTCGTCGGAGAGGCAGTTGATGCCGAAGTACGCCTCCGCCTTCTTGGAGCCCTTTGCGGTCAGAACCGCGTTGTTTGCCTTTTCGTCGACGATATAATCCGCATCGATGTCATCGTGTGTTTCCTTATCGTCCAGCTCCTTAATAACGAATTTCTTCATGGTGCGGACCAAACGGTCGGTGCGCTCGTAGAGGTCGCTGACCTGCTCGCCCGCGCCCGAAATAATCAGCGGCGTTCTTGCCTCGTCGATGAGGATGGAGTCCACCTCGTCCACGATTGCGAACGCGTGCCCGCGCTGGACCATCTGCTCCTTGTAAATGACCATGTTATCCCGCAGATAGTCGAAGCCGAACTCGTTGTTGGTTCCGTAGGTGATATCCGCCGCGTATGCCGCGTGCTTTTCCGCGTTCGACTGCCCATGCACGACCAGTCCCGTGGTCAGTCCCATGAACTCGTAAACGCGCCCCATCTCCTCGGCACCCACGCGCGCGAGGTAGTCGTTGACCGTGACGATGTGGACCCCCTCGCCCGTCAGCGCGTTGAGGTACGCGGGCAGGGTTGCAACCAGCGTTTTGCCTTCGCCCGTTTTCATTTCGGCAATTCTGCCCTGATGGAGGACGATGCCGCCCACGATCTGCACGCGGAACGGGCGCTTTCCGAGAACGCGGTCATCCGCCTCCCGCACCGCCGCAAACGCATCGGGCAACAGCTCGTCGAGCGTTTCCCCCGCCGCATAGCGCGCCTTGAGCTTTTCGGTCACGCCGCGCAATTCGTCGTTGCTCATGGCGGCATAGGTATCCGCCAGTGCATCCACGCGGTCCGCGATGACGTTGACCTTCTTCAGCTGATGCTGGCTGTAGGTTCCGAACAGCTTGGTTATAAGAGACATAATCGGTCCTTTCCGCACCCGAAGGTGCCGACAGAATATTGGGTAAGAGAATCATCCGTTCGGTTGGATAAACGTTATCCCCCCCTCATCAGTCACTCCGTGACAGCTTCCCCCCGAGGGGAAGCCTGCCGAGCGCAGTGCCGATACGACAAAGAGAACTCCGAATCCGACCGCATGAGGAAACACAAAAGAGATGGGATATACACAGCCTTATCATTCGGCTGTGAGACGTTGCGGATTGCAAAACAACACTGCAACCGCACTTTATAACTATATAATTATAGCGTATTTTCGTTTCAAAAGCTATTCTATTTTGTAAATTTTATCAAACCCGCGCAATTTCTTTGTCACAGGGCTTGCGAAAAACGGAAAAATGTGCTATCCTATTCCCATCCACACGAAAGGGAACTGAATATGAAACCCATCAATATCGTACTTCATGAGCCCGAAATCCCGCAGAACACGGGCAACATCGCGCGCACCTGTGCCGCCACGGGCGCGGCGCTCCACCTCATCCGTCCGCTCGGCTTTGAGATTGACGACCGCAAGCTCAAGCGCGCGGGTCTGGACTATTGGCACTACCTCGACATCACCTATTACGATGGTCTGGAGGACTTTTTTGCCAAGCACCCCGAGGCGGATTTCTATTGCTTCTCCACCAAAGCGAAAAATCTTTATACCGACATCCGCTACCCCTCCCCCGTTTTCCTGTTCTTCGGGAAGGAGACAAAGGGTCTGCCCGAGGACTTCCTCCACGCCAACCCCGACCGTTGCGTAAGGCTCCCCATGCGGGAGGGTCTGCGCTCGCTGAACCTCTCCAACTCGGTCGCAATCGCGGTCTATGAGGTCCTGCGGCAGGGCAATTTTGAGGGACTGCAAACAGCGGGAAGGCTCACACAGTACGATTGGTAAGAATCGGCACGACTCCGCGCGGCGCGCGAATCAGACGCAGGACGGAAACCAGCGTTTCGCGGTCGGGCGCGGCGGCAGGGGGAAAGCACCAGACCAACGGCGGCATCCCCCCGCGGCGGCGGGCAATCTGCTCTGCGAGCGCAAGAACCTCGCGCGGGTCACAGGCGCTGTCCATGACCAACCGCCGCTCCGCCGTGCAGAAGCCCGCAAGAAAATCGGTCTGCTGGACCGCTTCCCCGTCAGAATCAACCGCCGCGCCGCAGAGAATCCGCTCCGCCTGCCACAGGCTCATTTTTTTGGCGCGGAATCCGACAGGCAACCAAACCCGCACCGCCTCCGACTCGGCGAGGGCTTTTTTTGTATTCGCTTCCCACTCCGCCCATGACCCCGCACCGCGCAACGGCGGACAGTCGGTCACAGCTTTCGCTTCCGTTTCCGCTCCCGAAGCAATCGGAAGCGCGGGACAGGGCAACCGAGGCGGTTCAGGCGGGCACGGCACGTCCCGCGTCAGAAAAGCATCGGCAGTCCTGCGCCAAATTTCCGCACAGTGCGCCCTGTCAAGCGGAAGTCCGCAATCCAATCGGGACTGTAGCAGCTCCCGCACATACCGCACATCGGCACTGTCGGGAGCCTGTTCCGCACTCCCGCAAAACGCGCGAAATACCTCAAAATCCGCACTGCCCGCAGTCTCTCCGTACACAAGCGGCAACACATTCAGAACATCCCGCCCTATATACTCCACGATGTTTGTCAAACCCGCGTCTCCTTTCCCTTTTATCTTTTCTGATTCTTTCACCCGAAGCGGAACG
>DJSQ01000058.1 GCA_002438075.1 Clostridiales bacterium UBA6330
CGGCACCACCGTGTAACGGCGAACGCAAACACCAACCATTGCCGCGGAGTCGAACCCCGACGGGGCGCCGGCAGGCGGAATCTCGGCACTCGTGTAGGGCATTCTATTGTAAGTCAGCAAAGAAGTTTCCGTTGGTCAGCGGCAGGGCATCACGCCCTCTGCAAAAAACAAGCGGGAGGCGGGGCAAAGCCCGTCTCCCGTTTGATTCAGTCCTCCTGCAACGCGCGGTCCAGCCAGACCACGCCGATGCCGAACGCGTCATAAAGACTTTTTTTATCCGTCTGACGGATAATCTTATTCGGGTCCTTGGAATCCACCAGCTGGACCAATACGCTCTGCGGCATATCGGTTGCGGGGTCACGCTTCAGAATCTCCAAGATCAGAACGCATTTTTCGCTCATGTCTCCGTAAATAATCGTGTCATCCTGCCTCACAAGAGGTCTGCCCATATATTCCAGATAGGATCCGCTGACCAGCGGGCGTGTTTCGGTTGCCATTGCAAATTCCTCCTTGGGTTTGTTTTATTTTATCCCCCAAAATCGGGGTAGAAACATCCATTTTATATAGTATACCACACTTTTTCCAAAAAGTCAATAGCCAAAATTGCCATCCTTCACAATCCGCCGCTTCCTTTCAAAAATCAGACCCGTATGTTCGCACCAATCCCGTGCGTCAAAGGCTCCAAAGCGTTACGATTCCCCTTTGGCGTGTGCTCTTCTCAACTGACCGCAGGAGGCGTTGATGTCTGCACCGAGCGTTCGGCGAACCGTTGCGCGGATGCCGCGCGCCTCGAGGACCGAGGCAAAGCGGCGCAGAGCGGGCTTGCCCGACTTTTCAAAGCCCGTCTCCGCAACGGGGTTGACGGGAATCAGATTCACGTGAATCGGCATTGTGTCGGTCCTGCTCCGCAGATGCGAATTGAGCACCTGCGCCAGCTTTTCCGCCGCGGCGGGGCTGTCGTTTTTCCCCGCAATCAGCGTATACTCAAACGAAATCCGCCGCCCCGTTGCCGCGTAGTAGTCGCGGCACGCCGCGAGCAGCTCCTCCACACCGTACCGCTTGTTGACGGGCATAATCGAGGACCGCGTCTCATCATCGGGCGCGTGCAGGGAAATCGACAGCGTAATCGGCAAATCCTCCGCCGCCAGCGCGCGGATGCGGTCAACCAAGCCGCAGGTCGAAAGCGAAATGTGGCGGTACCCGATGTTGATACCATCGGGGCAGTTCACAAGATGCAGAAATTTCAGCACGTTGTCGTAGTTGTCCAGCGGCTCCCCAATGCCCATCATCACGATGTTGGAGATTCGCTCCCCCATATCGCGCTGTGCCGCGAGGACCTGCCCGAGCAATTCACCCGCCGAGAGGTCACGCACCTTGCCGCCGATGGTCGATGCACAGAAGCGGCACCCCATTCTGCATCCGACCTGAGACGAGATGCAAATCGTGTTGCCGTGCTCGTATTTCATCACCACGCTCTCCACGCAGTTGCCGTCCGCAAGGCGGAAAAGGTACTTCACCGTCCCGTCAATCGCCGAGACCAGCTTGACATCCACCTGCGGCATGGTCCAGCGCGTCCCCGCGCGCAGCTTTTCCCGCAGGGGCTTTCCGATGTTCGTCATTTCCTCGGGTGACAGCCCGCGGTGCATTCCCGCAAACAGCTGCTTCGCGCGGTAGCGTGCCTCGCCCATCTCCTCCATCAGCGCCGCCAGCTCATTCGGCATCAGTGAGAGCAGCTCGGGCTTCGTTTCCTGTTCGGTCATAGTCCCTCCTATCGGATTTTCTCCATTGCGGCAATGAAAAAGCCGTCGGTCCCATCGGTGTCGGGGTAGAGCGTCCGCTCCGAGAGCAGACGGAAGCTCCCGTTCTCCGCTAAGAATCGCGCCACATTCTCCTCGTTTTCCGCAGGCAAGACCGTGCAGGTCGAATAGACCAGCCGCCCGCCAACGCGCAACAGCTCCGCCGAGCGCGCAAGAATCGCCGCCTGAATCGCGGGCAGTCCCGCGCTCTCCCGAGGGTCCTTGCGGCGCAGCTCGGGCTTCTTGCCGATGACCCCGAAGCCCGAGCACGGCACATCGCACAGCACGCGGTCAAAGGTCCCCTCCGCGCCCCCCATCGGCGTCCGTGCATCGCGCTCCAGCACCGACAGAATGCCGATGCCGAGCCGTTCCGCCCCGCTTTTCACCAGCGACAGCTTCGAGCGGTGCAGGTCACACGCCAGCACCTCGCCGCGGTTCTCCATCTCCATCGCAATGCCGAAGGACTTGGAGCCGGGGCAGGCGCAAACGTCCGCCACCCGCATCGCGGGGCGCGCATCAAGCGCCTCCACCGCCAGCTGTGACGCTTCGTCCTGCACGAAAAACAGCCCCTCGTCAAAGCCCGGCAATGCCCGCACCGCCGCGCCGTGGGGCAGAACAATCCCCGTGCGGCTCTGCGCGGTCAGATGTGCGTCAAAGCCCGCTTTTTGCAGTGCGTCAAGCAGTTTTTCCCTTGTTGTACGCAAAGTATTGACCCGCAGGGTTAGGGGCGGCGGGGTCTCCAATGCGTTCAGAAACGCCGCCGTTTTCGCGTTCCCGAGGTCGGCAAGCAGGCGCTCCGCAAGCCCCTGCGAGACCGAATACCGCACCGCCAGCCATGCCGCGCGGTCCTCCTCGCGGGGCAGAGGCAATGCCTTTCCCCGCCTGATTTCCTCCCGCAGAACCGCATTGACATAGCCCGCCGTTTTGCGGCTTGCGAGCGCAACGGTCTCGTTCACCGCCGCGTGGTCGGGGATGCGGTCCAGAAAGCAGAGCTGATACAACCCCAGCCGCAGGAGCGCCCGCACGTCGGGCGAAAGCGCCTCCACCGGGCGGCTCGAAAGCCCTGCCAGCGCATAGTCCAGCCTCCCCTGCTTCTCCAGCACGCCGTAGACCAGCATGGTTGCCAGTGCGCGGTCCTCCGCCGTCATTTCCGACCTTTCCAGTGCCGCGTCCAGCGCGAGGTTCGCGTACTGCCCGCGCTCCACCCGCTCCAGCACGTCCAGCGCCAGTCGGCGCGGATTTTCGGCTTTGGTTTGGGCTTTGTTCCCGTTTTCCATCAGTCGTTTCCGCCCAACAGGTCACCGTTTTTCACGCCGTGACCGTTGAGAAACGCCGCCGCCGTCATTCTTCCCTTGCCCTCGGGCAGAACGCCGAGGATATCCAGAACCCCCGTCCCGCAGGCAACCGAGATGTTCCCGCCTTCGGTCGCAATCACCGTTCCCGCGGGCACGTCCTCGCTCTTTTTGCGCTCCGACACCCGCGCCTCGGTGACCTTCAGCAGCTTTCCGTTCGGCAGATGCGTAAGCGCGAGCGGGAACGGTGACAGTGCGCGGATGCGGTTATGCAGGCTTTCCGCCGTGTCCGCAAAATGCAGGACGCAATCACTCTTTTCGATTTTTGCGGCGTAGGTGGAGCGGCTCCCGTCCTGCGGAATGCGCTTCAGCGTCCCGTTCCGCAGTGCCGCGAGGGTACGGAGCAAAACCTCCGCGCCGCACGCGCCCATTTTATCGTGGACCGCTTCAAAGCTATCCTCGGGCTCGATTTTCACCTCGCCCGTGAGCAGGATATCGCCCGTATCCAGCCCCGTGTCCATCATCATGGTGGTAATGCCCGTCACGGTTTTTCCGTCCATGATGGCGCGCTGAATCGGTGCCGCGCCTCGGTATTCGGGCAGGAGCGAGCCGTGGATATTGATGCACCCGCAGGCGGGGTAATCCAGCACGGCGGCGGGCAGGATTTTGCCGTATGCCGCCACGACAATCAGCTCGGGGTCCAGCGCAAAGAGCAGGTCCGAAAATTCCTGCGTTTTCAGCTTTTCGGGCTGGTAGACGGGAATTCCGTTCTCCTCGGCGCATACCTTGACGGGCGGCGGGGTGAGGACGTATCCTCTCCCACGCGGTTGGTCGGGCTGGGTCACAACGCCGATGACGTCCTCCCCCGCCTCAATCAGTGCGCGGAGGGCGAACACGGCGAAATCGGGGGTTCCCATAAACAGAATTCTCATTTTTTCTTCTCCTGCGGCTGTTCGGGTGCCAGACGGTCGATGAACAGTCTGCCGTCCAGATGGTCGATTTCATGGCAGAGGGCGCGCGCCAGAAGGTCGCTTCCCTGCACCTCGAATTCCTTGCCGTTGCGATCGGTGGCTCTGACCGTTACGTACTTCGGTCTGACCGTCACGCCCCAACGCCCGGGGATAGAGAGGCACCCCTCCTCCTCGCGCTGTTCGCCTGCGTATGCCACGATTTTGGGGTTGATGAGTTCAATCGGCTTGCCCTCCTCGACCTCCACGACCGCGATGCGGCGCAGGACCCCGACCTGCGGACCCGCAAGTCCGCACCCGTTTGCGTTCCGCATGGTTTCCAGCATATCGTCCAGCAGTCTGCACACCCGCGGCGTGACCGCCTCGACAGGTCTACAGACCTTCCGCAGTGTTTCGTCCTCGTACTGCACAATCTTCAGTTTCGCCATTTTCGTTTCCTCCTTTTAAGGGCTAAGACCTCGGGGCTTTGCCCCGAACCCTACTGAAGTGACCCCCAA
>DJSQ01000057.1:0-199 GCA_002438075.1 Clostridiales bacterium UBA6330
CTCCGCTCAGGATGACACGGAGGCTGGTCGTTGCGTGAGTGATATAATTTCAGTGTAATAATACAAGCAACAAGCAATGAGTAATGAGCAACGAGCAATGAGTAATAAGCAATGAGCAATAAACAATAAGCAATAAGTAACCTTAACAACGATTGGATTATATCTTACGAATCGGTACACCTCCGTGTCATCCTGAGCG
>DJSQ01000057.1:349-8448 GCA_002438075.1 Clostridiales bacterium UBA6330
GCACTCGTGCAAGGGCGAACATCTACAGCCCCCAACGGGTGCCATCTCAAAGCAACCGCCTACGGCGTTCAGTCCCCCCCCGAACGGCTCAGTACCCGTGTAGGGGCGTTCAATCGCTTTGCACATGCCTTTTCAGCTAACATTTGAGAGAAGTTTCCCCAACGCCTCTCTTTTTTCAAAATTCCTCTTGCAAAAATGAAAAAGTCATGGTATACTGTTAGTAACGATGAAACGTTACCACTTTTATATAAAAGGAGAACAAACACATGGGACTGATTAAAGCATTCGGGGGCGCACTGGGCGGCACGCTTGCCGACCAGTGGAAGGAGTATTTCTACTGCGATTCGCTGGCGGACAATGTTCTGGTTGCGAAGGGACAGAAGCGCACCTCGCGCCGCTCCTCCAACACCAAGGGCGAGGACAATATCATTTCGGCAGGCTCGGGCATTGCGGTCAACGAAGGACAGTGCATGGTCATCGTCTGTCAGGGCGAGATTGTGGAATTCTGCGCGGAGCCGGGCGAATTTACTTACGAAAAGACCGCCGAGCCGAGCCTGTTCTCGGGAAATCTCGGCAAATCAATTCTCGGGACCTTTGCAACCATCGGTCGCCGCTTCAGCTACGGCGGGGACACGGGCAAGGACCAGCGGGTCTACTACTTCAACATCAAGGAAATCCCGGGGAACAAGTACGGCACGGCAAGCCCCGTTCCGTTCCGCGTGGTGGACCGCAACATCGGGCTGGACGTTGACATCTCCATTCGTTGCAACGGCGAATTTTCCTACAAAATCGTGGACCCCCTGCTCTTCTACAAGAACGTCTCGGGCAACGTATCCGACCTTTACACCCGCGACCGCATCGACAGTATGCTCAAAACCGAGCTGTTGACCGCGCTCCAGCCCGCCTTTGCGAAGATTTCCGAGCAGGGCATCCGCTACAGCGCACTCCCGGGACACACGGTTGAGATTGCCGACGCGCTCAACGAGGTGCTTTCCAAGAAGTGGGGAGAAACGCGCGGCATTAAGGTCTGCTCCTTCGGCATCAACTCGGTCACTGCGTCCAAAGAGGACGAGGACATGATCAAGCAGTACCAGAAGAGCGCGGTTATGCGCGACCCGGGTATGGCGGCGGCAATCCTGACGGGTGCACAGGCACAGGCAATGCAGGACGCGGCAAAGAATCAGGGTCAGGGCGGCGCGTTCATGGCGTTTGCGGGCATGAACATGGCGCAGAATCAGGGCGGCATGAACGCAAATCAGCTCTACCAGATGCAGGCACAGCAGCAGGCGCAACAGCAGGCAGCGGCGGCGGAAGCGGCAAAGCGCGAGCAGGAAAAGAAAGCCGCCGCGCCCGCAGGCTCCTGGACCTGCAAGTGCGGCGCGGTCAACACGGGCAAATTCTGCGCGGAGTGCGGCGCCCCGAAGCCCGATGACAGCTGGACCTGCACCAAGTGCGGCGCGCAGAACAAGGGCAAATTCTGCTCCGAATGCGGCGCAAAGCGTCCCGCAGGCGCAAAGGTTTACCGTTGCGACAAGTGCGGCTGGACTCCCGAGGACCCCGCGCATCCGCCGAAGTTCTGCCCCGAGTGCGGCGATATCTTCGACGACAACGACGCAAAATAATTCCGCTTGGAGGTTAACGGACAGATTATGGCTGACGAAACCGTACTGGAATACAAATGTCCCTGTTGCGGTGCCGGACTGAAGTTTGACGGGGGGACGCAGGAGCTGGTTTGCGAGTACTGCGACAACAAATTCTCCGTTGAACAGCTGGAGCAGCTGGCAGAGGCGGAACGGGACGAAAAGAACACCTCCGAGCCGGAATGGTCGGATTACGAGGGGACCGAGACCGAGGGCGAGCAGACGGCATTCATCTGCCAATCCTGCGGCGCAGCACTGGTCGGGGACGATACGATGATGGCAACCGAATGCCCCTATTGCGGCAATCCCGCCATCATCAAGGAGCGCGTCAGCGGCGCGCTCCGCCCCGATTACATCATCCCCTTCCGTCTGGACCGTCAGGCGGCGAAGGATACGCTCAAAAAATTCTACAAGGGCAAATTGCTCCTGCCCCGCGCCTTCAAGCGCGAGAACTGCATCGACAAATTGCAGGGGGTCTATGTCCCCTTCTGGCTCTTTGACTGCAACGCGGACGGAACCGTGCACTTCAACGCCACGCGCGTTTCCACATGGCGGAGCGGCGATTACCGCTACACCAAAACCAGTCATTTTCTGGTCATCCGCGGCGGGCATATGGCGTTTGAAAAAATCCCCGTGGACGCGTCCGAAAAGATGGACGACAGCTACATGGATTCGCTTGAGCCGTTCGACTACCGCGACCTGACCGAATTCGGAACGGCTTACCTTTCTGGCTTCCTTGCCGACCGCTTCGACGTTTCGGCAAAGGCTTCGGCTCCGCGCGCCTCGCGCCGCGTCAAGCAGAGCCTTGAGGACAGCCTGCGCTCCACGGTCCACGGCTACGCAAGCGTGACGACCCGAAGCACCGACATTCACACCTCGGACAGCCAAGTCAAATACGCCATGCTCCCCGTCTACATTCTGAATACCAAGTACAAGGGCAAGCCGTACTTCTTCGCAATGAACGGGCAGACGGGCAAGTTTGTCGGCAAGCTCCCGATTTCGTGGGGACGCTTCTTCGCATGGGCAGGCGGCATCGCTGCGGCGGCGGTCGCGCTCGGGCAACTCTTTCTGTTGGCGGGAGGGATGTTCTGATGAGACGATTCGGCAAACAGATTTTTGCGGCGGCAGTTCTTCTGCTCCTGCTTACCGTCATGGCGCTCCCCTGCTTTGCGGCGGGAACGGCTTATGCGGAGGCATTTATCGACAACGCGGGCGGCGTGCTGAAGGAGAGCGAGGTCAATGACCTGCAAACGGCGGCACGGACTGCGGCAAAGCAGGTCGGCGCGAATGTGGGAATCATTTTCACAAAGAGCGGCTTGGATGAGGACGATCTGGATGACCGCGCGGACCGTCTTTATGACGCGAACTGCGATCAGCGGAGCGACGCAGTAATCCTCGCGGTGGATGTTTCGGAGCGCGTCTATCGCATCCGCTGGATTGGGCGCATGAACGACGACTTGACCCGCTCCGCCAAGAATCGGATTGAGAGCCTGACGGTTGAACGGCTTTCCGATAACAACTGGTCGGGTGCGGCGACCGCATTCGTTGCCGCGGTCGGCTCGCTGACAACCGAGGATTTCAGCGCCAAGAGCGGGAACCTGCTGATTGGTGAATTCATCGTTGTCATCGTGGCGCTTGTCATCGGCTTTGCGGTTGCGGGTGTTTTTGCCTACCGCATGAACAACGCGCGGCGCGGCAGAAACGCGGCGAACTACGTCAAGGACAACAGCTTTGCGCTGAAGAAAAGCGCGGACCTCTACCTCTTCAGCACCGTGACCAAAACGCGGGTGCAAAGCGACTCCTCGGGCGGCGGACGCAGCAGCGGCGGCTCCTCGCGGAGCAGTAGCGGCGGACGGTTCTGACTACATAACCCAAAGTACAAAAAGAACACCCATCGGAAAATCCGATGGGTGCTTTTTGCAGGTACATTATTTGTACTTGCGCTTTCTGGCTGCTTCAGACTTCTTCTTGCGCTTCACGCTGGGCTTCTCGTAATGCTCTCTCTTGCGAAGCTCGGTGAGGACGCCGGAACGAGCGGTTGCACGCTTAAAGCGACGAAGAGCGCTGTCAAGAGACTCGCCTTCCTTGACTCTGATTTCTGCCATGTTTATCCCTCCCTCCGCCGGTGAACCGGTATCCTGTTGCAAACGGCGGTTGCCGAATGCAAGAATTACCTTTTACTATTATACACGATTTTGCGCCCGCTGTCAAGTCTTTTTTTATTTTTTTCGGATTTTTTCGCAAAAAATCGGTTACTTTGCAAGCCGTTTCTGATAGAACACCACGTCCAGCCACCGTCCCTGCTTGAAGCCGACCTTCTCGGGTCTGCCCACCTGCACGAATCCGTGCTTTTCGTGGAACGCCATGCTGACGCGATTCTCGCCCGTCACGATGGAAATCAGGTTGACAATTCCCATTTCCGCCGCCCGCCGCTCCAGCTCGGCAAGCAACGCCCCGCCGATTCCCTTTCCCGTTGCCGCTTGGTCGAGGTAGACCGAGAGGTCCGCCGTAAAGCGGTACGCGGAGCGCTCGCTGTAGGCGTCAAGATACGCATACCCGAGAATCCTGTCCCCCTCGCAGGCGACCAGATAGGGGTATCGTTCGGTAATCCGCGCCACGCGCGCCCGCCAGTCCGCCTCGGTCAGCGGGGTCTCCTCAAACGTGACCGTTGTGTCTGTGATGTACCGATTATAGATTGCAAGGCAGGCGGAAAGGTCCGCCTGTCGGATTGTCCGAATCTCCATCCTTCGCTCCGTTTCTCTCAATCCGTTTTTGTCTCCGTCCCCGCTTCGGCGGGTATCTGCGGCTCGTTTTTCACGGTCACCTCCGCCTCGCGCGTCATCAGATCGTCCCCCGCCGTCACGCGGACGGTCAGATTCCGATACTGCGCGCTCTCCCCGACCTGCGGGATATGCCCGCACAGCTCACTCAGCCAACCGTTGACGGTCGAGGACTCGAATTCGTCATCCTTTCCGAGCGAGAAAAATTCAAAAAGATCGTCCAGCGGAAGCGAGGTGCGGACCGTGTACCGATTCTCTCCCGTTTTGCGGATGCTGTCATCCTCAACCGCCACGTCCTGTTCGTCCCAAATTTCGCCGACCAGCTCCTCCAGCACGTCCTCCATCGTCACGATACCGAGTGTCATGCCGAATTCGTTGACCACCACCGCCATGTGGTTATGCTCCCGTTGCATTTCACGGAAGAGCGCATCCGACGGCATGGTTTCGGGCACGAACTGCGGCTCGTGGAGGATGCTCCGCAGGTCGAAGCCCTCCTCATCGCGGCGGAGCAGGTATTCGCTTGCGTGCAGAATGCCCACCACGCGGTCCAAATCCTCCTCGTAGACCGGAATGCGGGAATACCCCTCCCGCGCAATCAGCTCGGTCAGGCTTTTTCGGTCCGTGTCAATCGGGACCGCAACAACCGCGCCGCGCGGGGTCATGATGTCCACTGCGGCTTGATGCTCCAGCCGAAACACATTCTTGATGTATCGGATGTCGTCACTGCGGATGGTCCCGCCGTCACCGCCCGCGTCCAGCATCATCACAATATCCTCCTCCGAAACTGCCTCCTCCTTTTCCTTCGGGTCGATTCCCAAGAGGCGCAGAACGCCGTTTGTGGACACCGTAAGCAACCAGATAACCGGCTTCAGGATTTTGGACAGCACGGTAATCACGCCGCACACCGCCCCCGCCAGCTTCTCCTTATGGCGCATGGCAACCCGCTTGGGGACCAGCTCGCCGAGAATCAGTGTGAAGTAGGACAGAATCAACGTAATCAGAATGACCGACACCGTGCGGATTGCGCCCTCGTGCTCGGCGGACGCACCGAACAGGCGGACCAGCCCTCCCGTCAGCTTTTCGGCGAAGTTATCCGCCGCAAACGCCGAGCCGAGAAAGCCCGCCAGCGTGATGCCGATTTGGATGGTGGACAGGAACTGCGTGGGCTCCTGTATGATTTTCAATAGCTTTTTGGCGCGTTTTTCCCCGCCCTCCGCCTGTGCCCGAACCTTTTTCTCGTTCAGGGAAATGACCGCAATTTCGGTTGCGGCAAAAAAGGCGTTCAGCAGGATCAGCACCAGCTGCAACAGCAATTGTTTGATAATATCAGACATCATTTTTTCTCCTTATATTCCGTAAAAATCAAATGAGGTGCATTTGCCCTGCCGCTAACACAGCATGACATACGGAATATCCCCACGCGGGGACGGAGAACCGATGGGTAAAATAAAAATTCCCGTTTCGGGACTACATCGGGGTATACTGTCCAAAGCGTCACCAACTCCTTTCACCATATTATATAACAGATTCGCGTGATTGTCAACCGAATTTGCGAGATTTTACACTTTGTACAAAAATGCGGGGGCGCGGTGCTCTGCCGTGCCCCCTGTCATCAGGTATTCTTGATGATAATCTGCTCGATGATGTCCGCCGCGTGCTCGCAGAGGTCACAGCACTCCTCAAGGCTGTCATAAATGCCTCTCGCGCCCAGCAGGGTCCGAAAATCGGTCTCGGTCACAAACAGCTTATGGATTGCCTCCGCGTAGATTTCGTCCGCCTCGCCCTCGTGTGTGTTGACATCAATCAGGTGTTGCCGCAACAGCTCGGGCTTTTTGAAGTTCTTCAGCTCCGCGCCCGCCGCGTACAGTGCCTTGACGCATTCGTCCACCTTGCCGCCCAGCATCGGTGCGGCATCGGGGATGCGTTTGATGTCGAACATATACAGCTCCAGCACCACCTCGTCCAGCGCGTCGGTGATGTCATCAATCAGCTGGACCAGATGCAGGATGTCCTCTTGGTCAATCGGCGTGATGAACTCCGCCGAAAGGCGCGACAGGATGGAATGGTGGATATCGTCCCCCTGATGCTCGATTGCGTGCATCCGCTCCTTATAGTCCTGCACATTCTCCGCCGTGACGTTCGTGAGAATCTCCCCCAGCAGCTCCGATGCGCGGACGCTGTGGGACAGCTGCTCCTCAATCAGCTTGAAATAATCGTTTCGGTTCCGTGCCATAAAGGTCTCCCCCTTTTACGCAAAAATTTTCAGAAACAGCTTTGCCACGAGAAAGCCCAGAACGCCGCACCCGGGGAAGGTAAAGACCCAAGTCAGCACCAAATCCCGCACCACGCTCCAGTTGACGTTCCGCAGGCGCTTGGAGGCTCCCACCCCCATAATTGCCGTGGTCTTGGTGTGCGTGGTGCTCACGGGGATACCCGAGAGCGAAGAAATCAGCAGGCAGACCGCGCCCGCCGCGTCCGCCGCAAAGCCCTGATAGGGCTTGAGCTTGACCATATCCATTCCGACCGACTTAATGATGCGGTAGCCCCCGATGGAGGTCCCCAGCCCCATGACAACCGAGCAGAGAAGCATCAGCCACAGCGGGACGGAAAAATCCGACACGCCCGTCTGCCCGTTCGCCAGCGCCGCGCCGAGCAGGAACACCGCCATGAATTTCTGTCCGTCCTGCGCGCCGTGCATGAACGCCATTGCCGCGCCGCCCGCGACCTGCGACTTGGCAAAAAAGCCGTCGCACCGCGTTCGGTTCCGTCCCCGAAACAGGAGCGTGACCAGCTTTGACAGCCCGAAGCCCAGACCGAAGCCCAGCACGGTGGAGAGGAGCAGTCCCAACAGGACCTTCTGCCATTCTCCCCAATTCACGCCCGAAAAGCTGCCGTGTATCGCAACCGCCGCGCCCGTTAGCCCCGCAATCAGCGCATGGCTCTCGCTGGTGGGAATTCCGAAGTACCACGCCGCCGTTGCCCATATGACGATTGCGGTCATCGCCGCGCAAAGCGCAATCAGCGCCTCGTGCGCGTTTCCGCCGAAATCCACCATGTTGTAAATGGTCATCGCCACCGATGCGTTGATGGCGGTCATCACCAGAACGCCGAAAAAGTTGCAGATTGCCGCCATGATAATGGCTTTCCGCACCCCGATTGCCCGCGTTGACACGCAGGTTGCAATCGCATTCGGCGCGTCCGTCCAGCCGTTGACCAGTATCACGCCGAGCGTCAGCACCGATGAAACCATCAGCACGGGATTCTGCGCGACCTGCCGCAAAAATTCCATCAATGACATTGCTTCCCCTCGCTCCGCTCCTCTCTTTTCTCATTTCCTGCTTTCAGTATGCAGTTCATTCCCCTATATTATACCACATTCTCCCCCTCCTTTGTGAAAAAACCAAGTAAAATTTTCGTAAAGCGCCAGAGGGGGGCTTTTCAGTGAAAGCAACGCTCCTGCGTCGCTATTGACGGTCGCTTGGCGACCGTCACCCCTCCGGACTCCCCAAACCTTTTACCCAAATTGGAGAGTGCGAACATAGTGCCACTGAATATTGGAGGCAAAAATACGCCGAGCAGATGTGCGGGAAAAGGTTCGTGAGGCTATGTACCGTACTCCATTCAGAGCCTCCTCGAAAAAAGCCCTAAAACCCACAGGCTTCACTCCAAAGGGCGGATT
>DJSQ01000057.1:8514-24914 GCA_002438075.1 Clostridiales bacterium UBA6330
AATCCGCCCTTTGGAGTGAAGTTCTTGCGGGTTCTCAGGGGGCTTCTTTCAAGAAGCCTCCTGAGTGGGGTGCGGGGCAAAGCCCCGCGACCTTCCTCCCCCCGCACATCAGTTCAGCAGATTGTTGTTCTCGAAATAGTCAATGCGCATCGAGCGGCGAACGGCGGCAAGCGTCTCCGCCGCGCGCGCCTCGGCTACGGTGCAACCCGCGCGAAGCAGGTCGTATACCTCGGGCAAACGGGACTCCCACTCCACGCGACGTGCGCGAATCGGTGCCAGCTCCGACTGAATCACCTCGTTGAGGAAACGCTTTACCTTCACGTCCCCAAGACCGCCGCGCGTGTAGTGCGCCTTCAGCTCGTCCAGATTTGCATACTCGGGCAGGAACGCCGCAAAGTGCTCGGGACGCGAGAACGCATCCAGATAAATGAACACAGGGTTTCCCTCCACGTGCCCGGGGTCCTTCACGCAAAGGTGCGTCGGGTCCGTGAACATATTCATCACCTTGGTCTTGATTTCGTCCGCACTGTCCGAAAGATAAATGCAGTTGCCGAGCGACTTGCTCATCTTCGCCTTTCCGTCAATGCCCGGGAGCCGCTTGCAAGCCTCGTTGGAGGGCAGAATAATCTGCGGGTCCACCAAGGTCTCGCCGTAAACCGCGTTGAATTTGTGTACAATCTCGCGGCATTGCTCCAGCATCGGCATCTGGTCCTCGCCAACGGGAACCGCCGTTGCGCGGAACGCCGTAATGTCCGCCGCCTGACTGATGGGGTAGCAGAAGAAGCCGACGGGAATGCTCGCCTCAAAGTTCCGCATCTGAATCTCCGCCTTGACCGTGGGGTTCCGCTGAACGCGGGAGACCGTGACCAGATTCATATAGTAGAAGGTCAGCTCGGTCAATTCGGGGACCGTGGACTGAATGAAAATCGTCGATTTCGCGGGGTCAAGACCGCACGCAAGATAGTCCAGCGCCACCTGCATGATGTTGCTCCGCACCTTTTCGGGGTGCTCGGCATTGTCGGTCAGCGCCTGCGCGTCCGCAATCATGATGAAAATCTTATCAAATTTCCCCGAGTTCTGGAGCTTCACACGCTCCTTGAGGGACCCGACGTAATGCCCGACATGAAGCCGCCCTGTCGGTCTGTCCCCTGTAAGAATCACCTGTTCCATATTTATTTTTATCCTTTATCCTTTTCCTGTTGTTCCTGTTGTCTGCGCTTTCTGCTTTCGTAGCCGACATAGACCGCCACCGCACCGATGATGATGCCGCCAACCGAGCCGCCCGCAATGGCAAGGCGGACATCCCGCCCCGTGAAAATGGTCGGGGTCTGCTCGCCGTATTCCGTCAGACGGTCAAAATAGAGATACAACCCGCCCAAATCGTCCTCATTCGCATAGCGGTTGAGGTTGTAGGGCACCGTTTCCCCGAACGCATGGGCAAAGCTGCGCTCCAGCCCGCTCTGCTCGCGGTCCGCCAGCGCGCAGAAATTCTCCGCCAGAATCGGCTTGCCCGCCTTCGGGTCATCGGTTACAAACAGCGCGTTCCATTGACTGCCGCTCCACCCGTTGAGGTCTGCGCGGGGTCCCGCAAGGTCCGCAAGCGGGACCGTGCTTCCGTCCGCATCGGTCAGACTGCCCGAGAGGATGGTCTGCGACACGCCGTTGTAGATTGTGAAGTCATCGTCCGCCCGAATCTGCACCATGCCTGCGGGAATCCGCTTGTATTGCGGCAGTTCCTCCATGCCGACATCCATCCCCCCGCTGTAAACCGCGTGGAGGGCGATTGCCGTTTTCGCGTTCATCTCCCAAAGGTATGGGACCTCGGTCATGCGGATGCCCGTCAGCGTGGAAAAGCACTGCTTCATATAGGCGGTGGTCACGCGCTCGCGCCAAAGCCCGAGCAGGACCTCGCCGTCCTCCTCATCGGACGGGAATTCGATTCCGTAAGCCACGCGGAAGGTGCTTGTAAAGACCTCGCCGTAAACCGATGCCGCCAGCTCGGTGAGCGTTTCGGTTCTTCCCGTCGGCTCGCCCCATTCGCTCCAGAACCATCGCAGGTCGGCGTGCTCACGGATATAGCGGACGGCTTCGTCCGTCAGTCCGAGAAAGCTAAAGAATTCGAGACGGTCCGAAAGTCCCGTTTCCAGCGGGACCGCATCGTCATACCCCTCGGGCTTTTTCGGGGGTGCCTCCTCGCCCGTTGTTCCGTCGGTCCCCGTTGCGCCGCCTGTGCCGGTTGTCTCACCTGTGCCGTCCTCGGTCGTGTCGGAGGGCTCGCCCACACCGCCAGTTTCCGTTGTGTCATCCGGTGTATCGGGATTCACGGGGTCGGGCTCCTCCGCCGTCGGGTCACAGCCCGCAAACAGCAGAACGTCGGGCATCAGGTAGGGCGCAACCGCCCGCTGTCCCTCGCTCATGGCATCCACGAGGAAGCACAGCTGCTCCGCGCTCAAATCCTCGCGGCAGATGAAGTCCGCCAGCGTTTTTCCGTCCGCCGCCTTGACCTCACCCGCGATCTGCTCCAGCGCGCCGCCCAGCAGGTAGCTCCGCAGCTCGCGGTCGTTCAGCCGACTGACATAATGCTTCAGCGCGTCCCCCTCCGCATCCCACTTGGTCGGTGCGGTGCGGTAGGCTTTGAGCGGTGCGGAAATGCTTTCCCAATCGTCCAGCAGTCGACCCGCCAGCAGGAGCATTTCGCTCCCCGCGCTTCTCGTGCTCGTCTGAAAGCCGTTCAGCGAGGATGCCAGCGCCTTGCCGTCCTCGGTCCCGTTTCCGATATAGAGGATGGCGAACAGGAGCGACACGGTGGTAAGCTCCGCCTTTGAGAGGATGCGCTCCACGGTCTCATCGCTCGGCTCGGAGAGCAGGACCTCCCCCAGCAGGCTGTCGCGCTCGGTATCAAGGAAGCGGTTGAGCGCTTCATATGCCCAGACCGCAGGCTTTTTGCACGCTTGGTACGCCGTTGCCAGCGCCGCCGAAGCTGTCTGCACCGCGCGGACCGCTTCGGACAGCTGCTGTCCGCACAGGCGGTTCAAAGCGTAGACATCGGTATAAGCGTAGCTTCCGTTCATATTCAGGACCGCGATATCGGTCAGCGCCTTTTCGGGGTTCCGCGTGGTCTTGTAGCCGAGAAAGACATACAGCGCGCCACTGCCCGTTCCCTCGTTCAGGTTTTGCTCCACGACCGTATAGCCCTCGCGCTCCAGATACGCGATTGCCTCCTGCTTGTCCGCCGAAATGCTGACCTGCACCTCGCTGACGAACACACGCCCGTACTCCGCCGACACCGCCGGTGCCAGCGTCCCGCACAGCAGGGTCAGCATCAGAATTGCCGCGACCGACCGCCGCAATCTGCTCAAAATTCGTTTCATTTCATCATCCTTTCCCTCAAAAGCGGTTCAGGCTCCTGTTTTTCCTTATTATTATTATATCACAAACAACTCTATATTTCAATACCTTTTTTCAAAAAGAAAAGGGCGCGGGTCTTTGCCCGCTTCGCTGAAAATCTCCCGAAGAAAATTTTTGAGAATTCAAAAATTTTCACCGCAGGCAGAGAGTCGCAACGCGAGCTCTCTGCCTGCGGTGAAAGTTCTTGGAGTTCTCAGAACCTTCTTTCAAGAAGGTTCTGAGTGGGGTGCGGGGCAAAGCCCCGCGACCCTTCTTACACCTCTAAAGACCGCAGGTAACGGATGCAGCGGGCAACCTCCTCGGGTCCCGTGGGGTCCAAGCCCTCGGACTCGACCACAATGCGAACGCCGTTGCGGATTGCCCAGTCACGGACGCGGACAACGGGAGCCTTGCCCTCGCCCAAAGCCTTGCCCTTCACGCCGTCGTGTACGTGCTCATAGCTTCTGTTTTCGGGAGCCGTCGGAATACCGTCCTTGAGGTGAATGACGCGGATGCGGTCCTTATGCGCCTCCAGAAATTCCACGGGATCGAGACCCGCATTGAATGCCCAGAAGGTGTCAACCTCCAGCTCTACGTTCGTCCGCTCCAACAGCTCGTTTTCCATGACCTTTCCGCAGGGATTCACGAAAAATTCCTTGGAGTGGTTGTGGTATCCCAGCGCAATTCCGTTTTCCGCCAGCTTCTTCTGCGCCTCGTTCAGGAGCGCAATATTGGCTTCCATGACATCCGCAGGCTTCCACGGTGCCGCGGGGACAATCAGATTGTCGCACCCGATTGCCTTGTGGTAAGCGATGGTCGCATCGATTTTCTCGGGCACAAGCCGGTCAACCCCCGTGTGCGTTCCCGAGCAAACCAGACCGAATTCGTCCAGCCAGCCCTTGACCTCCTCGGCGGGATGGTCGAAAAAGCCCGCAAATTCCACATAGTGGTAGCCGAGCTCCGCCACCTTACGGAGCGCCTCCCGCAGGTCCTTCTCCGCAACGTCCCGTACACTGAACATCTGAATTCCGTATTCCATATGAATCGTTTCCGTCCTTTCCTCGCTTCTGCGCGATTGTAAGACCATTATAGCACACAAAATTGCGTTTTGCAAGACAGAAACAGCCTATCTTCGGACAAAATTTGACATTTTAAAAAAAGCCGCCGCGCGGTCCCGAAAGGGAACCGCGCGGCGAAGGCTTTATTCTTCCTTATGCATCAGGTCTGCAACCGTGATGCCGTCAAAAAAATCGTTGGTCAGCTTGTTGAACCTGCTCCACATGGCAATGGTCCTGCAACCACCCGAGCGCGTGCAGGGGCTGTCACCCGACAGGCAGGAGACGGGCGCGAGGTCCCCCTCGGTCAGGCGCAGGATTTCGCCCACCCGATAGTCCTCGGGACGGCGCGTGAGCCTGTAGCCGCCGCCCTGCCCCTGCATCCCCTCCACCAAGCCGTTTTTGACCAGCACAGGCATAATCTGCTCCATATACTTTTTGGAGATTTCCAGCCGCTCCGCGATGTCCTTCATTGCGATATAGGCACCGTCATGGCTGTTTTCCGCAAGGTCAATCATCATCCGCAGGGCGTAACGCCCGCGCGTGGAAACCATCATTTTCCCGCACCTCCCGTTATCGGATTACGCCGCCGCCGACAACCGTGTCCCCATCGTAAAGGACCACCGCCTGCCCGCGCGTGATTGCCCGTTGCGGCTCGTCAAAGACCACGCGGACCCGCCCGTGTTCCGTCACCGTTGCGGTTGCCCACTGCTCCGCCTGCCGATAGCGCACCTTTGCCTTCACGCGCAGGGGCTCCGACGGCTCGTTGCAGGCAATCCAGTTGAACCCGTCCGCCTCCAGCTCGCGGCTGAAGAGGTCGGAATTCTTTCCCAACACCACGCGGTTGTTTTCCGCGTCAATTCTCACAACGTAAAGCGGCTCGCCCGCGGCAATGCCGAGCCCCTTTCTCTGCCCGAGCGTGTAGTGGATAATCCCCTTATGCCGCCCGAGGACCCGTCCCGAGGTGTCCACGAAATCCCCCTCGGGATAGGTTTTTCCGCGATAGCGGCAGATGAAGGACGCATAATCCCCATCGGGAACAAAGCAGATGTCCTGACTGTCGGGCTTGTTCGCGTTGTAGAAGCCCTGCTCGGTTGCCACGCGGCGGGTCTCCTCCTTCGCCATATCGCCCAGCGGAAAGCAGGTGTGCGCCAGCTGCTCCTGCGTCAGCGAATAGAGGACATAGCTCTGGTCCTTGTCGGGAACCAGCGATTTTTTCAGCAGATACCGCTCCCCCGCCCGCTCAATCCGCGCGTAGTGACCTGTGACCACGCAGTCACAGCCCAGCTCCTCGGCGCGGTGGTAAAGGCGGTCGAACTTGAGGTGGCGGTTGCAATCAATGCAGGGGTTCGGGGTCTCTCCCGCTTCATAGGCGCAGACGAACCGCTCCATCACCTCGCGGCGGAAGTCCCCGCTGAAATTGAACACATAGTAGGGAATCCCGAGACGGTGCGCCACGCTCCGCGCGTCCTCCACATCGTCAAGAGAGCAGCAGGTCCGCGAACGCTCCACGCCCGCGTCCTCGTTGGAATAAAGCTTCATGGTCACGCCGATGCAGTCATAGCCGCGCTCACGCATCAGATAAGCGGCGACCGACGAATCCACGCCGCCGCTCATGGCGATCAGCGCTTTATTCTTCATGACAGTGCGGACAGGAATCGCAGTCCGCAAACTTGCAGGAATCGTAGGGAATGTGGTTGCGGTCGTAGTAGTCCTTCACCGCCGCCTTGATTGCCTGCTCCGCCAACACCGAGCAGTGCATCTTGTAGGCGGGCAGACCGTCCAGTGCCTCGGCAACCGCCTTGTTGGAAAGCTCCAGCGCCTCGCTCACGGGCTTGCCCTTAATCATCTCGGTTGCCATAGAGCTGGAGGCAATTGCCGAGCCGCAGCCGAAGGTCTCAAACTTCACATCGGTGATGATATCGTCCTTGATCTTCAGGTAGATTTTCATGATATCGCCGCATTTCGCATTGCCGATTTCTCCAACGCCGTCCGCGTCCTCGATTACGCCCACATTGCGCGGGTTCTTGAAATGGTCCATGACCTTTTCGCTGTACAGTGCCATTTTCACTCACTCCTTTATTTCAGATAGAATTCCTTCTTGCCCGTTACCTTGTCGCGCCAGAGCGGAGACATATTCCGCAGGTAATCCACGACTGCGGGAATCTCGCGGAGCATATCGTCCACATCCTCATCGGTGTTCGTCTCGCAGAGCGAGAGCCGCAGAGAGCCGTGCGCAATCTCGTGCGGGTGCCCGATGGCAAGCAGAACGTGGCTCGGGTCCAGCGAGCCCGACGTGCAGGCGGAGCCGGACGACGCGCAGATGCCCTTTGCGTCCAGCAGGAGCAGCAGGCTCTCGCCCTCAATGCCCTCAAAGCAGAAGTGGACATTGCCCGGCAGACGGTTTACGGGGTCCCCGTTGAGGACCGAATGCGGAATCTTCGACAGCCCCGCAATCAGGCGGTCGCGCAGAGCCGTCAGCTTCGCGCTGTTCTCCGTCATGTGCTCGCAGGCATCGTCCAGCGCCGCCGCCATGCCCATGATGGCGGGCAGATTCTCGGTCCCCGCGCGCTTGCCTCTCTCCTGCGCGCCGCCCTCAATCAGGCTGACAAGCGGAATGCACTTGCGGCAGTAGAGCACGCCGATGCCCTTGGGTCCGTGGAACTTGTGCGCCGAGAGCGACAGCATATCGATGTTCTGCGTTGCCACATCAATCGGCAGATGTCCCGCCGCCTGCACCGCATCGGTGTGGAAAATCACCCCCGCCTCGCGGCAGACCTTGCCGATTTCCGCAATCGGCAGAACCGACCCGATTTCGTTGTTTGCGTACATCACCGTGACAAGGCAGGTATCGGGACGGATTGCCGCCCGCACCTGCTCCGCCGTGATGTTGCCGACCTTGCCAACGTCCAACAGTTCAATCTCAAAGCCGCGCTTCTTCAGCTTTTCCAGCGTGTGCAGAACCGCGTGGTGCTCAAAGGCGGTGGAAATGATGTGCTTCTTGCCCTTCTTCTCCCCCACTGCGGCGGCAGACAGGATTGCCTGATTGTCCGCCTCGCTTCCGCCCGAGGTGAAGGTGATTTCCCGAGGGGTACACCCCAGCCGCTTTGCAATGCGCTCGCGTGCATCGCAAAGCGCCTCGTTTGCCCGTTGCCCGACCGAATGCAGGCTGGACGGATTTCCGTAGATGCGGTCCATATACGGCAGCATTGCCTCAATCGCAACCCGACTCATTTTCGTTGTTGCCGCATTATCCGCGTAAATCTCTCTCATGTTCGTTCCTTTCCTCGCCGAGCCGTTCCCACAGCCTCGGCAGCATTCCTTCAAAATTCACCCCGTACCAATGCGCGGGGTCTCCGATTGTGTTTTCGATACAGCCCACCGTAAAATCCGCGGCAAGCCGTGCCGCCTGCGAAACGGTCCTGCCCCGCAGGAGGGCACCCGTGAACACCGAGGCGTACACATCGCCGGTTCCGTGACAGCTCCGCTCCAGCCGCTCGTGCTCGTAGTAGTCGGTCCCGCCGTCCTGCGCGACCAGAACACCCGTCTTGCCCGCGCGGTAGCCGATTCCCGTCAGCACCACGGTCCGCTCGCCGACCGCCTCGCGGAGCGCCGCCAGCAGGTCTTGAATATCCTTCTCATCGTACCGCTCCCGATACGGACGGTCCGCAAGCAGGCACGCCTCGGTCAGGTTCGGGAGAAGCACATCCGCCTCGCGGCAGAGCTCGCGCATTGCCGTGACGAAAACACCGTCAAACGCGGGATACAGCCGCCCGTTGTCCGCCATTGCGGGGTCCACGATGCGCACGGCATTCGGTTGCAGACAGCTCACCATAATTGCTTTGACCTCCGCCACCTGCCGCGCGCTTCCGAGATAGCCCGTGTAGAGCGCGTCAAAGCGAATGCCCTCTTCCTCCCAGACCTTTCGGATGCCCGCCATTTCATCGGTCAGGTCCCGATTCGTGAAGTGTCGGAAGGCGGTATGCGTGGAGAGCATCGCCGTTGGCAGGACACAGCATTCCAAACCACAGGCGGAGAGAATCGGCAGTGCAACGGTCAGCGAGCACTGCCCCACGCAGGAGATGTCCTGCACAGTCAGGACCCGTTTTTCCGCCATCAGTCCGCAAACAGAGGCGTGGACAGGTAGCGGTCACCCGTATCGGGCATCAGGACCACCACGGTCTTTCCCTCGTTTTCGGGGCGCTTTGCGACCTCAATCGCCGCCCACAGCGCCGCGCCCGAGGAGATACCGACCAGCACGCCCTCGCGTCTGCCCATCAGTCTGCCCGTTGCGAATGCGTCCTCATTCGTCACCGTGACAATCTCGTCATAAACCTTTGTGTCCAGAATTTCAGGCACGAAGCCCGCGCCGATGCCCTGAATCTTGTGCGGTCCCGCAACGCCCGTGGACAGCACCGCCGAGCTTGCAGGCTCGACCGCCACAACCCGCACGGAGGGCTTCTTTTCCTTCAGGTATTTGCCCGTTCCCGTTACGGTTCCGCCGGTTCCGACACCCGCGACAAACACGTCAACCGCGCCGTCGGTGTCGGCATAGATTTCGGGACCCGTGGTCTCATAGTGTGCCTGCGGGTTGGAGGGGTTGACGAACTGCCCGGGGATGAAGCTGTGCGGAATCTCCTTTGCCAGCTCCTCCGCCTTTGCGATTGCGCCCTTCATGCCCTTTGCGCCCTCGGTGAGGACCAGCTCCGCGCCGTAAGCCTTCATCAGCTGTCTGCGCTCCACCGACATGGTCTCGGGCATCACAATGATAATGCGATAGCCCCGCGCGGCGGCAACCGAGGCAAGCCCGATACCCGTGTTGCCCGAGGTCGGCTCGATGATAACCGACTCCTTCGCCAGCTTCCCTGCGGCTTCCGCATCGTCAAGCATTTTCTTTGCAATCCGATCCTTGACCGACCCTGCGGGATTGAAATATTCCAGCTTTGCCAGCAGTCTTGCGCGCAGTCCGTATTCGGCTTCGATATGCGTCAGCTCCAGAAGCGGGGTATGCCCGATGAGCTGATCGGCAGAAGAATAAATGTTTGCCATGAGAAGTTCTCCTTTTTGTTCACCTATCAAACCGATAGGTTTTCTGTCTTTATGATACCACATATTACCTACTTTGTCAATAGGTTTTTGAAAATTTCTTTCGGAAAACGTATTTTCGGGCGAAAAAGTCCCGTTTCGGGCGATTTTGGGGGCTTTGGATTGCAAAAAGGAAGCACCCACGAGGGGTGCTTCCGAGCTTTTTTGCAGTTTAACTCCATTCAATAGAAGTCGGTCCAACCGTCATCGGTGTCGTGCGTGCCGTCCCCGGGCTCCAATTTCCCCGGCTCCTGCGGGGCTTTGGAGGCTCCCGTTTTCTCGGACTTTGGCGGGTCTGCGGGCTTGGTGACAGCCGCAGTCGCGGTGGTGGAGACGGGCTTGGTTTCGGTCCCGCCCTCCTCCCCGTTCGAGCCGCAGGCAACCAGCGCCAAGCAAACCGCAAGCAGGAGTGCCGCCAACGCGAATATCCGTTTCCGCTTATTCTTCATTGAGATTCCTCACCATATCCGTCCAGCCGCTCGGCATTGCGATGCCATAATCTCCGTCCCCCAGCGACAGGGTTGATGCCGTGAGAATGTCCTCGCAGGAAAGCGGGACAAGCATCCCTTCGGGCTTCCGATACTGTTTCATTTCAGCCACTCTCCTTTCGGTCATGTTGCGCAAGCATCCACGATGCTTTGCAGATAAGGACTGTCATTTCCTGCCGCAATCGCGTCACGCGCGACCTCCAGCATGGAGCGGGAATGGTCCTCTTCGTTGTACGAGGTCAGGAAGGTCTCCCCGCTCGCACTGTTCTCGTAGGTCAGGGTGATATACGAGACAATCGACAGCTTCATTTCGTACTGCTCCTTCGTGGTCATGCCGTAGAGACAAGCATAGAACAGGTTTGCGCCGTCCTCGTCGTTCGTGACCGCAAAGTCACCGCAGACAATCTTCACGGTGCTGCCCTCGACCAGTCTTTCCAGCTTGGTCGGGTCAAACGCGCCCTGCTGATGCTTGTTGACAATCGCGGTCGGCGCGATGTAGGAGCCGAATTCGATATTCACGCCGCAGGACTTCAACAGCTCGTAGACCTCATGCGAAATCGCCGTGCGGAAACGGATGCCCGCAGGGTCGGCAGTCCGAACCGACGCGCCCGCCAGCACCTCAAATGCGAGGTCCTCAAGATAAATGATGTTCAACTTTGCGTCCGCAGTCACGGTATCCAGCTTAACATCGGGATTGGGCTTATACAGCTTATTCTCGATAATCATTCCGACAACCGTTGAAGTAAAGCCCGTGGGATAGTACGCGCCCTGATCGACAGCCGTTTTGCTGACCTTCCACGTTGCGTGGTTGTCGTTGATTGCGAGCTCGGCAAAGCCGCCGTTTACAAAGCGGTTTTCCTTAACCGTTCCGCTCGGAGCAAGCTCCAGCGTGGTCCCCTCCTCCGCGTTAACGGTCAAGCTCACCTGCGAATTCTCTGTAGTCAGCGCCGATTCAAACAGAGTGTTCGGAACATTCGCGCCGCCGTTGTTTGCCGCAACCAGCTTTGCACCGTTTTTCAGCTCCACAGTCAGGGCTTTTTCCAAGTCACCCGCAATTTTGAACATTGCGCCGTTGGACGAACCGCCGCCTTCCGTTGTAAAGGTGCTGTTGTCAATCACCAGCTTGGTGTTGCTCACCGCGCTGTTTTTATTATTGGTGTCGTTAATCAACATCAGGTCATCCGCTCCGGTTTTGGTAACGGTGGAATCCTTAACGGTAACGGTCAGAAGTCCGTCACCGCCCGTTGCGCCCTCCGCCGTGCTGACCTGCCGCTTAAAGACCAGCTTTGCGGAGGTGATTGTGCACCCCTCCAAAGTCAGGGATGGGGTTGCCGTTCCCGAGGTTCTGATAACAATCGCCGCGCCCGTTGTATTGTTCAACGTCAGATTTCGCACCGTCACAGTGCTGTCGATAAAGGTCAGCAGACCGTCAACACCGCCCGTCAGCTTCTTGCCGTTGCCGTTGAGCACAAAGGTCTTGCCGTTCGCGGAAAGCGCCGTTGCGCCCTGCGAAACATCCTGAATCAAGGTAATGGTGGCTCCGCCATCTGCTTTTCCGATTGCCTCTGCCAGCGTGGTATAGTAGGTATCGCCCTCGTTTCCGATACGGCAGACATAGCCCTTTGTGATGGCTTCCGCATCGGTCATTTCGGCTTGAACCTGTAGCTTCATTGTAATCCCGTTGGTGGCATCCAGATTTGTCGGAAGCTTGGGCCAACTATCACAGCTCAGATTTGCAGGCATTGCATAAAACACATCATTGATCATCCAGCCAATCTGGTCCTTTGTGGGATTAAAGGCGGGATAATACGGGGTCTTTGCATAGGATTCCTTGCTGATTTTCCATGTTGCACCCATGTCGTTCAAGGTCGCGGTTTTCACGCCCTGTGTCGGCTTACCGTTTGCGTCACTGAATCCCATGAAGCTGTTATACTTCACAGCCGTATTTGCGCCCTGCGCCAGCTCCAGCACCGCAGTTGCATCCAGATTTACTTTCAGAACCGTATTTGCCGTTCCGCGTCCGTAAAACATATAGTTACCGGAGCCGCAGGAAGCCGAAGTATCGGTTCCGTTTGCGCAGACCAGATGTCCGCCGTTTATCACATTGACGGTTACGTTCTTTTCGGGAGCTTCCGCTTTATTTCCGTTAATCATAAACAGCGCCGGATTGTTTGTCGCACCGTTGCTCTTTTTCACGGTACTGTTGTCAACCGTGACCTCAAGATTGACTCCGCCGCCGTTGCTGTCGTTAACCAAGATGGTATCATTTGTTCCGATGGTGTTTACCGACGTTCCGTTCTGTAATTTCAGAACCTGTTTTCCGGTCTTGTTGTAGGCTTGGCTCTTGAACGCCAGACTCTCGGAAGTCACGGTGCAGTTGTCCAGAACCAGCGACAGCGCCGCGCCGTCCCTGACATTGTTCTCGGTCTCAACCCGAATCACGAACGCCGCGTCCGTGCCGCCCGTGTAGGTCAGCGTCAGGTCCTTGATGGTAACATGAGCATCATGAACCACAAACGGGTTTGCGGTTCCCGTAAAGGTCTCGTTTTTTCCGTTTCCTTTTAGCGTAATCGTTTTCCCGCTGATCTTGATGGATTCCGAGCTGTCAAAATCCCGCAGCACCTCCACCGTGCCGCCGTCCGGGGCCGCGTCGATCGCCTCTTTCAGGGTTGCGTACCCAGTCTCCCCGACCTTTGCCACATCGCCTTCCTCGGCGATGGCATAGACGGGAATCATGGAGATCAACAGGCACAGGGTCAGCAGAACGCTCAGCAGTCTGATCTTTTTCATAGGAATTTCCTCCTCAAATATATTTTGCGGTCCGCGCCGCTTGGGTCCGTAGTCGCTACTCCGCCGCGAAATAGGCGGCGCTGTTTTCGTAGGTCACGGCACTCGGCTCCTCGCCTGCTTTGTAGGTCACCACAATCACCGTGTCCGCCGCAAACCATGTGGTAATATCGTCCTTGCCGTAGTAGTAATCGTTTCCGTTCTTGTCCTTGATGCTCCTGTCGAAGAGGTCGCGCGAGCCGGAATCGCAATAGACGTACTTTGCCGCAATCTTTTTGTAAAGGTCCAGAGAGCCGCCCTCAAAGCCGTGGTGCGCGGTCTGCACCGCCTCGCTCTCCAGCGCACTGCCGTACATTCCGACAAGGCTCTGGTTGGAAAGCGGTCCGAGGTCGCCGAGGTACATGATTTTGTGCCCGTTCAGCTCCACCGTGAACACCAGACTGCTCTCGTTGTAGAAGGTGAACGCGTTCGGGTAGTAGAGGTCCAGCGACCAGTACATTTCAATCCGCGCGTTTCGGATGGTAAAGACCTGCCCCGGGTGCGCGGTGACAACCTTTGCCTCGGGATACAGCGCCCGCACGCGGTCCTCCGTTGCCTTGCCGTTTCCGTAGTTCGCCTTTGCCGCCTCCGCGTTGGACGGGAAGTGGTAAATGAACTGCTCCACCGTCACGTCCTCGTGTTGGAAGGCAAGGAAGGTTCCCGTATGGTCCCCGTGCCCGTGGGTGAAAATCCACGCGGCAACGCGGATGTTGTTCGGGTCGGGTGCCTGTTTTTTCAGCGTTTCATAGAGCAATCGGTCATTCATTTCCCGCTGGTGCCCGCCGTCGATGATGATAAAGCTGCCGTCCTCCAAGCGGATGACGTGCGACAGCCCGTTGATCCACCGGTCCCAGCGGTCGGTTTCGGAATACCCAATCCACAGCCCGAGTTGGGTCACGGTCGTCTCGCAGACGTTCTTTTGGTAGGTGTTCTCCTCCGCCTTTGCGGGCAGTGCCGTTGTGGTCAGCCGCTCCGCCGTGACGGTAATCCGCTCCCGCACCGGAACATACATCAGATTCAGCACATAGTCCGCGTTCCGATAGGTGGCGAACCGATTCTCTCCGATTTGGTTGGTTGCGTATTCGGTGTAGCCGTTCTCCTCCACCGTTTTGCAAAATGCCGCGAGGTCCTCGGCGCTTTGGCGGTTGTAGGTCAGCCCTACGCATGTTTCCCCAACGCCCGTGAACATATAGCTGTCGGGCAGGCGATTGCCCAGCCGCGGGAGCGCGCGGAGCAGGTCGTTTTCAAACCCGACCTTGCTGTAATCCTCGGCAATGCGGACATCCCCGTCCTTCTGCCCGAAGATCAGCGACACCAGCGTTTGCGTTGCAATGTTGTAGTCCTTCTCCAGCGTGGCGTACAGCACTACCTTTTTGCCCTCGACCGTCAGCGTCCATGCGCCGAATGCCAGCCGCCCCGTTACGCGCTCGGTCTCCTCGTATGCCGTTGCGCCGACCAGAATTTCCACGGCATCCGCATCGTGGGTCTCCCCCTCGGCTGTAGCCGTCACGGTCTGACCGCTCTTTTTTTCGAGCATCTTCGCAACGGTGCCCGCCGCCTCGCGCTCCGCGTCCGCCGCATTCCACGGAATCACCACGCGGACCGATTTGTTGCCCTCCACCAGCCGCAGTCCGTCCCCGTCCTGCGCGGGCGCTTCGGTTGCGGTGCTATCTCCGCCCGCTGTGCCGGAGGCGGCAGGCGTACCGCCGCCTGTCGTTCCGCTCGGCTTGCCGCCGCCCGTGTTGCAGGCGACCAGAGCCAACGCCACGAGGATTGCCAATATAGCAAGGGCAAGCCACCGTTTCTGTTGCAGAATTCGCTTCATATCCGCTTCCTCAATCTCAATTTGTCATGTAGGCATTCTTGAACACCGACAGCGCCGCATTCAGCTTGGATTCGATGCTTGCATACGCGGTGGAAATTTCAACGCCGTCGCGGGTCGTGGCTCTCCAGAGCGTTTGCGAAATGCTCTCCAGCTGCTTGCTGTAGATGACCGCCGTGTCGAAGTACACCGAGTCAAAAATCATGTTCATGACCTTGACGTTCCGCGAGTCCGCCAGATTCCGCCCCGTCAGCATCTCCTTGACGTAAATCGGGCGCACCTTTGCATAGCTCTCCGCGCTCATCAGCTCCAGATAGGCGCTGACCAGCGTTGTGTTCGTGGTTGCGGTGTTCATAACCGCCATCAGGTTGTAGGCGTCCTGCGCCATCGCGCCGTAATCCCCCTGTTGGCTGTCGTACATCGGAATCGGCAGAATCGCGTATTTGTCCACCATGTTGCGCAGCTTTGCGGTCTGCGAAGCGCCCGAGGACAGCACGTCAATCTCAAACAGCGCGTTGCCGTTGACGAAGGTATCGTCATAGGTCTTGGTCAGAAGCACGTTGGAATAGAGGTTGCTTCCCTGATAGTAGAGGCTGTGGACCCTCGACGAGGCTTTGGCAAGCCGTTCGTTCCCCGAAATGTTCAGCACATAGTCGTTGTCGCGCTGCTCGAGCATATTCAGGCGGAATGCGCCGTAGAAAGCGTCCCACGCCTCGCTCGCGCTGATCGAATGCAGACCATACTTGTCCTCACTCGTGGGCACGTAGCTCCGCAAAAGCTGTTCCATGTACTCCAGCGTCCAGCCCTTGTTGAGGACCGTATCGAAGATGTTATCCACTCCGATGGAAGCGAGCGTGTTCAGGTTTGCAAAGGTGACCATGGTGCGGTCCCAGACCGAAAGGTTCAGGTCGCCGATGATATAATAGAGGTTGCCGTACACCTCCGCCGCGCGGATGTAGTTCTGGTTCCAGTACCTGCGCGTGGTGTCAAGGTAGGGCATCTTTGCGGAGTCGTTGAGGTTGACAAACCAATTCCAGACCTCCGCGCCCGCCATGCCGTCCGCCGCGCCGACCACGATGTCCGCACCGTACTGTCCCGCCTCGTACTGGGTGCGCACGAAGTTTTTCAGCTTCTCGCCCGCCGTTGCGGTCAGGTCGTTGGAGGTGGACATCTTCACCGAAATGCCGAGCCGCGCCTCGATGCGGTAGTTGCGGAAGTAGATTTCCTCGTCCACCTTGTCGCTCTGCTTCTCCAGCCCGAATTCCCGAATCCACAGCTCTCTCGGGCGGGTGACAATCTTGATTTCCTCGCCCTCAAAGCGCAGATCCGACGGCACGTTGTCCTTCAGAATCTCCTGTCCCCACTCGTCGGTCTCCACGGGCGCTTCGGTCGGCTCCTCGGTGCGGCTTCCGTCCGCCCCGTTCGTTCCGCCCGTTGTGCCCGTCTGTCCGCTCGGCTTCTTGCCGCTACAGGCAACCAGCCCGAGCAACAGAAGCAGGGCAAGCGCCAACGCTCCCACACGAAGTCCCATTTTTGTTGTTTTCATCCGATTTCCCTCCTGTCGGAATAGTATCTGCACCGCTTCCCCGATTCCTCGGGTGCGGATAACAGCAAAACAAAGGAGGACCGCCCCGCAACCTTATGGTTGCAGAGCAGTCCTCCGATATTCCGTTTTATGCACTACGAAAAGCGCCCGCTTAACGAATGCCGACAGGGGCGTCTGTCTGTCTG
Organism: Clostridiales bacterium UBA6330; assembly: GCA_002438075.1. Classification (GTDB taxonomy): domain Bacteria; phylum Bacillota; class Clostridia; order Oscillospirales; family CAG-272; genus UMGS1865. The sequence continues at coordinate 24,909 of DJSQ01000057.1, forward strand.
TCTGTC
>DJSQ01000057.1:25052-26555 GCA_002438075.1 Clostridiales bacterium UBA6330
GTCTGTCAAGGCATTATACACAAACGATTCCTCCCTGTCAAGATATTTTCCGAAAATTTTTTGTGATTTTCGTGATTTTCGTTTTTCGGCAGTCGCGGCGCACCCGCCGCGGCTACAGATTTATTATATCCCTTTTTTCACCCGAAAACAAGGTATAAAATCGCCATATTTCACGCGAGACCGCACGTTTTTCGCCACAAAAAGGCGGTCCCAAGACCGCCTTTGTATATCTCAAACAAATAGGAAAACCGCGTTTTGTCTATTTTGACGAGCCGCCCGAGGAAGCCGCATCCTTCCCCGCCTTTTTCCGCCACGCGGTCGGCGGCATTCCGCAAAGCTCGGAGAACACGCGGCGGAAATGCTGGACGCTTGAAAAATGGAGCATATCGGAAATTTTTTCCACCGAATAGTTCGTTGTGCCAAGCAGCTGTTTGGCGTACTCCACCCGCTGGAGCGTGATGTAACGGACAGGCGAGATGCCGAGGTTCTTGGAGAACATCCGAATCAAGGTGCGGTGGCTGATGTAAAAGCTGTAGCAGATGACCGAGGGTCCCAGCTGCTCGAACAGCAGGTTTGCGGAAATGTACTCCAGAATCTGCTGAAAGACCACGCGCTCGGGCTTTTCCGCCTTCTGCCGGACCGCGTTGCGGAGGCGGTCAAAGATTGTCAGAATCACCTGCATCAGGGCAAGGTCGTCGGGCTGTGGGTTGCGATAATCGTACTCCAGCAAAATCCTGTGAATTTCGTCCAGCTCCGCCTCGGTGTTGATCGGCGCGGAGTACACGGGGGCGGTCATACCGTAGGTGTAAATCAAACCGTCCAAAAAGCGCCCCGCCACGTTGACCCACTTCTTTTCGTAGGGGTCGTCGGCATCGGCATACCAGCAGGTGACCGACGTTACGCGGTTGATGAGGTAGGTATCCCCCGCGCGGACCTCGTATTTCTTGCCGCCCGCATCGATGTACCCCCGCCCGCTGACCACATACTCCAGCACATACTGGAACGGCGCGATTGAATCCGACTTCGGCACGCGGCAGAAGTACTCGCCCGAGGGATGGGTAATCCCCGCCTGAATGGGATACAGCACCCTGCGGACCTTTTGCGGGTTGATATCGGAATAATAGAACTCCTCGCACATACTGTTGATGTACGGAGTCACGCGCTGATACCGTCTGGTCAGCTTTTCAATCCTGCCGGTCTGCTTCTCCTCTTCCATTTTCCATCACTGCCTCCTGCCGTCGTTCTTGCCCTTCTATTATAGCACCCCGACAGCGGTTCTGTCAAGGGGCAAACGGAGAAACGATTCCCATCAAGCGGAATCCTCTTCCAACCCCGTTCTTGCTTCCGATGGCATTATTTACCGCTAAAACGTGCAGATTTATCCCCCCTCATCAGTCGCTTACGCGACAGCTTCCCCCCGAGGGGAAGCCCTTTACGAGATGCGTTTTGCGCGACACAACAAGGTGATGGCAGGAGCATATATGCCCGCCCTCATCCGTCGCC
>DJSQ01000057.1:26626-26749 GCA_002438075.1 Clostridiales bacterium UBA6330
TCGAAGGGGAAGGCTTCCAAACGTTCTGCGAATAAACGAAGAGAGTACTTCAAACGTTTAGTATATGGCATATCAAAATTTTATGATATCACAAAAAGCGCTTGCACAATAGCCTTCCCCTTC
>DJSQ01000057.1:26821-27413 GCA_002438075.1 Clostridiales bacterium UBA6330
TTCGAGGGGGAAGGTGGCGCCAAAGGCGACGGATGAGGGCGTACAACCACTTAACAACGTGTTTGCTATGTTCGCACGATGCAAGGAAAGGCTTCCCCTCGGGGGGAAGCTGTCGCGGAAGCGACTGATGAGGGGGGATAAATCTGCACCCACCATAAACAAAAAAATCCCCTCGGAGGAGGTCCTCCGAGAGGATTTTCAGGCTGTTTGCGTTTTACCGAATCAGTCCGCTTTCCCGAAGCAGAATTTCCACGTCGGTGCCCTTGACCTTCTTCAGCGCGAGCTTGAGCGCTTCCTTTTCCATAAAGGTCAGCTTCATATCGGTAATCGGCTTCTTGTCAATCGCGTAGTAGCAGGCGCGGAGCAGCTCGCGCACGTCGTACTTGCTCCCCCAGACCTCCGGCACGCCGCGGTCAACGTCCAGAAGCGTATACACCGCCTCCATACCGGTACGGATGGAATACTCGGTGGTGAAGATGGTATCGCGCGGGGTCTCGGCAAACTGACCGAGGAACGCGAAGTTCACCGCGCCGTCGGGAACCACCTTCGGACGGTCGGATTCCTTTCTCGGCTGGAAGAACGCGTTGATATA
>DJSQ01000196.1:0-2393 GCA_002438075.1 Clostridiales bacterium UBA6330
TCCTAAAGAAGTCCCCTAAGTAGGGTTCGGGGCAAAGCCCCGAGGTCTTTCTCCTAAAAAATCATCCGCACTAACCTCACAACCAGACCGAGCGCAACCCAGCAGAGCGCGAAGCAGATGCAGAGACCGAACAGAGCGGAAACGCGAACGTTGAAGAGCGCCAAAGCATTCAGAACGGCGGACTCCGCGCGGGGGATGAAGTAGGTCGGCAGAGAGAAGAGAATCAGGAGAATGAGGTAAAGCGGGAGCGCGGAAAGACTGTTCTTTACGTCTGCCCAGCTTAGCGTGATGTGTAGGCAAACCGATAGAATGATCAGTAGCCCAATGAGACTGCGAAGCCAATTGGCGCGAAACGCCGCAGGGAAGCCGCGAAAGAGCGCGAAAATGCCCGCGAATAGCTCCCGAACGGGAACCGAACCCGCGTAGACCAACTCGTTTGTGTGAGTCAGATACCCCTCCCAGAGCGCGGGGAAGCAAAGATGCAGAGCAAGCACCACAACGCCAAGCCCGCTGAACAGCGGTCCCAAACCGATGAACAGATTCCCGAGCCGCGCCCACGGGTTGCGCTTGCTGTAGGTGTGCTCCACATAGCCGTAAAGCCCGTCGGAGGGATGCGGCTTCCAGAGACGGATTTTGGTGATGCGGTGGAGAAACGGCAGACACATCAAAGCGTGCCCCAGCTCGTGTACGGGGGTCCCGATTACCGAGGTGATGTCAAGAATCACCCACGCGTGCCGACCCACCAAGCGCGAGAACAGACGGGAGCAAAGCCAAATCAGAAGCCCGCAGGCATAGAGAAGCCCGAGCGTCAAGCCGACCAGAGCAAGTAAATAGAGCGGATAACTCATGAGAACTCCTTTCCGAAATCAGCATCCGCGCCGAACAGGTCCTCGGGACGGAGCAGAGAGTGGCGGCAGACCTCGCAGTGCGAGGAGCCGCAAGGGTTGACGTGCCCGCAGACCACACAGAACGCACCGTCCGAGCGGTTGTCGGTGGTGTTGGAGGCAGAGACCTCGGGAGCGGGGACCGTCCGAGGGTCGGGAAGCGGGTATGGGAGCATTGGGAGCTTGCAGACCCGCACCCCCTCGTGGTAAAGCAGGTAGAAGCCCTCCTTTTGCTCAAAGCGGAGCCGCCGACGCTTGCCCGTGGCGGAGTCGACCAACCGAATGGCGGTGTTCAGGCGGAAGTCGTCACCCTTGACCCCGTGCGAAAGTCCCGAGCGCGTCACGGTGGCGATGAAGGCGCGGTCGGTGAACAGGCCCCACATCCGAAGCAGGAGAAAGCCGAGGACCGCCCCGCCGCCCAACCAGAGCGCAAGCTGCCATGCCGCCATCGGGTGGCGCTCGTGCCCCGCATTGAAGCGCAGAACGCCGATGGCAAGCAGGGCAAGCCAGAGCAGATAAAGCCCGATGCGGGTCAACCGCCGCCGCAGGACCAGCTGTTGCAGGTCACGGTTGCGCGCGGGAATTTTCGGATGCGCGTTCATACAAGCCACCTCCATATCGCGTTTGCAAGCGCCCACTGTCCGAGCGCAATCAGGTAGGAAATACCGAGCATCAGCGGGAGTGCGACAAACCATTTCCCGCCGCGGTTGAAGCCGTAAAAATCCTTCTACCCGCCGCGGTCCTCTCCGATGAAAACAACCTTTGCGAGGTAAACCGCGCCGTACAGCCCCATGGGAATCAGCGCCGCAAAGGTCGCGGAAAAGGGGAGCAGGGTCCCGCCATCGGTAAACAGGAAGGAGAGAATGCAGAGCAACGGGCAGATGAGGTGCAACCAAAGATTCGACCCGCCGAACATTTTGCCCCAGCCCTGCGTGGGGGCGAGGAAGCAGAGCACGGTGAGAAGCGTGAGCGTGACCGCGCAGACCGCAACGTATTTGAGGGTCAGCGCCCAAGCGGGGAGCGCCGCCATGCCGCCGAACAGGACCCGCAGACGGAACGGGAGCAGGACCGCACAGGCAAGCGCGGCGAGCAGATTGGAGTCGGTGGTGAAATAGCGAAAGGTCTTTGCGCCGTGACGGAAGCGGCTTTCCCCGTCCTCCACCGCAGGAAAGCGGGAGAGGACCGCGAGAATGACCGCCGCGAGCACGAAAAGATTCAGGAGCGCCGAGACGCCCGCTTGCAGTTGGATTTTTGACATCGGGTTCCTCCCAAGCAGAAGCTACCTTTATTATAACGGATTCGGCGGGAAAAGTCAAGAGGGAAGGAAGGTTTCGTCGGAAAGTTATGGTTGGATGAAGTTTATCCCCCCTCATCAGTCGCTTGACGCGACAGCTTCCCCCCGAGGGGAAGCCTTTTTGTAAGATTTCGTTTGTACTATATACAACAAGGCGTGGAGCGAGGATATATATATCCGCCCTCATCCGTCGCCTTCGGCGCCACCTTCCCCCT
>DJSQ01000196.1:2443-4479 GCA_002438075.1 Clostridiales bacterium UBA6330
CGAAGGGGAAGGCTTCCGTTGGTTCTGTAAGCTGTATAAAGAGTGCTTCAACCTTTATATTTTACAAAATATATTCTTTTACTTTCAAAAAAGTAAACTCATATGAGAGCGTTACGCACCATAGCCTTCCTCTTCGAGGGGAAAGGTGGCACCGAAGGCGACGGATGAGGGCGGACTGTGAAGGCGAACCACGATTCAAAGTCATATTTCCATGTTTGCACTGCGTATAGAAGCCTTCCCCTTCGAGGGGGAAGGTGGCGTCGAAGGCGACGGATGAGGGCGAACCATGAGGGCGAATCACGACGCAAAGTCATATTTCCATGTTCGCACCGCGTATAGAAGCCTTCCCCTTCGAGGGGGAAGGTGGCGCCGAAGGCGACGGATGAGGGCGGACCATGAGGGCGAATCACGACGCAAAGTCATATCTCCATGTTTGCACTGCGTATAGAAGCCTTCCCTTTTGAGGAGGAAGGTGGCGCGTTAGCGGCGGATAAGGGCGGACTGTGAAGGCGAACCACGATTCAAGGGTATATTCCCATGTTCGCACCGCGTATAGAAGGCTTCCCCTCGGGGGGAAGCTGTCGCGTAAGCGACTGATGAGGGGGGATAAATCTGCACTTTTTATAAAAAGTATCCGATAACCCCGCCCACCCTTAAGCGGCGCTTAAGACTTCACCGTGGGACAAAAATGTGACAGAATTTTTCATATTTTTTCACACAGTTTTCGCGCAAAGCTGTGTTGGTCTTAAACAAAAAGGGTTACAATAAAGTCACAGACAAACGAAAAGGAGGCTTTTACAATGGACGGAAACGGTTCCAACAATTACACAGGCTATCAATACACAGCACCGCAGGTGCCGCAGGCACCGAAAAAGAAGCAGCATCGCGGCGGCGCATGGATCGTTGCACTGGCGCTCTGCTTTGCAATCCTCGGCGGTGCGCTCGGCGGCGGGACGGTCTGGCTCCTGACGCGCAACAACACGACGGGCGCGGGTGAGTCGACCTCAACCACGATTCAGCAGGGCAAGCACGAGAATGTGACCGTTGACATTACCGAAATCGAAACGGGCAAGCTGATGACTGCGGCGGAGGTCTATGCCAAGAACGTGAACTCGACGGTTGGCATTCAGACCTCGATCACGAGCACCAATCTGTGGGGGCAGCAGACCACCTCGGCGGCATCGGGCTCGGGCTTTATCCTGACGGCGGACGGCTATATCGTCACGAATTATCACGTGATTCAGAACGCGAACAGCGTGACGGTGAGTACCTATGGCGGCGCGTCCTACAGCGCAAAAATCGTCGGCTACGATGAGAGCAACGATCTGGCGGTGCTGAAAATCGAAGCAACGGGGCTGACCCCCGTGGTGCTCGGCTCATCGGAGCAGCTGAACGTGGGGGACACGGTGCTTGCCATCGGAAACCCGCTCGGTGAGCTGACCTTCTCGCTGACAACGGGTGTGGTCAGCGCGCTGGACCGCGAGGTGACCTTCTCGGGCGGGACGGTGATGGACCTGCTCCAGACCGACTGCGCCATCAACTCGGGCAACTCGGGCGGTGCACTGTTCAATCTCTACGGCGAGGTGGTGGGAATCACCAACGCGAAGTACTCGGGCAGCTCCTCGTCGGGCGCTTCAATCGACAACATTGCGTTTGCAATTCCGATTGACAGCGTTCGCGCGATTGTGGAGAGCATCATTGAAAAGGGGTACTATGCGAAGCCCGTCATCGGTGTTTCGGTATCCGATGTGGAGGAGAACTCCCGTCGGTTAGGGGTTCCCGCAGGCGCATGGGTCAGGGAAGTGACCGCAGGCGGTCCCGCCGAAGCCGCAGGTGTACAGGCGAACGATGTTATCACGTCCGTCAACGGCGTTGAAATCACGGGTACGAGCGACCTGAAGCGTGTCATGGCAAAGGTGAGCGCGGGAGACGAGCTCACGCTGGTTGTTTGGCGTTCAAGCCAATCCCTGACGCTCACGGTGGTTGTGCAGGAAACAAAGGTGTCTAACGTGGGGTGAAGACCTTGGGGCTCTGCC
>DJSQ01000165.1 GCA_002438075.1 Clostridiales bacterium UBA6330
TCCTTAAGAAGTCCCCTAAGCAGGGTTCGGGGCGGCGCCCCGAGGTCTTGACCTTTCTGTGAAAAAATCGGAAAAAGTGGCGCGTAAGGGTTTACAAACAGACAAAAATATGGTATACTAAATAGGAATATCTATATTTATACGGAAAGAAAAGGAGGAGCGGCATGAACGCATCACCCGAAACGAACCAAAATCCGCGGGAGCCGCTGAAAACAACGAACGGAGCACCCGCCACGCGCGAGAACGTGCTCGCCGCAATCCTGTTTGCGATCGCCTCGATAACCGTCCCTGTCTCCCTGACCAAACCGTGGGTCGGAATGGGTCTCTGGGCGGCAATGTTGGTCGGCTCTGTTGTCCTGCTTCGTCGGATGCGCCTCGGCGTGACGTTGACCCTGCTTGTCTCCCTCGCGGCATTCCTGCTCTCGGGAGCTTACCTGTTCGTGGGTCCGCTCGTAACCGCTCTTGCAGTCGGAACCTTCGCGGGCGCGTTTCTTATGACATCCCTCGAGAAGCCCTACCTCGCTTGCCTCAGTCCGCTTTTGGCAACGGCAGTCGCCGTCGCATTTACGCAGGACCCGCTCCTGATTGTCTCGGCACTCGCCCTGCTCCCCGCGGCGGCACTCACCGCATTCGCAACCAAACGGAAAATGGGACGTAGCTCCATTATCTGCTTCGGCGCGGGCGGACTGCTCGGCACGGCGCTCATCCTCTTCGCGGTCGCACTGGCAAGAACCGAAGCGGGCTTCTCGATTGAAACCGTCCGCTCTTTGCTGGATACATGGAAGGCGGCAGTGCTCGCCGACCAAATTGAGATGCGGAATGCCCTGCTGGAAATGCTGGAGCGCGCTTACGAGAACTCGGGCGCGGCGGGCACACAGTCGGCACAGACCATGATGGACTACTATCGGCGGCTGATGAGCGATGCGGCGCTGGAGAGCGAGCTGACGCGGATTTTCAACGTCCTGCCCGGTGCAGTCGCGGCGGCAGCGCTGATTGCGGCGTTCCTCGGTCAACGGCTCCTGCTGGACAGCTACGATGCGGCGGGAATGCGGTCGTTGGTCACACCCGAGAGCGAATTCCTCGTCCTGAGCCTGCCTGCGGCAATCACCTATGTCGTTTGCCTGATTCTGCAACTGATTTTCGACACCTCCTACGCGGTGCCCGTGGTTACGGCGGAGAACCTGCTCGTGATTCTGACCCCCGGGCTTTGCGCGGTCGGGTGGGGCGCGCTGACGCGGTTCTATCGCTCGGTCCCGCCGCGCGGTCGGGGCGCGCTGATTGTCCCCGCGATTGCATTGCTTTGCTGTGCGTCCTCGTCCATCCTCTATGTGCTGGCGGCTTACGGGGCTTACGCAACGATTTTCTCCGCCGTGCGCCGCGCAATCCTGCGCCGCGGGGGACCGAACCCGCCTGCGGGCGGTCCGTTCGACGGCGGCAACGGGGGCGACGATGACAGCAATGACAGCAACGGTGGCAACGGCAACCCGTTTGACTGATTTTCTTCCGCGATTTCCGAGTAAAGGAGACTGACAGATGATAAAAAAGAAACCTTCCTCCTTCCGAACCGACCTGCGCTCCCCGCTGATTGCGGGCGCGGTAATCGGGGCGGTACTGCTGGCGCTCTTGGCGGTGCTGGCGTTCCTGAGCGAGGGCGGTGATCCGATTGTACCGCCCGAGCACCTGCCGTTTTACGCGCTGGCACTGCTTGCGGTGCACCTGCTGACGGTGGGGCTGATTCTCGGCGCGTATCTGGCGCGCTATCGGCGCATCAGCGAGGCGAACGATGCGGCAGACCTGATGACCACCGAAATCAGCGATATGTTTCGCTACGTGGTGGATATTCCGTATGCCATCATCGGCGGGGACGGCATGGTCAAAATTGTGTCGGGCGCGCTCCAGACGATTCTGCAATTCCGCTCGCCCATCTGCAACGTCCCGCTTTCCGACTTCTGCTCGGTCCCGATGAGCGAAATCATCGGCTACGCGCAGGCGGGGGAGCAGGTGAAGAACCTTTCCTATAACGAGGACGGCGTGCCGATTGACAACACCCAGCCGATGACAACCGAGATTGAGGGCAGAAAGTACGACCTGCGGTGCTATATCATGCGCTCGCGCGGCAAGGATTACTACTTCGTGGTCTTTGACGATGTGACCGACATGATGGCGCTGAAAAAGAAGAAGTACGACGAGGAGCCCGTGGTGGCATATATCGTCATCGACAGCTTGCAGGAGCTGGCGCAGTATGTGCGGGTCAGCTATCGGACGGCGGTCAGCGAAATCGAGACCATTCTCAAGGAGTGGGTCGCGGGGCTGGGCGGCATGATTCGTGAATACGAGCGCGAGAAGTACCTGACGGTGTTCAACCGCGCGGCGCTGGATGACTGCATTGCGAACAAGTTCCGCATTCTGGAGACGGTACGGAACGTGAAGCTGGGCGACAACAGCTACCCCGTGACCATTTCGATGGGGGTCGGCGCGATTGACGGCAGCTTTGAGGACAAGGAGCGCGCCGCATCGGACGCTTTGGACATTGCCCTGCAAAAGGGCGGCGACCAGGTGGCGGTCAACGACGGCAAGAGCGTGACGCCTTACGGCGGCAGAGTGAACACGATGTACGGCTCAACGACCATCACGTCACGCGTGAACTCCCAGCACCTTTGCCAGCTGATGCGCGAGGCGGGGAACGTGCTGATTATGGGGCACCGCGCGCCCGACTACGATTCCATCGGCTCGTGCGTGGGGCTTGCGCGTCTGGCAATCTGCGCGCGCGAGGGGGACATTTCCCACATCCGCGTGGTGGTGGACCGAAACCACCAGAACTTCCGCAACTGCTACGATTTGCTGGCGCATCTGCCCGAGTACCGCTCGATGTTTATCAGCGGGGAGACGGCGCTTGACGCGGTGCGGTCGGACACGCTTCTGATTATGAGTGACGTGAGCAACGTATTCAACACGGAGTGCCCGAAGCTGCTGAAGTGTGTGCAGAACGTGGTAATCATTGACCACCACCGCCGCCCCGACCAGATGTACGAATTCAAGCCGCTGATGACCTACATTCGCCCGGGTGTTGCGGCGGCGAGCGAGCTGGTCAGCGAGATGCTGGAGTTGAGCCCCTATCACGATGCGCTTCTGAAGGAGGAGGCGACGCTGATGCTGACGGGCTTGATGCTGGACACGAAGAACTTTACGCAGGGTGCGGAGATGCAGACCTTTGCGGCGGTGCACTACCTCTACGAGCGCGGTGCGCACACGAACGTGGCGCGGAGCTTCTTCACGGAGTCGATGACAAGTCTGTTCACTGCCTGCGACATTGACAGCCGCACGCGGACCTACCGCGACAAGATTGCGTTGACGTGGCAGAGTCTGGACCATCCCGCGACCGAGGAGGACACGGTAGCAATTGCGAAGGCGGCGGACAAGCTGATGACGATCAACGGAATCGAGGCGTCCTTTGCGCTTCTGCACGCGGAGAACACGGTGACGATTTCGGCGCGCTCGCACGACAAGATCAATGTTCAGCTGATTATGCAGCGTCTCGGCGGCGGCGGTCACTACGACATGGCGGGTGCAAAGCTGACGCACACCTCCCTTGAGGCGGCGTCCCAGCAGCTCAAGAGTGTAATCGACGACTACCTCGACCACGAGTACGGCGTGAAGGAGAAGTGAAAGGGAAAGACCTTGGAGGCGCAGGGAGACCCCTTGAAAGGGGCTCCCTACCCTCCAAACCTCC
>DJSQ01000215.1 GCA_002438075.1 Clostridiales bacterium UBA6330
GTGCGCGCCTACACGCCGTCGGACCCCCTCAACAGTGTGGATTGGAAGCAGTCGGCAAAGCTGGGCTATCCCGTGGTGCGGCAGTGCGAGGCGGTGCGGAACGATGCTTATCAGGTGGTGCTGAATATGCAGACCGTGCCCATCGAGCCGCACCCGCCCGCGCTGACCTCGCCGCAGTACCTTGAGGATTGCATCACGGTCTGCGCATCGCTCCTCGATTCCGCCGCAGGGCGGAACATCTCCGTGCGCCTGTTTGCCAACACCGACCCCGCAGGGCTGTCAAGCGGCTCGGCGGCGGGGGAGGACGGCATCGCGGCACAGCTTTTTGCAAGCGAGGAGTACCGCACGGGGGATGATTTGTTGGAGGCTTACCGCACGCTGGCGGAACTGCCGCCCGAGATGTCGGTCCCCGTGGAGCGGATGCTGGACGAAATGCTCTCCGACGCGGGGCGGTATACAAGCGGCGGCAATATGGTGTTCGTCACGACCTATCTGGACGGACGGATGCTGAATTTTGCCGAGGAAATGCGCAAAAACGGCGTGCGGGTCATTTTCTTCGTGCAGACCACGGGGCAGAACGCGCCGCAGATACCCGAGGACATTTCGGTATATTTCAGACACAGCAAGCAGACGGGAGGTGTCGGCTATGGATGGTAAAACCAACGCGCGGCGGATGCGGCTTTACAAGCTGATTGCCTGTGTGGGTGTGGTCTCGGTGCTGATTCCCGTAACCGAATTTTTTGCGCTGTTCTGTGCACGGCAGTTCTCGGGCGTGATGGCAATGCTTGCTGTGCCGGTGCTGGTGGCGTTTGGTTACGGTGTGCAGAAGCTGTTTCTCATCGGCTGGCGGGCGGGGGAGATGGATTTCTCGTTTGAGAGCCATACCGAGTTTCCACCGCTCGGGCGCCGAATTCCCGCATGGGGCATCAGTGCGCTGGCGGGTCTGCTTGCAGGCGCAGGGGTGCGCGACCTCATGGCGTGGCGGCTGGGCGCGGAATCCAATTCCGAGGTCGGCGGGGCGGTCCTTATGGTGACCTTTGCCGCGCTGGGCGTTGCGGGCTGCCTGATGGTGCCGTTCCGCTTCTTCCAGATGCTTTCCCGCCGGACGCTGCCCGGCTTTGCCTGCGTGTTTGCGCTGCTTTTGGGGGTAGAGCTGTTTCTCACGGATGGTGGCCCCAGCGTGACGCTGCTCCTCTCGGTCCTGCTCTGGTTTCTCTGCTTTGCACTGGCGGCGAATCAGGAGTATGTCATCAAGTATGCCTACACCTCGCGCACCTGCGTGGTGAGCAACCGCGTGTGCCGCGCGGGAATGCGGGACGCGGTGAAGCTCTGGCTGACGGCGTTTGTCATTCTCTTTCCTGCGACAGGGCTTCTGTCTTTCGTTGTAACCGGCTTTCGGATGCCGGTGCTCGCGGGGCGGAACGCACCGCCGCAGGTGCTGTTTGCGTTTCCGTTTGCGGGCGCGTGGGGGCTGAATGCCGTGCTGTTCGGCTTCGGAATCCTCTGCCTGCTGTTCGGGGCGGGGCTTCTGCTCTACCGCATGGGGCATGACCCCGTTCGGACCCGTGCGATGCTACAGGCGCTTTCGGCGCGACTGCGTGACTTTTTTGCGGGTATCCTCTATGCGTTGGGATTCTCCGGCGGAAAGCGGCGGGGGACCGAGCAAGAGGCGGAGGAGGAGACCGCGCACTACCGCGACACCGTGACAAGGGTTCGCCGCGCCCCGCAGAGCGTGCTCTACCGCGACCGCCGTGCGCTGGACCGTGCCCTGCGGCGGGAGAAGGGGACCGATGCGAAATTCTGCCTTGCCTACCGCGCCCTGCTCGCGTCCCTGACGGCGGACAACATCGGGCTGTGCGCAACAATGACCCCTTATGAAGCGGCAAAGCGAATCGGCGAGCGGACCGACATGGCGCAGATTGACGCATGGACCGCGCGGTTCGTCTCGCTCACCTATGCCAAAGGCGAGGCACACGCAACCGATGCCGACCTGAAGGCGCTTTGCTCCTGCCTCTATCGCCGGATGGAGACCGCAGTCAACGGATGAGGGCGCTATCGGTCGGGCGATTCAAACGGCGTTTTATCCCTCCGCTTTGTGTCCCAAAATCCTTCGGAAATTGCCCAAAGGGGCTTGCAAACGGGACGGAATTGCGGTATAATAGATGCGGTAAAAAATTTACGGGCGAACGGAGCGGACCATGACAAAACAGGACGTATTGAAGCAATATTTCGGGCACAGCGCCTTCCGCGAGGGGCAGGAGCAGGTGATTGACGCAATCCGCGGCGGGCGGGACGTGCTCTGCGTCATGCCAACGGGCGCGGGAAAATCCCTGTGCTATCAGGTCCCCGCGCTGATGTCGGAGGGGGTCACGCTGGTCATCTCGCCGCTGATTTCCCTGATGAAGGACCAAGTGGAATCGCTCGTGCAGTCGGGCGTTCCCGCAACCTATGTCAACAGCACGCTGACCTATTCGCAATACGAGCAGGTGCTTTGGAACATCCGCGGCGGGGTCTACAAGCTGATTTACGTTGCGCCCGAGCGCCTGAATGCACCCGACTTTTCAGAGGTCTGCGATGCGCTTCCGATATCGAATCTGATTGTGGACGAGGCGCACTGCGTGTCCCAGTGGGGGCAGAACTTCCGCCCGTCCTACCTCAAAATCGCGGAGTTCGTCCGCAGTTTGCCAAAGCGCCCGACGGTCGGTGCCTTCACCGCAACCGCAACGGGACGGGTGAAGGCGGATATCGAAGCCCTGCTGGAGCTGAAAAGCCCGCTTTGCGTGACAACGGGCTTTGACCGCCCGAACCTGTTTTTCGGGGTGGAGAAGCCGAAGTCCAAGTCGGCAAGGCTGTTGGCGCTGATTCGTGCCCATGCGGGAAAAGCAGGCATTATCTACGCCGCCACGCGCAAGAATGTGGAGGAGGTCTGCGAAACGCTCAACGCGAACGGCATTCGCGCCACGCGCTACCACGCAGGGCTTTCGGACGAGGAGCGCCGACAGAATCAGGACGATTTCATTTACGGTCGGGTCGATGTCATCGTTGCCACCAACGCCTTCGGCATGGGAATCGACAAATCCGACGTGTCCTACGTCATCCACTACAATATGCCGAAGGACATCGAGAGCTACTATCAGGAGGCAGGACGCGCGGGACGTGACGGCGAACGCGCGGAGTGCATCCTGCTTTACAGCCCGCAGGACGTGATGACCAACCGCTTTCTGATTGCGCGGTCGGAGGAGAATCCCGAATTGACCGACGAGGAGCGCGAAACCCTGCGGGAGCGCGACATGGAGCGCCTGCGGCAGATGACCTTTTACTGCACCACGGGCGAGTGCCTGCGGCGGTCGATTCTGCGCTATTTCGGAGAGGTCAGCGCGCCCGCCTGCGGGAACTGCTCCAATTGCCTTTCAAGCAGTGAGATGGTCGACGTGACGGTGGACGCGCAGAAAATCCTTTCCTGCGTCATCCGAACAGGACAGCGTTTTGGCAAGAAAATGATTTGCGACATCCTGCGCGGAAGCAAAAACGAGCGCTTGCTGTCGCTGGGGCTACAGAGCCAGACAACCTATGGGCTTCTCTCGGAAATGAGCGAGCGGGACCTGCGGGAGCGGCTGGATTTTCTGGAGGAGCGCGGCTATCTGGTCACCGAGGGGAGCGACTACCCGATTTTGAAGGTCACGCCGAAGAGCCGCGCGGTGCTGTACGAAAACGAGACCTTGCAGATGCGGGTCGTGAAGCTCAAGCCGCGCGAAAAGGCGGAGACGGCGAAAAAGCCCGCGCGCGGAGCGGGGGACAGCGATGCAGGGCTGTTTGAGGAGCTGCGGCAGCTGCGCTTTCGGATTGCGAAGGAGCAGGGGGTCCCCGCGTACATCGTGTTCTCGGATGCAGCGCTGCGCGATATGAGCATCCGCCGCCCGACCGATCTTGCGGAATTTCTGGAGGTCAACGGGGTCGGGCAGATGAAAGCCGAGCGCTATGGCGCGGTCTTTACCGAGGCGATTCGGGCGTATCTTGCGCAGAAGGGGCAGAGCCGCGAGTAAGCGGGTCCCGTTGCGCGACCGCTTGCAGGAGCGGGAGGTATTCCTCCCAACGGTACTCCCGAATCGGCATTATGGGATGGCGGATATCGTCAAACACCAGCACGAGCGCGGGGGCAATGGTGCGGTAGCGGTCCGCGATATACCACCGAATCAGCTTGCCCTCGCGGATGAGCCGCTTTGCGGTGGCGTGATAATTGTAATAGGACATAAAAACAGGGTTCCACGAATGCCGAAAGCCTATACGGGCGGCTCGGAAGCCCAAAATAAAAAATTTTTTGAGGAAATTTCGCAAAACCTCTTGACAAGTGACCGTTCGGTAACTATAATATAAGTTACCGAGCGGTCACTGTGCTTTTATGGTGGTCAAAGAAGCGTGAAGGCTCGCCCTTGCACGGGTGCCGAGCTTCCGTCTGTTGCTGTCCCCTTTGGGGTTCGACTGAACGCCGTAGGCGTTTGCTCTGAGATGACACTTTTTGGGGAAAACTGTAGGCGCTCGCCCTTACTCGGGTGCCGAGATCCCGCCTGC
>DJSQ01000157.1 GCA_002438075.1 Clostridiales bacterium UBA6330
CTTAGGGGACTTCTCCTAAAGAAGTCCCCTAAGTGGGGCTTGGGGCAAAGCCCCAAGGTCTTCCCTCCCCCGACCTGTTGAACGGTAAGCTCCCCTCGCTCCTGCCGCAGAAATCGGGTAAACCCGCCTCGAAATACGCCTCGGAAGTCCTCGGGTTCGGCGGGAGAACGGCAGGGTCAACGCGGTAAACGTATTGCGCATCCGTCACCGTTATTTGAATCGGGAAATGACGCTCTACACGAATCAGTGCAACACGGCGCGCATCCTCGGGAATGTCTAAGCCGTGTAAAAGCCCACCGTCCTCCCCCGCAACCGCGCAGAGAACGTGGCGGTCGCAGGGCTCCGCAGGCTCGGTCCCCAGAACGAACCACCCACCCGCCATGCGACTGCCGCGCGGGTCGCAAAGACAGCTGTCCGTGCAAGCCTTGCCCGAATCACGACAGTAGGTCAGACGCACCACATCGGCGGGAATCTCAAACTCGGTCCGCCCACCCGTCACCGCAAGAATCCGCCGCATCACACTGTTCCATGTCCCCGTGCAGAGATTGCGCCCCTCCACGGGCTCGGGGTACTCGTAGCCGCACCAGACACCGCAAACCAAATCGGGCGTGTAGCCCACAAACAGGCGGTCGCGGTCGTCCTGCGTGGTCCCCGTTTTCCCCGCACATTCGGTCAGCCGACCGAGCGTGATTGCCGAGGAGGTCCCGTCCCGTACAACGCCCTCGAGCAGCTTGGTCATCACCGCCGCGTTTCCCGCCGACAGCACCCGATCGCCCGAATCGGGGCAGGACAGGAGCACCGTCCCGTCCGCATCAAGCACGCGGTAGTAGGAGCGCGGGCGGTGGTAAATGCCCGCATCGGCAAAGACCGTGTAGGCGGCGGTCAGCTCCCGCAGGGTCACACCGTAGTGCAATTGCCCCAGACCGAGCGCCGCCACGTCACAGTCGCTCTCCCCCGCGCGGTCAATCAGGCTCTCCAGATGGAACTTTTCCTTTGCCCAGCTGTAGGAATCCCGCAAGCCCACATCCTCCAGCACTCGCAGGGCAACCGTGTTGGTCGAGTGCGCAACGGCGTAGGGAATATCGGTCAGCCCGCGATAGAAATTTGTCGCGTTCTTGGGCCACGGCGTTTCGCCGTCCTTGCCGAAGTTCACGGGTACGTCATCGTAAACCGAGCTCCATGTGATTTTCCCCTCCGCCAGCGCGGGCGCGTAGACCGAGAGCGGCTTGATTGCCGAGCCGGGCGGACGGCGGGTCTGCGTTGCGAAATTCTGGATGCGGTTGGCGGTCTTTTCTCCCACCGCGCCCGCAACGGCGAGGATGTCCCCCGTCCGCGCGTCAATCACAATCAGCGCCGACTGCGCGCGGGTCCCGTCCTTGTTCTGCGGCGTGCGGACCTCACTGCGGTAGTAGTCCTCCACGATTTTCTGCACGTCGGGGTCCATCGCGGTCTCAATGCGCACCCCGCCGCCGAGGACCTTTGCCGATGCCGCCGCGCGGCTGATGCCCTCAGCGGCGGCAAGGTCGGTGATTACATCCTCCAGCACCATGTCGGTGTACCACGAATAAACGGTGCCCGTGCCCTTCTCCTCCCTGTCCGCAAGTCCGAGCGGCTCCTTCTGTGCGGCGGCGCAGTCCGCCTCCGAAAGGTAGCCCTGCGCGCACATTTCGGAAAGAATCAGATTCCGCCGCGCAAGCGTATGCTCGGGGTGCGTCAAGGGATTATAATAGGTGGGGTTGTTTGTAATGGCGGCGATTGCCGCGCACTCGGCGGGGGTCAACTCGGCGGGCTTTTTGCGATAGTAAAGCTCCGCTGCCTGCCCGACCCCCGTACAGCCGTTTGCAAACGGGATGATGTTGACGTACAGCTCCATAATCTCGCTTTTATCCAGCTTCCGCTCCATATCCCGCGCGTACAGAATTTCCTGTAGCTTGCGCCGCAGGGTCACCTCGCTGTCCCCCGTCAGGTTCTTTACGGTCTGCTGGGTGATGGTGGACGCGCCGAAGCCGTTCTTTCCGCCCTTCAGGTAGGACAGGCACGCCGCCGCGGTACGAATCCAGTCCACGCCGCGGTGCTCATCAAACCGCTTATCCTCGATTGCAACGAACGCATGGACCAGCGCCTCGGGCAGGTCCGCATACGGGACGTAGCCGCCCTCCCGCGCCTGTGGAACACCCTCGGTAAGGACCTCCGCCGTTCCCGTGCGGTTGGTACGGTCGGTAAAGCGGTAAGCGGTCAGCACGGGCGGTGCGCCGACCGTTGGCATCTCCAACAGTGCGGCGGGCAGGGTCAGGTCAAAATTTGCGCGCACGAACACTCCGCCCGCGATGACTGCGGCGGTCAGGAGAAGCAACAGGACGGTACAAATGCGCAGCAGGACGCGTCCCGCGCGCCGTTTCGGTCTTTTTCCGTTTTCGCGCTTCATTCCGCATCACCTCCGCTTTTATTGTTTCCGCTTTCGGTGAATATATCACACCGTGAACGGAAATGCTATGATTACCACATTTTCGGAGGAAAAAGGAAAATGAATCGTTCAAGAATCATTTTAATACTCTGTGTCTCCTTGCTTTGCGTTTGTCTGGTATTTGCAATCACGGCGCTGACATCCTTACGCAACGCGATTGCGGAGACGGGGCAGGTTCGCCGCGAGGCGCAGTCGATGCTTGCGGATTTGGACGTTGCGCTCCGCGAAAATCAGAACACTTCGGCGGGCGCGGCAACCGATGACGATGCGCAACAGGTTGGTGTTCTATACGGTCACTTCTGTGTACGCGAGAGCGGCGGGCAGGTTGCTGTTTACACCGATTCGGGCGAGCTGGTCAGTCTGACGGGCATCTCCGTTTCCGCTCTTCCAAAGTCTGACCGCGATGCGCTCCGCGACGGCATTCGCTTCACCTCGTGGAAAGAGGTTCTGGCGCTTTTACAGGACTGGGGCGGGTAAGACCTTGGGTCTTTGCCCCAAGCCCCACTTAGG
>DJSQ01000093.1:0-3444 GCA_002438075.1 Clostridiales bacterium UBA6330
TCGCAAATCTCCGAACGCCGGAGGCACTATGTTCGCACTCTCCCCATAAATGCGTTGAAAGTTTTGAGGGAGTCCAGAGGGGTGACGGTCGCTTTGCGACCGTCAGTAGCGAAGCGTTGCTTTCCTCAAAAGTCCCCTTTGGCGCGTCCCCAGCGTCCTCAGCGTCCCCAAGAGGGGGTGTAGGCGGCGTTGGCGGAGGAGAGGGACTGCGCGTAGCCGCGGAAAGCGAGACGGTTCGCCACATCGCGGACCGATTCGTATTCAAAGGTCGTCAGACGGCGGCGTAAGGACTTTTCGCAGTCGGCGGGCGCGAAATCGGGCGTGTATTGGCTCATCAGAGAGAGCAGGAAGCGCGAAGAGCCGAACTCCGCCGCAAGCGCCTCCAGAAGCGCAATCGAGTCCGCACGATGCCCGGGGAGCACCAGATGCCGCACCATCACCCCGCGCGTCAGAGCGCCCGATGCGTCAAAAACGGGGTCCCCGACCTGCCGAAGCATCTCGGCGAGCGCGGCGCGCGCAACGGGGAAATAGTCGGGCGCACCCGAAAGACGGTCCGAGAGCGCAGAGGAGAAATACTTGCAGTCGGGCAGATAAACGTCCACAAGACCGTCCAGAAGCCGCAGGGCTTCCGCCGATTCATAGCCGCCGCTGTTCCAGACCACGGGAATGCCGAGGCGGGGCTTCAGCGCGCGGAGCAGGGGGACCAGCTCGCGCGTGTAGTGCGTGGGGGTCACAAGGTCCAGACAGGCGGCACCCGCGTCACGCAGGGCAAGAATCCGCGCCGAAAGCGCCTCTGCGTCAAGCGTCTCGCCGCGCACCGCACCGTGGCTGATGTCGCGGTTCTGGCAGTATACGCACCGCAGATTACAGCCGCAGAAAAAGACCGTCCCCGCGCCGTGCGCACCGCAGAGGCAGGGCTCCTCAAAGGGGTGCAGAGCAATCCGCGCAACGCGGAACGCAGAAGGAACGCCGCAGAACCCGACGTGACCGTCATCCGTGCGTGTCGCGCCGCACCTGCGGGGGCATTGGTAGCAACCGGAAACCGACATTTTTCGACCTCCCATGTAGAGTATCTGTGCGTATTATAGCATTTTTACGCCCGACTTGCAAGCTTTTTTGCGAAAAAGCCTTTACAAGTTGTGTCGGGAGTGGTAAAATAATAGGGTATACCGAAAAGCGGGGGAGGAACGCGGAATGGACAGAACAGAAGCAATGGCAAAGCGCGTGATTGATACGTTTGCGGCGCGCGGGCTGACCGTTGCAACGGCGGAATCCTGCACGGGCGGGCTGATTGCCAAAACGCTGACCGACATTGCGGGCAGCTCGGCGGTTTTTGCGGGCGCGTGCGTGACCTACACGAACGAGGTCAAGGAGCGTCTGCTGGGCGTTGACCCCGCAACCATTGCACGGGAGACCGAGGTCAGCCATGCCTGCGCGGGCGAGATGGCGGCGGGCGTGCGGCAAAGGCTCGGCGTGGACATCGGCGTTTCCACAACCGGCTATGCGGGACCGGGCGGCGGGACCGAACGCGACCCCGTGGGAACGGTCTATATCGGCTGGAGCACTGCGCAAAAGAGCGGGACCGAGCGGTTCTGCGCACCCGAGGGCTCCGATCGGAGCGGGGTAAGGGAAGCCGCGACCCTGCGGGTGCTGGAAATTCTGTTATCGTTGGGGGAGCGCTGAAATGGGACGTGTGACCGCAAAGCTGGGCGAGCTGTACCGCCGCGCGAGCTACCGTCTGCACGCGCGGAGCCTGCCGATGCAGGAGGAGATGGAGCGCTTCGGCGCGAACGGCGAGGACGTGATTTACCGCATCCTGCGGGAGAATTTCTCCTGCGTAATCCGCAACGTCATCGTGCCGCACAAGGACAAGTATCTGGAAAAGGATTTTCTGGTGATGGAGCGCGGCGTGCCCGTGGTCATCGAGGTCAAAAACTGGAAGGGGAAGGTCGGCATTGACGCGCAGACGGGCGATTTCTTCCAGCTCAAGGCGAACGGGACGCGCAAGGTGCTCAAAAGCCCCGTGGGGACCACGGCGCAGTACGTCCGCTGTATGAAGGAGTTTTACGGGATGGCGCGGACGGTGGTCGGCATGGTGGTATTTGCCGAGCCGGACTGCGAATTGGACCTGCCCGAGGCAAGCGAGGGAATTCTGCTGGTCCCCGCCGTGAAAATGGTGGCAACCATCAAGGCGCAGGTGCGGCAGTATGCAAAGGAGCCAGAGCGCCTGCCGCCCGAGCGGATTCTGCGTTGCACCCGCTTTTACAGCGGCGAGCGCGAATTCTGCAAGGGTCTGATTGCCGACGAGACGATCGCCTGCTACGACAGGAGCGGTGCGCCCGTTCTGCTGAATCCCGATTACATCAAGGGAATTCACATTGCACATCAACCGTTCCTGTTGCGCGACAAGCTGACGGTCCTGTACACCAACGGTGCGGGCGGGACCTACTACAACCGCGACACAACGGTGACGGTCTGCCGTCTGGACGGAAACGCCAAAGAGATTGCGCTCTGCCGCGTTCGTTATATTTTATTCTGATTATTCTGAAATTCCGAGCCGCATGGCTTTTGCACGAAATCGCAACCCTGTACGAAAAGTTGGAAATGCCCTATGAACCAAAACGAACTGAACAATTATCTACCGTTTCAAATGCAATATCGGAACAAACACACGGATGCCTGCCCGCTCTTTTACGGCGACCTTGTCTTAGCGGACGACAGCTTCCGCATTCTTGCGGAGCGCGGTCCGTCCTTTGAGGAGGGCGACACGTTCCCGCTGACCGATGTAAACAAGCGCTTTGTCTTCAAAACGCTGACCGAGACCCATCGGGCGGTTCTGCGCCAACGGTCGCGGATTGTGCTGATCTCGGGCGAGCTGTTGCCCGCCGAGCTATATGTGATACTGGTCCCGAACGGTGAGCGGAATGCCGTGGCAGGTGCGCTGTCCTATCTCGCCGAGGCGCGGGGCATCGTTCTGTCCTCTGCGGCGCGCAAGGCGGCGGAGAAGGGCATAACGGACGAGGGCGTTCAGAAGGCAGAGAACGAGATGGCGCTTTTGGACGGCATTCTGCGCTGTGAGGCGGAGCTTTCGCTCCTTGAATTGTGCGAGCGGGTTGCGTACTATGCGGGTTGTCACGTACAATTCGGCGGCGCGCTCCTGCACGCAGGATTACCGGCACTGCGGAGTGAGCGGGTTCGTCTGACCGCCTTTCTGCTATGTCTGTTTCTGCTTTTGCGGAAAACCGATCCCGACGGCGCGGAGCTGATACTCGGTGACGGCGGAGACCTACGCCGCGTTCTGCTTCGGAGCAGGATTCCTCTATCCGAGGCAGTCGGTCCCGCGTATGCTTCCGTCCTCCGCCACCCCGCTTTTGCAGGCTTTGAGCTGAGGTGGGAGAAGAGGTAGGAAGACCTTGGAGGGAGAAGGGCCCCCCTTTCGGAGGG
>DJSQ01000093.1:3521-4217 GCA_002438075.1 Clostridiales bacterium UBA6330
CATCCTCCCCGAACTTCCCCAAGTCCCCGCCACTTCAGAAGCGGAAAATTGTTTCGCTTTTTGAGAGTGGCGGGGACTTGGGGAAGTTTTTGGTTGGATTGGGAGGTGCATATTCCTTGAAAAGTGCGGCTTCGCACTCGATTTGTTGGAAAGTGGCTTTGAGAGGAAAAAGAAAAACGGAAAAATGCAAGAAAGGGCTTGACATTTTCTCCGTTTTGGGATATAATAAAGACAAGGAAGCGTTGGCGAACAGTCAGCGCCCTCCGTGGTTAAAATAACCGTCCTCTAGGCTTTGCTAGAGTTTCTGAGAGGGCGGTTATTTCTTTTTGTTTTTGAGGTATGTCAGGATAGAACAGATTGCAGAAATGATTCTGCAAACCATGCCGACCACCTGAGAAATCAGGTTGATCATGCTTGGGATGTTCATCATGGGTACCACCTCCCTCCGTCTTTTGCACGGAGAGAGGGAATCCGATAATCGGATTCAACATCAGAAATGTCTTTCGCTCTCTCCGTCGTGCATATATGTCACCTACGGAGGGAGCCGACTGCCGCCAACTTCGGGGAATCACCAGATTCCCTTATTCCCTGACAGACGCGCTTTCGCTTGTCTGCCTCTATATTATACACCGTTCGACAGCCTTTGTCAAGCGGTGTTTTTGCTTTGCGTGAAATTACTTGCTGACTACTATATGA
>DJSQ01000088.1 GCA_002438075.1 Clostridiales bacterium UBA6330
ATCTCGGCACCCGTGTAGGGCATACACTTACAAAGCCCCAACGGGTGTCGGTTCAGCGCGCCTGCGGGATTTCACCCCCGAAAGCCCTTCAGATCGAAGTCGATGCTGTAAACAATCCGTGCCGCCCCTGGGATTGGGACACTGCAACCTGCGCGGAACGGCTTCTCCTCGCCTGCCTTCAGCCCGTCAAAGAACCATTCGCACCCGCCGCCCACGATTTTGTTCTGTTTATTCAGATATTGATAATGAAGCGCAAATGCGGGCAGGTCGTGCGCGTAGGTGCTGACCAGAGTTCCCTTGAGAATCTCGTAGTGCTCGTCCCGCTTGATGCTGACCTTCTCCAGCTTCACGCCGCGCATGACGGCAGTCTCGGCAGGCAGGAATGCACCCGCGCGGGCTTTTGCGTAAATCTCCGCCACCGCCGCGCCGCGCACCCGCCTTGTGATGCCGTAATGGAACACCGCCCCGGGGTCGATTGCGGTCACGCGGTCCCCGATGACATCAATGATGTTGCCCTCGCGGTCCTTCAGCGTGATATCGACCTTGATGTCCTGCAAGGCGCGGTCGGAATTCGGGTTCCGCAGGTCCACGCCGAGCGAGAGGAAGTAGGTCCGGTCCTCGCGCTTGCCCGAGCTTCCGCCCACCGCGCAGACCGTCACGGGGAGTGACGGCGGCAGGTCGGGCTTTTCGAGGTCGTCCAGAATCTTTTCAAACGTTTGATAATAGTTCCACGCGTAGGTCTCCTTCGGCTTTCTGCCGTCCATGTAGGCGAATTCGGTCAGGCAGATCATGAACAGCTTGAGGTAATTCATCAGCGCGGGGACCGCCTTTGCCTGTATCGCCAGCTTGAGGCAGGAGGACCAGTAGGAGGGGACGGTGAGGTCAAAGCCGTAGCCGTACTTGACCACCGCAACGCCGAATTCGCGGCTTTCGGGCGCGCGGAAGAGGGCGAGCATCTTCTCGGTTACGGCATCCCCGACCGACGGTGCAACGGCGTGACGGAAGAACTGCTCGGCGGCATCGGGGTCCCAGCCCTGCGTGTAAGCCTCCATGAGGAGCGCAAAGGAGAACTGCTCGTTCATGTTGAGGTCGGGCAGGAGCGTGGCAAGGTCGATGTCGCGCTTGCCGTGAATGACGCAGGGGAGAGAAAGAAAATCGGCAATGTCGCGCGCAATCTCGCCCGCGCTTTTGCCCGCTGTGTTCAGGTAATCGGTTTCCATTTTTGGGTTTGGTCCTTTCGGTGTGAAATTTTTTCCTGACATTCCTGCAATTTTGTCGCTTTCCGCTATTGCATTTCCGTGCGGAATATAGTATAATTAAAAGAAAGGTCTCGGAGTGTTGCAAGTAAGCTTTGCACTGCGAATGAGGGAGCGATACCCCCCTTGTGTAAAGTTCTTGGGGTTCTCAGGGGACTTCTTTCAAGAAGTCCCCCGAGTGGGTTCGGGCAAAGCCCGAGGTCTTACCTTTATTATACACGATAAAACGCCTCTTGACAAGTGGTTTCGGGAGATTTCCCGCGAAAGGAGCCTGTTTATGTACGAAATTCTTGAAAAACGCGCGCTGAATCCGACCGTAACGCTCATGCGCGTCCATGCGCCCGCCGTTGCGAAAAAGGCGGAGCCCGGGCAGTTCATCATCCTGCGCACCGATGCGGATGGCGAGCGCATCCCGCTCACCGTTGCCGATTTCGACCGCGCGGCGGGGAGCGTCACCATCATTTTTCAGATTGTCGGCGCGACAACCGAACGGCTGAATCACCTCTCGGTGGGGGACTGCCTGCATGATTTTGTCGGACCGCTCGGTCGCGCTACCGAGACGGACGGAAAGAAAAAGGTCGCCGTGGTGGTCGGTGGGGTCGGGTGCGCCATCGGCTACCCCGTGGCAAAGAAATTTCACGAAAACGGCACGGTTGTCCATACCGTTGCGGGCTTCCGCACAAAGGACCTCGTGATTCTCGAGGACGAATTCAGCGCCGTTTCCGACCGCCTTGTGCGGATGTCCGATGACGGCTCGTGGGGCGAGAAGGGACTGGTCACCGATGCGCTCCGCGCCCTGATTGAGAGCGGCGAGAAGTATGACGAGGTGGTTACCATCGGTCCGCTTCCGATGATGAAATTCGTCTGCCGTCTGACGAAGGAATACAATGTCCCAACGGTTGCCTCCATGAATCCCATCATGATTGACGGGACGGGGATGTGCGGCGGCTGTCGCCTGACCGTTGGCGGCAAGGTGCGGTTTGCCTGCGTGGAGGGACCCGAATTCGACGGGCACGAAATCGACTTTGACGAGGCGATTGCGCGGTCATCGATGTATAAGCCGTTCGAGCGGCACGCATATGAGGAGACCTGCAACCTGTTCCGAAAGGGGGAGAACTGAAATGCCGAACATGAACCCGAAAAAGAATCCCATGCCGTCGCAGGACCCGCAGGTCCGCAGACGGAATTTTGAAGAGGTGGCGCAGGGCTACACCGCCGAGGCTGCGGTGAACGAGGCGGAGCGTTGCCTGCATTGCAAGAACCGCCCCTGCGTGAGCGGCTGTCCTGTCGGAATCGACATTCCCGAATTCATCGAGGAGGTGAAGAAGGGCGATTTTGAGGCGGCGTACCGCGTGATTTCCGCGTCCTCGTCGTTGCCTGCGGTCTGCGGCAGAGTCTGCCCGCAGGAGTCGCAGTGTGAGGGGAAGTGCGTGCGCGGCATCAAGGGGGAGGCGGTCGGCATCGGTCGGCTGGAGCGCTTTGTTGCCGATTGGCACAACGCGCACAGCGAGGCACCCGCCGAAAGACCCGCGCCGAACGGACATCGCGTGGCGGTGGTCGGCTCGGGGCCCTCGGGCTTGACCTGCGCGGGGGACCTTGCGAAAAAAGGCTTTGACGTAACGGTGTTTGAAGCGCTCCACACGGCGGGTGGCGTTCTGGTCTACGGCATTCCCGAGTTCCGTTTGCCGAAGTCGATTGTGGAAAAGGAGATTGACGGACTGCGGGCGCTGGGCGTGAAATTTGAGGTGAACACGGTCATCGGCAAGACGCTGACGGTGGAGGAGCTGATGCGCGAGGGCGGCTTTGAGGCGGTTTTCATCGGCTCGGGCGCGGGACTTCCGCGCTTTATGGGAATTGCGGGGGAGAGCCTGAAGGGGGTCTACTCGGCAAACGAATTCCTGACGCGGGTCAATCTGATGAAGGCGTACCGCGCGGGGAGCGCCACGCCGATTCAGGCGGCAAAGCGGGTTGCGGTCGTTGGTGGCGGAAACGTTGCGATGGACGCGGCGCGTTGCGCGATGCGGCTGGGGGCGGACGAGGTATCAATTGTATACCGCCGCTCTCTCGAGGAGCTTCCCGCGCGGCGCGAGGAAGTGGAGCACGCGATGGAGGAGGGGATTGAATTCCGCCTTCTGACGAATCCTGTGGAGATTTTAGGCGACGAAAGCGGCTTTGTGCGCGGGATGCGCTGTGTACGGATGGAGTTGGGTGCGCCCGACGCGTCGGGGCGGCGGAGCCCCGTGGAGATTCCCGATTCATCGTTCGTTCTGGATTGCGACTGCGTGATTATGGCAATCGGTACATCTCCGAACCCGCTGATCAAGTCGACAACCGCGGGGCTTGAGATCAACCGTCGCGGCGGGATTGTGGTAGAGGAGCAGACGGGCAAGACCTCGCTGGACGGTGTATACGCGGGTGGTGACGCGGTGACGGGAGCGGCGACGGTCATTCTTGCGATGGGCGCGGGCAAAACCGCCGCCCGCGCGATTGCGGAGATGCTGGGAGAGTGAGGGGAAGACCTTGGAGGCGCAGGGGACCCCCTTTCGGAGGGGGTCCCCTACCCTCCAAACCTCCCTGACCCTCCCTGAACTTCCCCCATGTCCCCGCCATTTCGGAAGCGAAAATTTGTTTCGCTTTTTGAAAGTGGCGGGGACTTGGGGGAAGTTTTTGGTTGGCTTGGGAGGTACGGATTTGTTGCATGGTGCGGCTTCGCACTCGGATTGTGAGCGGTTGGCGTTGAGGGGGAAAAGAAAAAGCGGGGAAAATGCGAAAAAGGGGTTGACATTTTCTCCGTTTTGGGATATAATAAAGACAAGGAAGCGTTGACGAACAGTCAGCGCCCTCCGATCGGTTAAATAACCGCCCCCTGAACTGTGTCAGAGTTGTGAGAGGGCGGTTATTTCTTTTTGTTTTTGAGGTATGTCAGGATAGAACAGATTGCAGAAATAACTCTGCAAACCATGCCGACCACCTGAGAAATCAGGTTGATCAGAACGGAGATGTTCATCATGGGTACCACCTCCCTCCGTCTTTTGTACGAAGAGAGGGAATCCAATAAGATAATCAGATTCAACATCAGAAATGTCTTTCGCTCTCTCCGTCGTGCCAAGTAGGTCACCTACGGAGGGAGCCGACTGCCGCCAACTTCGGGGAATCGATAGATTCCCTTATTCCCTGACAGACGCGCTTGCGCTTGTCTGCCTCTATATTATACACCGCTCGACCGCGTTTGTCAAGCGGTGTTTTTGCTTTGTGTGAAATTACTTGCTGACTACTATATGACGTTTACTCGAGTGCCGAGATCCCGCC
>DJSQ01000087.1:0-2121 GCA_002438075.1 Clostridiales bacterium UBA6330
CAGGCGGAATCTCGGCACTCGTGTAAGGCATAATAAAGCAGTCAATAAGAACCTTCAAGCCACTCTCGCCCATCCCAATACATCCTCAAAGCCACGCTCGAATCGCGCAATAAGCCCTTTCCGCATAGGTTGCAAACCCGACATCGTTCGGGTGCAGGATATCGGCGGAATAGCAGGCGGGGTCATGGGGGACAAAATCAATGCCCGAAATATGCGTCACATTCGGAAGCTCCCGCGCGACATCCGCAATCAGCTCATCGACCCATGCGAGGGGCTTTCCGCAAAGGGCGGGACTGCTTCTCTTTCCCCTCCACACGGGGGACATGGCAAAAATCTTTGCGTTCGGGTAGGTCTGCGAAAGATTCCGATAGAATTCCCGCAGTTTCTTTTCCAGTGTCTGTGCATCGCGGTGACCCCAGTCGTTGGTTCCGTAAGCAACGGTAATCAGGTCGGGCGCGAAGTCCCGTTCCCCTGCGAGCGCCAATCGCGGTTGGAACACCTCGCCGCCGATGCCCTTATTGCGCGCGTCGGCATCCAGCAGGCTTGCCAGTCTCGTTGCGTAGGAATGGGACGGGTAAAGCGCGTCGTAGCCCTGCGTGATGGAGTCCCCGAAGATCAGCATTCTGCGGGCGGGCTTCAGCGGCTCCAACATCGCGTTGTCATCAAGCTCGAGACTGCACAGCGTGGCTATCAGCAGCTGCGGAAAATAGACCCGCACCGTCTTTTGCCCCTCGCCGAGGTCGAAGCGACCCGCGAATTCCCCGATTGCGTCCTCCGCCGAGCCGATGGTGCGCGGCAGGAATTCCCCGTTCACCTCCACGTCTACAAATCCGAATTTACGGGACGACCCGCGGCTGTTGCGGACACGCAAGGCGAGCGTGCGGCTGTCGGTTCGGAATGCGAGTCTGACCCCTGCCGTTGCAAAGGTTTTGATGTAGAAATCCTCGGGCGAGGTCTCGTGATAGAACGCCTCCTGCTCCTCGGTAAAGCGGTGAAAGCGGAGACCGTCCGCCTCCTCGGTCACGCGGTCCGCGCCCAGCGTGATAGCGCGAATCTGTTCTGTCTGCAAATTCATAATGCTCCCTCCTGTTTCCATTGGATATATTATACTCCAAAACAGACCGTTTGTCAAGTCGGTGGGCGGCAAACCCGCACCCTTTCCGCGGGCTTTGTATACACTGTGGTATAGGGGGACCGCCCTGCGGCTCCCCGAATACAGAGAAGGAAGTTTGCCTATGAACCACGCTGTTTTATCGGCGCTCGTTGCCACGTGCGGGACTTGGCTCCTGACCGCGCTCGGTGCCGCAGTCGTTGTTTTCTTCAAGAATCCGAACCGCAGGCTGATGAATCTGATGCTCGGCTTTGCGGCGGGGGTGATGATTGCCGCCAGCTTTTGGTCCCTGCTCCAGCCCGCCATTGAGCAGGCGAAGGCTTATCTTCGCATTCCCGCGTGGGCGGTTGCGACCTCGGGCTTTCTCGCGGGTGCGCTTTTCATGTTTGCCTCCGACAAGGCTGTGACCTACACACAGCGGCGCATCAGCGCGCCCTCGGGGGAGATTGGGAGCAGCACGCCGCTTTCCCGTGTTTTTCTGTTGGTACTTTCCATCACGCTCCACAACATTCCCGAGGGGCTTGCGGTCGGGGTTGCGTTCGGTGCGCTTGCGGGCGGCTACACGCCCGAGACGCTGATGGGGGCTGTAACCATTGCGGTTGGGATTGGACTGCAAAACTTTCCCGAGGGGGCGGCGGTCTCGCTTCCCCTGCGCCGCGAGGGATGCTCCCGTCTGCGGTCCTTTCTCATAGGGCAGGCGTCGGGCATGGTGGAGCCGATTGCGGGGGTAATCGGTGCTCTGCTCGTTGTCTCCATACGGAGCATACTCCCCTTTGCGCTCGCCTTTGCCGCAGGTGCCATGATTCTCGTTGCGGTTCACGAGCTAATCCCCGAGAGCCACAGCTGCGAGGACTCCGACCCCTATTTCCCCACGATGGGCATCATCGCCGGCTTTGCGGTGATGATGCTATTGGATGTAGCTCTCTGAAGGGGGGAGGGAAGACCTTGGAGGCGCAGGGAGACCCCTTTCGGAGGGGTCTCCCTACCCTCCAAACCTCCCTGACCCTCCC
>DJSQ01000087.1:2217-2631 GCA_002438075.1 Clostridiales bacterium UBA6330
AAATTTGTTTCGCTTTTTGAGAGTGGCGGGGACTTGGGGGAAGTTTTTGGTTGGATTGGGAGGTGCGGATTTGTTGCATGGTGCGGCTTCGCACTCGATTTGTTGGAAAGTGGCGTTGAGAGGAAAAAGAAAAACGGGAAAATGCAAGAAAGGACTTGACATTTTCTCCGTTTTGGGATATAATAAAGGCAAGGAAGCGTTGACGAACAGTCAGCGCCCTCCGATCGGTTAAATAACCGCCCTCTGAACTGGTTCAGAGTTTATGAGAGGGCGGTTATTTCTTTTTGTTTTTGAGGTATGTCAGGATAGAACAGATTGCAGAGATGATTCTGCAAACCATGCCGACCACCTGAGAGATCAGGTTAATCATGCTTGGAA
This sequence comes from Clostridiales bacterium UBA6330, assembly GCA_002438075.1. Taxonomy (GTDB): domain Bacteria; phylum Bacillota; class Clostridia; order Oscillospirales; family CAG-272; genus UMGS1865. Next base: position 2,596 of record DJSQ01000087.1, read on the forward strand.
TGTTCATCATGGGTACCACCTCCCTCCGTCTTTTGT
>DJSQ01000184.1:0-7746 GCA_002438075.1 Clostridiales bacterium UBA6330
AACGGGTGCGATAGCCGCACCATTCAAAGCGTTCGCACCTCCCAATTCGACAAAAAACTTCCCCAATGTCCCCGCCACTCCAAAAAAGCGAAACGAATTTCCGCTTCGGAAGTGGCGGGGACATTGGGGAAGTTCTGGGAGGGTCAGGGAGGCTTGGAGGGTAGGGGACCCTCTCCGAAAGAGGGTCCCCTGCGCCTCCAAGGTCTTTCCCTTACCTCTTCTGCGCCTCCAATTCGCGGCGCTTTTTCATCATTTCCTTCATGCGGAGCTCCGTGTTCAGAATCTTCTTGCGCAAGCGAATCGACTTTGGCGTGACCTCAATCAGGTCATCATCACCAATGTATTCGATCGCTTCCTCCAGAGAGAAAATGCGGGGAGGGGTCAGAAGCAGCTTTTCGTCCGCACCCGAGGAACGAATCGCCGTCAAGTGCTTCGTCTTGCAGGGGTTCACCGCAATGTCGTCGTACTTCGGGTTCTCACCCACAATCATCCCCTCGTAAACCTGCGTCTGCGGTCCCACAAACAGCTGCCCGCGGTCCTGCGTGTTGTAAAGCCCGTAACGCGTTGTCTCACCGTTCTCGGACGCAATCAGCGAGCCCGTGTACTTCATCTGAATCTCGCCGCGGTAGGGCGCGTAGCCGTCAAAAATCGTGTTCATCACACCCTCGCCGTGCGTCGCCGTCAGGAACTCCGAACGGTAACCGAACAGGCAACGGGACGGAATCGAATACTCAATCCGCGTCCGACTTCCGATTGGTGCCATCGACAGCAAATCGCCCTTGCGCTGTCCCAGCTTGTCCACCACAACGCCAACCATCTCGGTCGGCACGTCCAACGTCACGCGCTCCATCGGCTCCATCTTCTCGCCGTTCACCGTCTTGTACAGCACGCGCGGGTTCGAGCAGGCAAGCTCAAAGCCCTCGCGCCGCATCGTTTCCAGCAGAATCGACAGGTGCATCTCGCCTCTGCCCGCCACGCGGAATTCGTCAGTCGTGTCGCCGTCCGAAACCCGCAGGGACACGTCCTTGAGCAGCTCGCGGTAGAGACGCTCGCGCAGCTGGCGGGAGGTTACAAACTTGCCCTCCTTGCCCGCGAGCGGGCTGTCGTTGACCATGAAGGTCATTTCCACGGTCGGCTCGGACACCTTGACAAACTCCAGAGGCTCGGGAGCTGCAGGGGAGGTCAGCGTGTCGCCGATGGTCACATCGCCCGCACCCGAGAAGCAAACGATGTCACCCACCGTTGCGTTGTCAACGGGCTTGCGCGTCAGACCGTCAATCTGGTAGAGCGAGACAATCTTCGTTTTCTTCACAGCGCCCGGGTTGTGGTAGTTGCAGACCGCAACCTCGTCACCGACCTTGACTCTGCCGCGGTCAATGCGTCCGATGCCGATTCGCCCCACGTATTCGTTGTAGTCAATCGAGGAAACCAACAGCTGGAGCGGTCCGTTCTCGTCCCCCTCGGGTGCGGGAATGTACTCCAGAATCTTGTCAAACAGCGGGCGCAGATCGGTCCCCGGGACCTTCGGGTCGGTCGTGCAGGTCCCCGCGCGCCCCGAGCAGTAAAGCATCGGGCTGTCCAGCTGCTCGTCATTCGCGCCGAGGTCCATGAGCAGCTCCAGAATCTCGTCCTCCACCTCGCCAAGCCGCGCGTCTGGCTTGTCAATCTTGTTGATGCAGACGATAATCCGATGGTTCAGGTCCAGCGCCTTTTGCAGGACGAAACGGGTCTGCGGCATCGGTCCCTCCGCCGCGTCAACCAGCAGGATGACACCGTTCACCATCTTCAGAATCCGCTCCACCTCGCCGCCGAAATCCGCGTGCCCGGGGGTGTCGACGATGTTGATTTTCACGCCGTTGTAGTGAACGGCGGTGTTCTTTGCCAAAATGGTGATCCCGCGCTCCCGTTCCAGATCGCCGGAGTCCATCACACAGGTCACAGTCTCCTGATTGTCGCGGTAGACCCCTCCCTGCTTCAGAAGTCCGTCCACCAGCGTGGTCTTGCCGTGGTCAACGTGTGCAATAATGGCTACATTTCTCAAATCTTCTCGGATCACTTTTTTCTCCCTCTTTCTCCGGCTCGGAAATTAACATATTATTATACCATATCGAAAAGACAAAATAAAAGCGGATTTTTTCACGATGTTTTACGCCTGAAAAAGCCGCTTTTTGTGCAATGTCTCGAAATCGCTCAAGGGTAGGGGCGGCGCTCCTCGGTGAGCCCGAGGATATAGTCGGTGGAGGTGTGATAAAAGCGCGCAAGGGCAATCAGAACGCCGAGCGGCAGCTGGCGCTGACCGTTCTCGTATTGGGAATAGGTGTTCTGGCGGATGTGCAGAAACGCCGCAAGCTCGCTCTGTGTCAGATCGCGGTCCTCCCGCAGGTCACGGATTCGCATACTGTTTTCTCCTGTCTTTTCAAAAAAATACAAGAGTATTATAGTAAATCTCACTTTGAGATATTGACAAATATCTCATTTTGTGATATAATGGAGGTACAAAATCAAAAAGGAGTGTGCAATCAATGAAATTTTGCCCATATTGCGGCGCAAAGCTACCGAGTGAGAACACAGATTTTTGTATCAAATGCGGGAGATATTTCACAGACAGAAATCTCGCCGCGAAGTCTACAGATGCGAACTGCGCAAAATCAATTGCGATTCTGAGCTTTTTCCTGCCGGAACTGGGGTTTATTCTGGGCATTGTTTTGATTGCAACAGGCTACAGCGAACTCGGGAGAAGCGCATTGCGCAGTGCAGGAATCTCGCTTATTATACGCGTTGCAATTGCGGTTATCCTACTTTTAATCTTTATCCCGTGTTATTTCTCCGAGGTGTTGACAAGGCTGTTTGAAGTCAAACAAAGCGCAGGATGATAAAAAAACAGGACATTTTCAAAAAAATGTCCTGTTTTCTCTTGACAGACGGGAAGTTTTGGTGTATAATAAGGGAGTAGCAAATGCAGATGTAACTCAATGGCAGAGTGTCCGCTTCCCAAGCCGAATACGCGGGTTCGATTCCCGTCATCTGCTCCAAAGAAGCCGCGCATCCCCTGTGGGGATGCGCGGCTTCTTTTGTAACCGATATAGAATCAGAACCCTCTTCGCCACTTGGCGGAAGAGAATGTGCGGTTGTACCACTTGCCGGCTCGCTCTTCTTTTGCCGCACATTTCGGTTCTGATTTCCTGTCGCCTTCTCTTTGGCAACCGATATGGAATCAGCGGTCTGTTTTTCAATGTCTGACGTTTACATACTGTGATATCGCCTGCTCGACCGCTTGGTTGAGTGTTGTCCCATTCTGCATTGCAAGCGTTGCAATCGCCCGATGCAGGGTCGGGTCAATCCTGACATTGAAGGTTCCCTTATAGGTTTTTTCGGGTGTTTTTCCGACCTCCTCGCAAAATGCAAGGTAGTCATCAACCGCATCGTGAAAGGCATCCTCTATCCCTTCAATTTTCTCGCTCTCAAAGGTTACAAGGTCGTTGATGCCATCGATTTTTCCATAAAGCACCTTATCCTCTGCGGAGTATTCAATGTTTGCGGAATATCCCTTGTATTGCAATGTGTTCGTCATGATAAATCACCTGCGCTTTCCAAAATGGATTTCAATTCTCTTACAGCATATGCTTGCATGGTCGACTGCGGGTGCGGCTTGTGGAGCATAATCACCCGATTGTCGGACGCTCGGAAAAAGCAAACACGGGACCCCGATGTTTTGCCTTTGTTGCTTTCCCGAAAGCCCAGCCTTGTCAATAGGGCGCGTGCTTCATCATAAGTATAATCCTTTGGACAGGCTCGTATTCTGTCCTTTGCTTTTTCCAATTGGCTCATGTTGTTCTCCTGCAACTGACTTCCAGTTGCATTATAGCACAAATACAGAATTTTGTCAAGAGCTTTTGCAAAAAAAACGGAAAGCTCACACGTTGAACTGCGCCAAAGCGGGCAGTCTGCCTCGGTGGTTTCACGCTTCAACGGATTTTTTCGCAAAAGGGGTTGACATTTTCCGAAAATGTGCTATAATAAAAATACGAGGAAACACCGGCGACGGTTACTCCCTCAAATTAGCAGAAATAACCGCCAATTCGTGGAAAGTTTGGGCGGTTATTTCTTTTTGTTGAATGACAGAATGATGAAAATCGTTGAAATCAACGACAGTACAACGCCGGAGAACTGCATCAGCTGTTCAAAGGTTATGTAATTCATGCTATCACCTCCTCCGAATGAAATCCGGAGGAAGAAAAAGAAAATTTTACGTCCTCCGTTCAGGGAGGAAGCAACCGCCACCGGCAGGCAGTGCCTGCACCCAACAGAAGCTGTCGTGTGCAAACGCTTTCTGCCTTGCGTCTGTCGCAACAAAGCGATGTGCGCTCCGTTGCTTGGTGTTTCCAAGTCCGCGGGTTTCCCTGCGGCTCTTTTATGATACACCCTCGGCGGCGGTTTGTCAAGCCCGTTTTGCAAGAAGCCCCCGAGGAGAGAACCTGCTCTCTCCTCGGGGGCTTTCCGTTCACACGGTGCTGTCCGAAGCTGCGGATATCAAATGGTTCCCGACACCGTAAGCGTAGCAGTCCCGGGGGTGGTTACCCAAACGCCGTCGGTTCCCTGCGCATAGGTTGCTGCGGGGACTGTGATTCGTCCCGGGACCGTTGCGAATACACCTGTCGTTTCGTCGTAGGTGTAGTCGGTCCCCTCGGTTAGCGCCGTGCCGTTCAGCGTGACCGTAATGCCCGACAGAATCGGCAGGAAGGTATCGGTCACCGTCAGATTGCCTGTTTCGTCCGCCGCCGTGCTGCCCGCGTTCTCAATGAGGAACGTATAGGTCAGCGTGCCGTTTTCCACCACGGGAACGGGGCTGATTGATTTTGTGATCGACAGTCGGGTGCCCGTCTCCGCCGGAAGCGTTGCCGTTGCGGTCAGCGCGGTGATACCGGTGCCCGTGACCGTCACGGTGTTGGTCAGGGTTCCTGTTTCCGTGGGGTCGGCGTAGCCGTTGACCGGCGCGTCGTACAGGATGGTGACGTTACCGCCTGCGGGGACGGTGATGCCCGTGAGCACGAGCGAGTCGCCTGCCGCTACGGTCGGTGCGGTCTGCCGCACGCCGTTGATAAAATACCGCACGGTGCCGTCCACGTAGGACAGCGGGAGATAGGTGGTTCCCGTTTCGGGGCTGTAAGCGCCCAGATTATCGGTCAGGGTCAGACCCGTGACTGCCGTCGTGCCCGAGTTGATGAGGTTGACCGCATAGGTCACGGTCTCGCCCACGCGGTACGAGCCGTTTACTGCCGTTTTGGTGACGGACAGGACCTCCTGAAGCTGCCCGACGACCACGTTTGACGTGACCGTTTCGTTGTTATAGGACAGCTGTGCCTGGTTCGTAAATTGTGCCATACGCTCTTCCTTTCCGGAGAGCACGGCATCGTTCTTTTCTCCGCGCTCCCCTCACTCCATTATATGCGCGGTGTCGGATTTTGGGGAACGGGTTATCTTTTCTCCTCGTGCGTCGGAACGGCAACGGCGGGGAGGGCACTTTTGCGGTAGTCGGAGGGGGTCCGTCCCGTGTGCTTGATGAAGGCGCGGTTGAAGGTCCGAAGCGTCCCGAACCCAACATGAAAGCAAATGTCGGTTACCGAATCGTCCGAATTCAGAAGCATTCGGCACGCCTCGGATATCCGCAGCGAATTGACATAGTCGTTAAACCGCATCCCCAGCTTCTGGCTGAAGAGATGCGAGATGTAATAGCGGTTCAGCCCCAGCTTGTCCGCCAGAACCGAGAGGGACAAATCCCCCGTGTAGTGCCGCGTGCAGTAGAAGATGATGGACCGCAGGGCTCCCGAATCGTCCTGCGGGACCCCGACCAGCTTCATTCCCGACAGAATCTCCGCAAACAGCGCCAGCAGGTAGCCGTGCAGCTTCTCCGTTCGGTACGGGACCGTTTCCTCGGGCTGACGGCAGATTGCAACGATTGCGTCAAACAATGCGTTGATGCGCGGGTCGAACGCCCCGCCTGCAACCACCGCGGATTCGGGGACCGAGAGCTCCAGCTCGTCCGAAAGCTCGGGTATCAGGTCGGGCTTGAGGATCATGATGGAGTAGTCCTCCTTCACCGCCGTTTCGTAGCTGTGAATCTGGTTTGGAAAGGTCAGAAACAGGTCCCCCGCCTTTAAATCGTAGCGGCGGGAGTCCGCCGACGCAACCGTTTCGCCCGAGCGGTAGAGCACCAGCTCCAGCTCGCGGTGCAGGTGCGCGGAGCAATGGAGACGGTTGCGCGGTCCGCTGATTCCGTAGTAAATATCCTTATCCTTTTTTTCGTACCTGACATTCAGGGACATACCGTCACCTCCCGTCCGCAAAAATTCCGCATAGCGCGGTGCCTGTCAGTTGTCAACTGTCAACTGTCAGCTGTCAACTGTTACCGATACACGCGGATTACCCGCGATGATACCAGACACAGGCATTCGTAATCGATGGTTCCCGCGCGGTCCGCATATGCGTACAGCTCCTTCGGGTCGTTCCCGAACAGCGTGACCACATCGCCGACCGCCGCGCCCGTGTCGGTAACGTCAATCATGGTCTGGTCCATGCAGATGCGCCCGACAATCGGTGCGGGCTTGGGACCCTCTGCGGTTTCCACCGTGACAAAGCTCCCGCTGTAGGCGCGCAGAAAACCGTCCGCGTAGCCGATGGGCATGGTTGCAATCAGCCGCTCGGTGTCACTTGAGAAGGTCCCGCCGTAGCTGACCGCCTCGCCCGGCAACAGCTTGTGCAGGTGGGAGATGACGGTCCGCAGCTTCATAACGGGCTTCAGCGGCAGCTCGATGCAGTCGGACGGGCGCGCGCCGTAGAGCAGGATTCCGAGCCTGACGCCGCTCATTCGGTCCGCCGCGCGCCGCACGGTTGCCGCGCTGTTGCAGGTATGGTGGAAGGGGATGACCACGCCCTGCCGCTCCAGCGCCGCACGGACTGCACGGTAGCGCTCGGACTGGCGGTCGGTAAGTGCGTCCCCCTCGCCGCCCGTCTGTTCGTCCGCGCGTGCGAAGTGGGTGAACATTCCCTCCACCGACAGGTGTGCGAAGCCCGCGACCCGTGCGATTGCGGCAACGGTTGCGGTGATTTCCATGTCGCTGTGGGCGGGGAAGCCGATGCGGTTCATGCCGGTATCGAGTGCGATATGGGTACGGACGGTTACGCCCGCTGCCGCGGCTTCGCGCTCCAGTCTTGCGGCGTAGTCCTCGGACAGGAGCGTTTGGGTGATGGCGTAGCGTCCGAGCTGTAGGGCGAGCTCGGGCGGGGTATAGCCGAGGATGAGGATATCCGCCTCGCGGTGATTCTCGTCGCAGACAGCGCGGACAGCGACGGCTTCATCGATGCAGGAGACGGCGAAAAAGTCGCACCCTTCGTCCAGCAGGGTGGCAACGCAGGCGGGTGCGCCGTGACCGTAGGCTTCCGCTTTCACGACCGCGATCATACGGACCGCGGGGTTTTCCGCGGTTGCCATTTCCCGCAGCAATCTGTAATTTCTGCGCAGTGCATCGAGGTCGATTTCCGCCCACGTTTTCCGCTGCTCCAGCTCGGGCAATGACGAATAGAGTTTATACAGCTTTTCCGTCGCTCTCCCTCCTCTCCTCTTTCTCTCCCTACTATTATATCACACCTCCGCTCTCTTTGCAACTGTTTTTTGAGAGAAAAAGAAAGACCTTGGAGGGAGAGGGGACCCCCTTTCGGAGGGGGTCCCCTCTCCCTCCAAGCCTCCCT
>DJSQ01000184.1:7872-8227 GCA_002438075.1 Clostridiales bacterium UBA6330
GGGGTCCTGTGGGGAAGTTTTGGGTTGGATTGGGAGGTGCGGATTTGTTGCATGGTGCGGCTTCGCACTCGATTTGTGGGAAAGTGGCATTGAGAGGGAAAAGAAAAACGGGAAAATGCAAGAAGGGGCTTGACATTTTCCCGATTTGTGGTATAATAAAAGCAAGGAAGCGTTGACGAACAGTCAGCGCCCTCCTACGGTTAATAACCGCCCTCTACGCTTTGGTAGAGACTGAGAGGGCGGTTATTTCTTTTTGTTTTTGAGGTATGTCAGGATAGAACAGATTGCAGAAATGATTCTGCATACCATGCCGACCACCTGTGAAATCAGGTTGATCATGCTTGGAATGTTCATC
>DJSQ01000016.1 GCA_002438075.1 Clostridiales bacterium UBA6330
CTTAGGGGACTTCTCCTTAAGAAGTCCCCTAAGTGGGGCTTGGGGCAAAGCCCCAAGGTCTTGACCTTAATCATTGCAACATTTCCCACTTTGTCATCGGCTGAAGCTCGTAGAGCTTTGCGTCGGGAGCGTCGGTCAGAGCGAAAGCGACCGCAAGACGAACGCGGTCCTTCGCCTCAACGCGAATGACCAAACGCGAGAACGGGGTTCCGCCAATCGGGAGTACCTCGAACTTCGAGGTCCCGCCGCCGTAAATGCGGCACAAAAGCGTCTTGCCGTCCCGCTCCAAAAGCAGGTAGCGTCCACCGTTCCGAATAACCGTCGCCTCCGTGCAGGCGCTCCAGACAACGACCCCCGCCTCAGCCAACTGCATCTCGTCCTGTACCACCGCAACCGAACGGTGCGCGTAGAGCAACGCACCGCGCTTGGCGCGCAGGAGCTTGTCCGAAATGCCGCCGAGATCAACCGCCGCAAACGCGCGGTCGGGCGCACTCTTCGCCTCGGTGATTGCCGCCACTGCCTGCGGGTTCTGGTCGGGGTACGGCGCATCCTGCGGGTCCACCGTCACCGTGTTCTGCCACTCCGCGCGGCGGCGAAGCATCGGGTCGGCAATCGCATCCCCGCAAGCCGAGAGGAAGCGCACACCGCCCATTTCCAGACAGAAGCTGCCCGCATCAAGCGCACCGCCAACCTCGTGGTTGCTCCCGCCGTGTAAGCCGACAAAGCAGGCATCCTCGCCCCACGCCGAACGCAGGGTGACGATTCCCGCGCGCCGCCGAACCGAATCCAGCGGCAGAACGGGGCTCTCCGTCAGTCCCAGCGGACGGTAGAATACCAAGTCGTAGGGGCTGACCGTCTTTTTGCCCGCCAGCAGGTCCTGACGGCGCAACCATGCAAACGTCTCGTTCCCGTAGGTCAGGCTGAACCAACCGAACACCGACGTGTCCAGCATTCTCGCCTTCGCGCCGCAAAGGTTCCACATCCCGTTCTTCGTCTCCAGATTCTGCCCGAAGAGCGCAGTCTGCGCAAAGCCCGGGGCGGACGCAAAGCCGTAATCGGTCCCGCAGGCACTGCGGAGCATCGCAATCGTCAGGGCAAGCGCACGCGTTGCCTTCTCCCATGCGGCAATTCCCTCGGGATAGCCGCCGTCGGGCGCATACGCCGCGAAGCAGGAAACAAGGCTCGAGCCGCCGAAGCGGAACACGCGGTAGGAGGTCTCGGGGTACGCCTCGGCGAGCGCCAGCGCCAACGCCACCAGCGCGCAGAGGTTTTCCGCCGCCTCCGAAGTCCCCGCGTGCCACATTCTGCCCAGCCCGCGCAGACAGTCCACGCCGGGGCGCAGGGCAAAGCGGAGCATCGCGCGCTCCAGCGGTGCCTTCTGCGCCTCGGTCCATGTCTGGCGGCACCAGTCGTAGCCGATTGCGCAGGCGTAGCCGACCGCAAGCGCGTCGTGAACCGACTTCTCCGCGCCCCAGCCGTCCAGCCGTGCCAGCGCGTTCATCTCGTCCAGAACCCGCAATGCGTAGCTCCGCTCCCCCGTCACGCGGTAAAGCGCGGACCACGCAATGATATTCTCGCAGGTTGCCCATGCGGTGTCCCCGCTCGGCGCGCCCTTGTAGGCATCGGTCTGCTTGCCGTACTTCTTTTTGACCAGCTCCATCAGCCGACGCTCCTCGCTCGGCTTTTTCGCCGCACGGCGCAGAGCAAACCATTCGTCATGCGTCAGGAGCAGACGGCAACGGTCGGCATTCGGAATCTTGCGGTGCAGGTCCTCCACCACCCGCTCGGCGGTGGGCTGTACGAAGGTAATCTCTGCGTTCAGCTGCCACAACAGCCCCGCGTCCCGCGCCGCATCGAACACATTGCGGCGGTTGGAGAGAATCACAAGCCCCAAAGACGATGTAAAAATCTGCCGCCAGCGGAAGAACTCCATGACATACTGCGCGGGGAAGAAGAGCGTTCCGCCCGCAATCCTCGGCAGAAATCCGAGGCGGTTCTTCTCGCCGTCCACGGTGTACGCCTCGCTGTCGCCCGAGAAGGCATACTTCTTGCGGCGGTAGGTAAAGGACAGCGTGTTTGCCTTGTTGTCCACCACCGCACGGTGCGCAATCGCCGCGGCAATCGGTGCCATCGGGAGCCAGAGCACGCCGTCCGCTTCAAACGGACGCGCCGCAGGGTCCGCATCGGGCGCAATGGGGAGCCGCTTGCGGTCCACCACCGCGTAAGCCGCCGTGCGCGAGAACATCGCCGCACCCTTCAACTCGGGCATCTTCACGTAAATCTGCGGTGCCAAAGTCTCCCATAGATAGAAGTTATCAAAGCAAAGCGTTGTCGCGGTGCTGTTTGCCTGCCCGCCGACCGCGCAGTCCATCACGATTCCCGTGATATGATTCCAGCCTGCGGGAGACTTGCGCGCGGCAAGCGTGGGCAGTTCCACGCGGTAATCGTTCCAGCCGTTGCGCGTGATGGGGAGCAGACAGCTGTAGCCGCTCTCGCCGCCCGCCGTTTCGTCGCTCTCAAACCGCAGGGCAAAGCTGCCGCCCGCCCCCTGCACGGCAAATGCCGAAAAGGTCAGATAACGGTAGCCCGAAAGGTCGCTCGTCTCCAGCGGGATGCGCACCCGCGCGGTCTGCGCAAAGCGCCACGCCGCAGTCAGATGGGCGCTTTTTTTGTGTCCCAGATCGGGCTTCATGCCGCTCGCCTCAATCCAGTCGTAGCCGTTCATGTCGAGGAAGCAGACCGCCTCGCTGTACTCCGGCTGTTCAATACAGCTTCTCAGATTCTTTTTCATACGGTTTCATTCCTTTCTATCATGTACCGAACAGGTCGGTCAAGTAAGTCACAATCACTTCTGCCTCATATCCGTAGCCATCGGAGGTCAGATGCACGGCATCGGCAAAATCCGAGGTCGGGTCAACAGAGAGGTAGTTGGGAAGCAGCCAAACCTTTTCGGCTTCCCTGCCGTCAAACACGGTCGAAAGCCGCTCAAAATATGCCGCAGACTCCCGCGCGACAACATTGTCCGCATACACTGCCGTCCGCCCCCTGTAATATTCGGTCAGCACCAGCACCGCGATATTGGAATCATACGCGTGAATCGATGCGACAATCGCGTTCAGATATTCGGTTGAACGCGCGGAATATCCATCGTTCGCGCCGAGATTCAGAATCACAAAATCGGGGCGGCATTCGGGGTGGTTGCTGATGTAGTAAGCAAAATCAAAGCGCTCCGTTGTCGGATTCCAGAACGGATTTTTCCCTTCTTTTTTCGAGACGAAATTACCCGCACTCCATCCGCCGTAGCCCTCGCACTTCACGCCGTCCGCGTTGGTCTGCGTTCCGAGCCATTCCACGCCCGGGGCAAGCGTTGCCAACTCCTTCGGCAGACTTGCGGGAATTCCTACGCCCGGGGCAATGCGGCTGTCCCCGATGAGAAGCCCTTTCTTCCCCGTCGGCGTTTTCTCCGCCGCCACCGTTACGGTAATCTGCTTCGTGTCCAGAAACAGGATTCCGACCGTCATTGGGCGATACAACGTTACATCCAGCGTGTAGGTCCCCGCGTTCTCTGCGCTCAGCGTGAAGATCCCGTTCTCCTCCGTCACGGTCAGTCCATCGTCACCCACCATGGCAAGAAAACAGCTTGCATCGCCCCACGGGACGATCTCCGTACCGACCAGACGCATGGATTTGCCCGCAAGCAAGGTCAGCTTTTCGGGCAGGTTCATCCCCTCCGCGCCCGTGACGGTGATATGCTTCGGCTCAAAGAATTTGCTTTTTGCGTAGCCGATCTGCCCATCGGGCAGGAGCAACATATTGAATTCGTCTCCCTCGGTCACCTCACCCCTGCCGATGCAAAGGAATTCCTTGCCCGCAGAGTAGCTCCGCAAAATATTCGAGGTACCGTTTATCTCCGGCGTGCTCCGCAGATTCAGCGCCGGATTTTCCCAGTTCAGCGTCACGATTTCAAACCGCGGGCGCATATTGTACTGCTCTACCGCATCCGAGAGATACCCGTCCTCGGGAATCATCCCCGCGTCCAACGTCGTTGTGCCGTCCGAGAGCAGGACCGTCAGATGCCCTTTTTCGTTCACATAGCAGTCCTTGACCGACAGCTTGTTGCCGTCCGCGTCCTGCATCAGACCCGTTTGCAGCTCCCGTAGCCATTCGGTCAGCGTCCCCGCGTAGCCCTCCGACTGTGCTTTTGTGAAGTCGTTCGCTTCGGTCGGCGCAACACTGCCTCCGACCGTGCCCGCGTCAATCTGCGTTCCGTCCGTCAGCGTGACCAGCAGGTGCCCGTTCTCGTCAATGCGCACACTGCGGATGCCAACCCCGTTCGCCCCATCGCGTCCGTTCTCGCCGTCCTGTCCGTTTTTGCCGTTTTCGCCGTCTTTTCCGTCCGCGCCGTCCTTGCCGTTCTCACCGAACGCCAGCGACAGAAGCCATTCCTTCTCGCTCCCGCGAAAGCCGTTTGCCACGGCGATTTCGTAGGCGCTCTTCCCGTCCCTGCCGCCGAGCGAAGCAAGCCACTCGGTCACACTGCCCGTATAGCCGTTTTCCACGGCAAGCTCGTAGGCGCTCTTTCCGTCAATCCCGTCCGTGCCGTCCAACCCCTTCATCATCCACACGCCGCCCTTTGCAAGGTTGAGCGTCAGCAGGACCACAATCAGCACGCCGACCGTCAGAAGCGCAATCAGCAACCAATTATTCCGTTTCATAGCCTCTTTCCGCCAACCGAGGAAACAAACCGCAGGAATGCTTCTCTCCCCTCGTCGGTGCACTGATAAACGCCCGCGTCCTCCAGAACGCCCTCAAAGGTGCGTCCGATTTCCTGCCGCAGGATGTCCTCCGCGTTCTCTTTGGTAAAGTCGTGGTCTGCCGCGAACCGACCCACCCACTCCGCGTGCTTGGCAACACGCTCATCGGCGGCGGGGTCCTTCCCCTCGGCAAGCAGACCCGCAAGGATGCCCATTTCGTTCTTCAGTCGTGCGGGCAGGACCGCAAGTCCCATGACCTCAATCAGCCCGATATTTTCCTTCTTGATGTTATGCTTGTCCGCGTGCGGGTGATACAGCCCCAGCGGGTGCTCGGGCGTGGTCAGGTTGTTGCGCAGGACCAGATCCAGCTCGTAATCGCTCCCGCGGCGGCGCGCAATCGGCGTTACGGTGTTGTGCTTCTCGCCGTCTGTCTCCGCCAAAACCATGGCGGCGGGGTCGCTGTAGGCTCTCCACGCGGTCAGGATGCGGTCGGCAAGCTCGGTCAATTGCCCACGGTCTGCTCCGCGCAAGCGGATGACCGACATGGGCCAGTGGACGATGCCCGCGCGGATGCCATCAAAGCCCGCAAAGGTCAGCGGAATTTCAACCTCCGCGCGCTCCATTGCAAAGGTATAGTGCCCGCCCTGCATATGGTCGTGCGTGAGGATGGACCCGCCGACAATGGGCAGGTCGGCATTGGAGCCGAGGAAGTAATGCGGCAGATAGGTGATGAAGTCCAGCTGCTTGACAAAGGTACTGCGGTCAATCTTCATCGGGGTATGCTCGCCCGAGAGGACAATGCAATGCTCGTTATAGTAGACATACGGCGAATACTGGAGGTACCACTGCCTGCCGTCCAGCGTCAGCGGAATCAGGCGGTGCGAGGCGCGCGCGGCTTGCGTGAGACTGCCCGCAAAGCCCTCGTTCTCGCGGCAGAGCGCGCATTTTGGGTAGCCCGTCTGCTTTTGCAGCTTTGCCGCCGCAATCGCTTTGGGGTCCTTTTCGGGCTTGGAGAGGTTGACGGTAATGTCGAGCGTGCCGTATTTGCCCGCGTAGGTCCATTTGAGGTCGCGCCTGACGCGGTAGGTGCGGATATAATCCGAGGCGCAGGCAAGGTGGTAGTACCAATCGGTTGCCGCCTCGGGGGACTGCGCATAGCGGCTGTTGAATTCGTCGATGACCTTGCTCGGCAGCGGGGTCAGGATTCCCATCAGCTCGGTGTCGAACAGGTCGCGCCCCGTCACGCCGTTGTCGGGGATGACCCCGTTTGCCACGGCGTAGTCGCAAAGCTCCCCGAGCAGCTCCTCGAGCGGGCGCTCGTTCGGCTCTTCGACGTTCTCAAAGGCGCTGATTTTCAGCTTCTCCATCAGTCGGTTTTCAAAATAAACGCGGTCGCGCGGGTCCGCAAGTCCGCTTTTTTCCGCATACGCAATCAGGTCCCTGACCGTTTGGCAAATCGAATGTTCCATTTTTCGCTCTTTTTCTCCGTTCCGTCCCGCAATGGGAAAATCAATCTACTTATACAGTATATATTATATCATGTTTCCCCCGTTTTGTAAATGCCTTTTTACACTTTTTTGCGGGAAAAATGCGTGAAAGGTCGCGGGGCTTTGCCCCGCGACCCGCTCTGCGTTTCAGGTTCTTGAAAGGTTTTAGGAAAACTTCTTGCAAGAAGTTTTCCTAACGCACCCCCTGCATCCCCTCGCGTCCCGTTCGGTTGCCTCCGTTTTCGGCGGGAGCGACAAGAGGATACGCTCGTTTCAAGAGGAAAGGTGCAACTGTGCCCCGCGGCACGTTACGGATGTAGTTTACTTGACCTCACAGTTCTGTATGGCATATTCGAGGAGCAGATTGATCAGCTCGTTTCTGGAGCGGTTCGTCTCCATCGAAAGCTTTTCCAGCTCCGCTATGGTACCTTCCTTGACGCGGATTGAAAAGACCTTGTAGCCGTCATCCCCGCGCAAATTTTTTCGTTCTATCACCAAACTCTTTTCCTGCATTTTTTCTCCTTCTCCGAAGCAACCGTATTATTTATTATATATTGACAATCTGCTTTTGTATATGTCATAATGATAACATAAGTTATGTTATGAACATGGTTCTGACTGCAATCGCGATGAATTCGTCGGTTTTGTGAAAAGGGACCGCAACCGACGCTTGCCGTCTGCGGTCCGCTTGGTTGTTCGGTTTTGCGTTTTGAAATGCGGTTTTCGTGTTCGGAAGCCGTAAAACAGTCTATTTATAGCCCGATTATACCATATATAGCCCACGTTGACGGTTAAAAAGCGGTAAAATGAGAAAAACTGCTGTTATGAGGTGAGAGAATGGATACCTACACAACCGTAAAGAACCGTTTGCTGTTGCTGTGCGAGGAAAAAGGGATGTCGGTGCACAAGCTGGCAATGGAGTCCGCCGTGCCGCCGTCGACCATTAAGAACATTCTGTACGGCAAGAGCCGCAACCCGGGGATTGTGACCCTGAAAATGCTCTGTGACGGGCTCGGGATCAGTCTGCCCGATTTTTTCGCCACCCCCGAATTCGCCGAATTGGAGCAGGAGATTCGGTGATAGTAGTAGGATATCTGCCATGTTACCGATACGCGGGTGCCGAGATTCCGCCTGCCGATACCCCTTCGGGGGGCGACTGAACACAGCAGGTGTTTGCGCTGAAAGGACACGGAACAAAAGAGGTGCGAAATGCTAATTTGATGCCTTACACGGGTGCCGAGATCCCGCCTGC
>DJSQ01000109.1:0-127 GCA_002438075.1 Clostridiales bacterium UBA6330
CTCCGCTCAGGATGACACGGAGGCTGGTCGTTGCGTGCGTGATACAATATCGGTGTGTTGAGTAACTTTCACAACTTAAGGATTATATCCTACTGTGCGCTCCTCCTCCGTGTCATCCTGAGCGGAG
>DJSQ01000109.1:279-3636 GCA_002438075.1 Clostridiales bacterium UBA6330
AAGGGCGAACATCTACAGCCCCCCCAACGGGTGTCATCTCAAAGCAACCACCTACGGCGTTCAGTCGCCCCCCGTGTAACGGTTAATTTCCAAACACCATCCCCCCCCCACAAAGCGGGTGCGAAGCCGCACCTTTCAAAGTTCCCCTCCCTCAAAACAAAAAAACTTCCCCCCGTAACCCCGCCATAAAGGAAAGCGAATCAAATTCTCGCTCCGGTCATGGCGGGGTTGCGGGGGGAAGTTCTGGGAGAGCAGGAGGGGCTTGGGGAGGAAGAGGACCCTCTCCGAAAGAGGGTCCTCTTCCTCCCCAAGGTCTTTCCCCCGAGGTCTTCCCCAAAATCAAATCTGCTCTTTGACTTTGGAAGCCTTGCCGACTCTGCCGCGCAGGTAGTACAGCTTTGCGCGTCTGATTTTACCGACGCGGACGATTTCCACCTTCTCCACGTTCGGAGAATGAATCGGGAACGTCTTTTCAACGCCGACACCGTAGGAAATTCTGCGTACCGTGAAGGTTTCGGAGATTCCGCCGCCGTGCTTGCCGATTACGGTGCCCTCGAACAGCTGGATTCTCTCGCGGTTGCCCTCTTTGATCTTGTTGTGGACACGCACGGTGTCACCAACGCGGATCAGCGGGACCTCTTTCTTCAATTGCTCGTTTGTAAAAGCCTCAATGAGATTCATTTGAGTCCTCCTGTAATACCGGATGTTCATGCGAGCGTGCAGCGGACCACCCTAAAATTCAGCGCTTTGGGCGCAACATGAGTATTATAGCATACTTTCCTTTTTTTTGCAAGGGGTTTTGCGAAAAAAGTTTCAATTATTTCGCAATTTCGCGCCGATGTCCGAGAAGCGCCCGCGCTCCTGCGGCAAGTGCGGGGAAATTGATGCCCGCCAGCACGAGGAACAGCCCGAGCGTCACGTACACCGACCACCCCGCCCCCGCCGTCATCACAGCTGCGGCGGAGAGGAGAAGCACGAGACTGCAAAGCTGGCGCGGCAGATACAGGCGGAACCGCAACAGGCGCGGCACGTCCGCCATCCGCAGGGCCCAGACCACCGCATAGCCGATGAGCGTGGCAATTGCCGCGCCGAGCGCGCCGCCAAGCGTCCCCGACCTCGGAATGAACAGGAAATTGAGGAGCAGATTCAGCCCCGTCCCCGCCACGGCGGTCAGGAAGGAGTGCATACTCTTCTTGCGCACCATATAAACGCTTGCGAGGAACGACACCACCGATTCCAGCGCCGCCGCGCAAAGCAGGGTGGGCATATAGCGCCACGCCTCGTGGTACGCCGAATTGAGAAGCAGGCGGCAAAGCAGGGGCGAGAGCAGAATCAGTCCCCCGCTCCCGATGAAGATGACCGAGAGGAAGCCGCGAAACACCTGCGAATAGAAGCGCCTGCATTCCTCGCCGTCGGTCGACTGCACCACGGCGGAAAACTGCCACGCCTGCATGAAAATGCCCGACACCAGATTGACGATGGTCGGAATTTTATAAGCCGCCGAGTACACGCCGTTGACCGCCTCGCCGCAGAACCAACTGACCAGATAGCGGTCGGAGAGGTCGGTAATCAGCCAGCAGATGGTTGTTGGGACCATTGGCAGGCTGAAGCGGAACAGCTCCCGCATGGCGGTCCTGCTCACGCGCGAGAGGCGGAACACCCGCCACAGCTTGGCGCTGACGACAAGGAACACCGTGGTCAGCAGGTTGCCCACCACGGTGGACAGCACGTACCCCGTTACGCCGAGGTCGAACGCCATGAGGAACAGCAGGTTAAAGCCGATGGTCACCAGCGTATTGAGGATGCCCTGCACGGCAAAAAGCCTTGTGCGGTCGATGGCGCGGACGTACTGCGCGCAAACGGCTTGCAGGTCAGCCGCCAGCACATAGAGCACGACCAGAAGGATTTCGGTCCGCCATTCTGCGCCGATGCAAAACGCCACCGCGCCGAGCAGGACCGTTCCGCCAAGTCCCGCGCCGAGCAGGACCACGCCCGAGGAGAACACCCCCTCGCGGTCGGTCCCCTTCTCCGCCGCAAAGCGGAAAATTCCGCTCGTGATGCCCACGCAGGCAAACGGCATGATGAGGTTTGCTGTGCCTGTAATCAGCTCCGCCGTGCCGTACTGCGAGGGGGACAGGAGCGCGGTATACAGCGGCATGAGCAGGAACACGAGCAATTTGGAGCCGAAGGTGCCGATTGCGAGGATGACGGTATCGGAAAACAGCTTACCGAAGCGTCCGCGCGTGGTCATTTGTGCTCCCCCGTGTTCCGCTTCTTTTCAATCAGCTCCAGCGCGTTCGGATGGACCAAGGTTCGGATATCTCCGCCCGCATCGAGCCGCCTGCGCACCTCGGTTGAGCTGATATTGGCATACGGCTCCTCCGAGCGGAGCAGGACGGTGCGGAATCTGCGGTTATGTGTGCGGTTCCACGCCGCCATTTTCCGCTCGTAAGCCAAATCGGTACGGTCGCGGTAGCCCTTGACCACTGCGTCCGCGCCGAGGCGGTCGTAAAGGTCAATCAGCATTCCGTCATCAAAGAGGACCTCCGCCTGCGGGATTTCCGCAACGGTTCTGCGCGCGATTTCCACGCGTTCCTCTGGGGTAAAGCGGGTTTCCTTATCGGGGTTGACCATCACGGCGATTACGAGGTGTGCGTAGTCCTCCGCCGCCCGCCGCGCCAGCTCGAGATGTCCGAGCGTCATGGGGTCAAAGCTCCCGGGCAGAATTGCGAGATTTTTCATGCGTCCTCCCCTCGGTATTCAAGCACAGTGACGTATGCCACGCCGTATTTTGCGGTACGGCGCACATCAAACAGTGCCGCAAGTGCGTTGTCCTCGCCGAACACGTCCTCCTCCGCGCCGCTCTCGCAGACCACGGTTGCGTTCGGGGCGAGTGCGCGGTACTTTTTCAGCTGTCGCAGGGCATCGGGGATAAGGTGTGCGGCGTAGGGTGGGTCGAGGAAGATGAGGTCGAAGTGTCGTTTCCCTCGGCACCCGCGCAAAAACTCAATATAATCCGCGCAATAGACTTCGCAATCAAGCGCGAGCCGGGTTTTCATGGTATTCTTTTTAATGATTTCGGCGGCGGTTTTATCGCGGTCGACCAGTACTGCGTGCGCCGCGCCTCTACTGAGTGCTTCCAGCCCGAGCTGACCTGAGCCTGCGAAGAGGTCAAGGACGTTTCGGCTCTCCATCTCAAACTGGAGCATGGAAAAGACCGCTTCCTTCGCGCGCTCTGCCGTAGGTCTGGTATTCTCTCCTGCGGGCGTATCAAGGCGGACGCCTCTCGCCTTCCCTGTTATAATCCGCATCATGGTGGTGCTTCCTCCTTTTTAAGGGTAAGACCTTGGGGCTCTG
>DJSQ01000110.1 GCA_002438075.1 Clostridiales bacterium UBA6330
CTTCCCCACAGGACCCCGCCACCACGCAAAGCGAACCAAATTTTCGCTCCCATAATGGCGGGGTCCTGTGGGGAAGTTCTCGGGAGGTCAGGGAGGTTTGGAGGGTAGGGACCCCTCTCCGAAAGAGGGGTCCCTGCGCCTCCAAGGTCTTCCCCTACCTCTCCCTCTTTGTGAATTCCACCGCCAAGCGGTCGCAGCGCTCGTTGTAGGGGTGCCCCGCGTGACCCTTTACCCATACGTAAACCATCCGATGCCGCGAAACAAGCGCGAGTAAACGCTCCCAAAGGTCCGCATTCAGAGCGGGAGACCTGTCCGCCTTCCGCCAGCCCCGCGCGCGCCAGCCCTCCGCCCAGCCGAGCGTCAGCGCGTCAATCACATACTTCGAGTCCGAGGTCAGAACCACCTCGCACGGCTCCCGCAGAGCCGAGAGCGCCTCAATTACCGCCGTCAGCTCCATGCGGTTATTCGTCGTCTCCGCCTCGCCTCCCGACAGCTCCTTCTCGTGCCCGTTCCAGACCAGTATCGCCCCCCAGCCCCCGGGTCCCGGGTTCCCGCTGCACGCACCGTCGGTGTATATCTCCACTTTTTTCATCTGCCGTTCCCTCATTTCCGCCCGCAATTGCTATCAGTATACCATATTTTTGCACTTTTTTCAACCCAAACCCGATTTTTTTCGCAAAAGCCCTTGCATATTCCCCCGTTTTTGTTTATAATAAAAGATGTATTTTTGTGAAGTCCGTTTCACAAACACGAAAGCGAGGAACTTATGAAAGACTCTCCCAAGCAGAAAAAACGCCGTTGGCATTGGGGCGACCGCTCGGACGGCTACAAGCTCCGCATCGTCAACCCCATGACGCGAATGATGCCCTACATCATGCCCCAGCGTGCCGATGCCTGCAACTACTTCGCAGATTCCATCGATATGACCAAAACCGACCGCTTCTGCCGCGAAAAGGTCCGCGCAGGCATGACGAATTTCAGCTTTTTGCATATTCTCATCGCCTCCTACCTCCGCGCCATCTCTCAGCGCCCCGCCCTCAACCGCTTTGTCAGCGGGCAGAAAATCTACTCCCGCAAGGGCATCCAGATTGTGATGGTCGTCAAGAAGCGCATGGCAATCGACTCCCCCGATACCTGCATCAAGGTCGATTTCGAGCCCGACGATACCGTGGACGAGGTCTACGAAAAATTCGACCGCGCCGTGTCCGCCATCCGCGAGGCACCCGACGACCGCAACGAGTTCGACCGCCTCAATAAGGTCCTCTCCCTCATCCCCGGGCTGTTCTGCCGCTGGACCATCGGACTGCTGCGCTTCCTCGATTACTTCGGCATCATGCCGCGCAAAATCCTGCGCCTTTCTCCCTTCCACGGGACCATGATTGTTACCAGCATGGGCTCGCTCGGCATCCGCCCGATTTACCATCACATCTACAACTTCGGCAACCTCCCCGTGTTCTTTTCCTACGGCGGGCGGCGCTCCGAGGTGGTCTGCGACGCGGACGGCAACGTCTCCACACGCAAGTGCATCGAGCTGAAGGTCGTAACCGACGAGCGCATCTGCGACGGCTACTACTACGCCTCGGCGTTCAAAATCATCAAGCGGCACGCGGAAAATCCCGAGCTGCTGGAGGTCAAGCCCGAAACGGTCTGCGAGGACATTCTCTGACGCAAAGGAGCATTGCATGAGCAAAATTCAATGGAAGGGCGGCGCGCTTCTGGCGCCTGTCCCGCCCGTGCTGGTCACCTGCGCCGCGGGCGACCGCCAAAACGTTTTCACGGTGGCGTGGACGGGTATTCTCAACACCACCCCGCCCAAGACCTACATTTCGGTCCGTCCCTCGCGCTACTCCTACGAACTGATCGGCGAGAGCGGCGAATTCGTTATCAATCTGACAACCTCGGCGCTTGTCCGCGCGACCGACTCCTGCGGGGTCTACACGGGTCGCAAGGTTGACAAATTCAAGCGCTTTCATCTGACCCCCGAGGCGGCAAGCGAGGTGCGATGTCCCCTGCTTGCCGAAAGTCCGCTGTCGCTCGAATGCCGCGTGTTCGACCGCGTTCCGCTCGGCACGCACGAGATGTTCCTTGCCGACATTGTTGCGGTGGACGTGGACGAGGCTTTACTCGACCGCGACGGCAAGCTCCGCTTGGAGCGCGCCAACCTCCTCGCCTACGCGCACGGCGACTACTTCGCGCTCGGTCGCCGTCTCGGCTCCTTCGGCTTCTCCGTCAAAAAGCGGTAGGAGGATGCGGGGGACGCGTTGGGGAAACTTCTTGAAAGAAGTTTCCCCAAGCCCCTTCCAGAACTTTCAACGCATTTATGGGGAGAGTGCGAACATAGTGCCTTTGGCGTTTGGTTTGAAAATGACACAGAGCGTACAGCGTTCTGTGGGATAGAATTCTTTCGCGGCAATGTAACCGACAAACAGAGCGGAACGACACACGGGTCGTTCCCTACAACCACTAATTTTCGATAGATTACGCACTTTGCAGGGTCGTAATCCGTAGGGAACGACCCGCGTGTCGTTCCGCCCCCATCAACAACTAACTTGAACCA
>DJSQ01000029.1 GCA_002438075.1 Clostridiales bacterium UBA6330
GAGCAAACGCCTGCGGCGTTCAGTCGAACCCCGAAGGGGCGCCGACAGGCGAAATCTCGGCATTCGTGTATGGGCGAACATTTGCCCTTCCAAAAGCGCCCGCAGGCACAATCTCCGCGGGTCAGCGGTGTCCATTCTCTGCGTTCCTTTCTATTATACCGTATTTTCAGGAAATTGTCAAGAAAAAAACTTGCTTTTCGGCGCAGGTTGTGATAAAATAATAGGAGAATGCAAAGTGAAAGGAATTTTTGGCATGAATTTATGGGACCCGCGGACCGTGCGGCAGGTGATGACCATGTTCGGGTTGTCGTTCCGCAAGGAGTTCGGACAAAATTTTCTGACCGACCCCGAGGTCATTGACGCGACCGCCGATGCCTGTTCTCCCACGGAGGACTGCACGGTTTTGGAAATCGGACCGGGGATCGGGACGCTGACGCGGTCCCTTGCGGCGCGCTACAGGCGGGTGATTGCACTGGAGGTTGACCGCAGTCTGATTCCCGTCCTGCGCTACACGCTGGAGGACTGCCCGAATGTGACCGTGGTAAACGAGGACGTGATGCAGACCGATCTTTCGGCTCTGCTGGCGGATGCTTTCGCGGCGGGACCCGTTGCGGTCTGCGCAAATCTGCCGTACTACATCACCACGCCGATTTTAATGAAGCTGCTGGAGAGCCGTCTGCCGTTTGCGGGCATTACGGTCATGGTACAGGCGGAGGTGGCGGACCGTCTCTGCGCCACGGCGGGGGAGAAGGCATACGGTGCAATCACGGCGGTATTGAATTACTACGCCCGCGCGGAGGAGATTCTGTTTGTCCCTGCGGACCGTTTTGTCCCCGCGCCGAAGGTCAACTCTAAGGTAATCCGCATCACGCTGTGGCAGGAGAAGCCCTGCGTGCCGCGTGACGAGGCGCTTCTGTTTCGCACCGTCAAGGCGGCGTTCGGACAGCGGCGGAAAACGCTGGCGAACGCGCTGGCAACGGGGTACCCCGAGCTGGGGAAGGAGCGCGTGGCAACGATTCTTGCCGATATGGGATTGGCGGCGGACATTCGCGGCGAGCGGCTCTCGATTGCGGACTTCACCGCGCTTTCGGACCGCATCGGCGAGGCGCTGACGAAAAAAGAAAAAGAAGGAGATAACGGGCATGATTGAAGCGGTACAGCTCCGTCTTGCGGGCTATGAGGACCGTCCGGCGGCGGACCTGCGGCTGGTAAACGGCAGGGTCTACGGCATTTACGACACAGGGGACGGTATGGCGAGCGCCCTGCTGCGCGCGCTGGCGGGTGCGGAATTCCCCGCAGAGGGCACGGTTCGGGTCGGCGGCTTTGACACGCTGACCGAGCAGGAGAAGGTTGGGCTTTGCTTGGGCTTCTGCTCCTCGGAGAGCGAATATTACGACAGCATGACGGTCTGGGACCTGATGCAATTCGTTGCGGGAATGCGCGGCGAGGACGACAGAAGGGGTGCGCGGGATATCCACGCAATTCTGGACAGTCTGGACATTGACGACCTGCGCAACCGTCGGCTCGGGACGCTCGACCCCGATGACCGCCGCCGCGCGGGACTGGCGCAGGCACTGATCGGGAATCCCGATATGCTGTTTCTCGACAACCCGACCAAAGGGCTGAAGCCCGACGAGGCGCAGGCACTGCGCGAGGACATCGCGCGGCTTGCCGAGGACGGCAAAACGGTGTTTCTGGCAACCGACAGCGCAGCCGAGGCGGAGACGCTTTGCAACCGCTTCCTGTTCTGTGACGGGGAAGGAATTTCGGGTCCTATGGAAAAAGAGAAATTGACGGAGGGAACGCCGACCCCTGCGCGGGCGCTCTTTCTCAAGCTTAACGCGCGTGGAACGGGAGAGGAGGGGACCGAGCAATGAGCAGTATTTTTCGGCGTGAATTCCGCGGGCTGTTTGCGGGTCCCGCAGGCTGGACGGTCCTGATTGCGCTCGTGCTCGGCGCGGGCATTCTGACCACGGTCAATAACTTCCTGTCGCTCTCCTCGGATGCAACGCGGATGTTCCCGATTCTTTGCGATGTGTTGATTCTTCTCTGCCCGCTTCTCGCGGCGCATTCCGTGACCTACGACCGCGCCAAGCACAACACGGCTTGGCTGCGCTCCCTGCCGCTCTCGCGCGGCGCGATTGTCTGCGGCAAGTATTTCGCCGCGCTCTCGCTTTTCGGCATTGCGGCGGTCTATTTTGCGATTTTCCCGCTTCTCATCGGCATCTGGGGGAAGGTTTCCTACGGCTCGGCATACGTTTCCCTGCTCGGCTGGTTCCTCATCGCGGCGGCGGCGCTGGCGGTGTCCTTCCTGATTGCCTCGCGTACGGAGCGGCGCTGGCTTGCGGTCCTGCTCGGCGCGGTTGCCTGTGCGGTGCTGTATTTTCTCCCGCTCCTCGCGGCGCTGATAGCGGCGTTTCCGTGGGTCGGCATCCTCTTTTTCGCGCTTGTTACCGCAGGGGCGGTCCTGCCGTCTGTCCTGCATGACGTGCGGGCGGGCAAGGTCCCCGTGCGCGGCATTGCGGTGTTCGCGCCGATCTGCGCGGCGGCGGTGCTTCTGTTCTTCGTTGCGAAACGGTTTTACACGGCGATTCTGCCCGCGGTTCTGGACTACCTCTCGGTGTTCAGCCGTCTGGACGGCTTCCGTGACGGACATTTTGACTTGACGGCTGTCATTTTTCTGCTTTCGGTTCCCGTAGTCTGTCTTGCGCTGACGGTGGTCCTGCCCGACCCGCAGCGGAAAAAAGGAGGTGCGGCTCATGCGTAATCCTGCTTTGCGGAAAAAGCGCTTGCTTCTTTTCGTCACGCTCGCCGTGGTGCTTGCCGTGAATCTCGCGGCGGTGCTTCTACCCTATCGTGCAGCGCACCCCGATGTTTCGGGGAACGGCGTTTACACGCTGACCAACACCTCGCGCAATTATGTAAAGGCGCTGGACCGTGACGTGCAAATCACCTACTATGCCGCCGATCCCGACCCCGATCTCCGCTCGTTTCTGGACCTCTACAAAGCCTCGCACGTGACGGTGAAGGTCTCGGAGCCGCCCACGGCGGACGAGGACCAGACCATCCGCATCGCCTGCGGAGAGGACGCGCGGACGGTTGGCGTTTCGGACCTGTTTTACTACTCCAGCACGACCTATTCGCCCGAGTACGGCTATCTTTCGATGACCCAGTACGCGCGGATTACGGCGGAAATTTCCGCGATGTCGTCCTCCGATGAGGCATATCAGGCATTCACCTACTATTTCGGACCCGACGTGATGCAGGCGCACTTCTGCGGCGAGGAGGTCATCACCTCGACCCTGCGCAATCTGGTTGGCGGGACCCTGCGGACGGTTTGGGTGCTGACGGGGGAGGTTGGGCAGGCGCCCGACCGGTACGTGATGCTCCGCCTGAAGCTGCACGGCTTTGAAGCGCGTGGGGTCTCCGAGACCAATCTATCGTCGCTTCCCGACGGCTCGCTCCTGTGGCTGACCCCGCAGAAGGACCTTGACGCGGACGGTGCGGCGGCGCTGGAGGACTTTCTCTCGCGCGGCGGTCGGCTGTTCCTGACAACGCTTTATTCGCAGATGCAGCTGCCGAAGCTGATGGAGGTGCTTGCCGCCTACGGGCTGTCGGCAGAGACCGAAAAGGTGAATCTGGTTGGCGACACGGTGAGCTCCGGCACGAGCTCGACGGTTTCCGCGACCTTCTCGCCGAAGCGCTCGGACCACGCAATCAACGAAACGGTTGGCAGTGGGATGATGATCAGCTACGCGCACGAGATTCGGCTCTCTGCGGTGGAGGGGGTAGAGAACGCGTCTCTGCTCAAGACCTCGACCTCGGGGCAGAGTGTGGAGCAGTCCGCCGACGGGGAGGGGGAGCAGACGGAAACCGCGGGGACCTTCACGGTAGCGGCAACGGCTGTGCGGTCCTCGGATTCCTCCCGCGTTGCGTGGCTCGGGATGCTTCCGACCTCGAATTTAGACTACTACGCGGACGATGCGGAGAGCACCTACACGGCGGCGATTCTTTCGTGGCTTGCGGGGGCTGACCTACAATTTCCGATTGGCGAGCCGCACGTTCTCCCGTCCGCGCTCCTGAACGTTTCCGTGACGGTTTTCGTCATCTGGATCATCATTTTCGCGGTCCTGCTCCCGCTCTCCCTCCTCGCCGTTGCTCTTGTGCGTAGGTATGTTCGGAGGAAGGGGTAAGGAAGACCTTGGA
>DJSQ01000008.1:0-272 GCA_002438075.1 Clostridiales bacterium UBA6330
GCCTGCCGGCGCCCCTTCGGGGGTCGACTGCGCGGCAATTGTTGGTTTCTGCGCTCGCCCTCGCACGGTCGGTGCCGCTCCGCTCAGAATGACACGGAGGCTGATTGTTGCGTGAGCGATACAATATTCATCCGTCATAGTAACATGGCAACGAATGGGTTACATCTTACAGAACGCCACACCTTCCGTGTCATTCTGAGCGGAGCGGCACAACGGTGTAACGGCGAACGCAGAAACCAACCATTGCCGCGCAGTCGAACCCCGAAGGGGCG
>DJSQ01000008.1:356-2746 GCA_002438075.1 Clostridiales bacterium UBA6330
GCAAAACGCTTTCCGCTCACCGATAGAGCGCGATAGCCGCACTCTTTATCGTCAAGCACCTCCCAATCCGCCAAAAACTTCCCTGTACGGCAACCGCCGCCCTAAAAACGAGGAAAACCTTTACACACCAAACCGGCGGTTGCCGTGCAGGGAAGTTCGGGGAGATGAGGGAGGTTTGGAGGGGGAAGGACACCCTCCGAAAGGGGGTCCCTCCTCCTCCAAGGTCTTCCCCACCTACGCCAATCCTCTCTCCCTGATAACCGCAATCACGCGGTCGACTTTTTCCTCGCAGATGCGCTCGGTCGGAGCCTCCGCCATCACGCGGATGACAGGCTCGGTGCCGCTCTCGCGGAGCAGAATGCGACCCGTGTCGCCAAGCTCTGCTTCTGCCTGCTTCAGCGCCTCCTGTACGGCAGAGTCGTTCCGTACCGCCGCTTTGTCGGCAACGCGCAGATTCTTCAGAACCTGCGGGAACATCTTCACGGGCTCCGCCAGCTTTGAAAGCGGCAGCTTCGTGCTGATAACCGTCTCCATCAGCTTGATTGCCGTCAGAATGCCGTCACCCGTCGTGGCGTACTTGGAAAGAATAATGTGCCCCGACTGCTCACCGCCGATGCAGTTTCCCGTTGCCACCATGTTCTCGTAAACGTAGCGGTCCCCAACCGAGGTCTGCACATAGTCAATCCCCGCCTCGCGGAGCGCCTTGTAAAGCCCCATGTTGGACATAATCGTCGTGACCACCGTGTTGTTGGTCAGCTCGCCCGCCTTCTTCATCTGACTGCCCAGAATGTACAGAATGTGGTCGCCGTTCACGACATTTCCGTTTTCGTCCACCGCAAGACAACGGTCCGCGTCACCGTCAAAGGCAAAGCCGATGTCCAAACGGTTCTCGCGCACATAGCGAACCAAGCCCTCAATGTGCGTCGACCCCGCGCCGCGGTTGATGTTCAAACCATCGGGAGACGCATTGATGACCGATACCTGCGCACCGAGCGCCTCGAATACGCTCCGCGCAATCATCCAAGACGCGCCGTTTGCACAGTCCAGACCCACGCGGAACGGCTTGAAGGAGTAGCGCGACAGCGAAATCAGATACCCGATGTAGCGGTTTCTGCCCGCCGCGTAGTCCACAATCTGCCCGAGGTTCTCCCCCGTTGCATACGGGACCTCGGGGACCTTGCCGTCCAGATAATCCTCAATCGCCGCAATGGTCTCGTCGTCAATCTTCTCTCCGCGATGATTGACCAGCTTGATGCCGTTGTCCGAGAAGGGATTGTGGCTGGCGGAAATCATCACGCCGCAGTCGAAATCATCCCCCGCCACGGCGTAGGAAACGCTCGGGGTCGTGGTCACATGGAGCATATACGCGTCCGCGCCCGAGGCGGTCAGCCCCGCGACAATCGCGTACTCGAACATATAGCTGGAGCGGCGGGTGTCCTTGCCGATTACCGCGCGGACCTTCTTCTTTCCGCCGTCCGAATAGTACCATCCGAGAAAACGACCGATGCGATATGCGTGGTCGGAGGTCAGCGTCACGCCAGCCTCTCCGCGAAACCCATCGGTGCCGAAATACTTACCCATGAAAGACTCCTTTCAAAAATTGGGACAGACAAAAAATCCTGCCCTTATTCGCAGTCTTTTAACATTATATCATATTTTTATCCTTTTGTCAACCCAAAACCTTTGTTTTTAGCTCTTTTTATTTGAAATCGGGGATTTTTCACTGTTTTCTTGAAAAACAGACCGCCAAATTCCCGTGCAAACGCGCACAATGCGGTCGCTGTCCGCGCGCGGCGTGTGGACAGCGACCCCGCTTTCTGCCAGTTCGTCACAGAGGAACCGAAACGGGTCGTCGGGAACGGGAGCGTTGCGGTCCGCCGCCCCGACAGCTTCGCCGAACACGCGGTGCAGCTCCCGCTCGTAGCGGTTATGCGCCGAAATGCCGCCGCGAAAGGACGGCATATGCGGGTAGGTGAACGCGTCGGCAAGATAGTGTGTCAGCGCCCCGAGGCGGTAAGCCTGCCGCCTCCCCCGCACCCCGTCCCGCCGCAGTCCCACAAGCAATCGCAAAACCGTTGCATAGGACCATTGCGTATTATGTCCCGCAGGCTTATGCGCGCGGGTCACCCCACGCAAATAGGTTGCGGGGTTACTATCGGGCAAAACCGCGCCCGCATAAAATGCCGTTCGCATGGCTTTGTCCCGCCACCGCTCGGGGCAAAGCCCGACAAGATATGCCGCCAGTGTCAAATGGTCGTCTCTTTTCATTCCCTTTTACCTTGACAAAATCCCTTTTATCTGATATAATGTAAGCAACACTCGAAAGGAAAGACCTCGGGGCTTTGCCCCGAACCCTACTTAGGGGACTTCTTAAGGAGAAGTCCCCTAAG
>DJSQ01000172.1 GCA_002438075.1 Clostridiales bacterium UBA6330
CAGAGTCCCAAGGTCTTACAAAAATGAAACGATTTACAAAAAACGATAGCGGGTTCACCTGCGCGCATTGCGGGCGGGAGGTGGAAGCGCTGGGATACACATCCAGAAATCATTGCCCGTTCTGCCTGTGGTCGCTCCACGTGGACGTGAACCCGGGGGACAGAGCGAACGCGTGCGGCGGACAGATGGAACCGATACGGGTCGAGCCGGACGCAAGAAAAGGGTATATCATCGTCCATCGGTGCACCAAATGCGGGGAGATTAAACGGAACCGCGCGGCGCACGAGGCGAAGAACCAGCCCGACGATATCAGACTGCTGATCCGCCTGACGGCGGGAAAATCGTAAACACAAAAAACGAGAAATAAGGAGGGAGTACCGTGACCTATCTGTTTTTGGCAAACGGCTTTGAGGAAATCGAGGCACTGTGCCCGCTGGACCTGTTGCGGCGCGCGGGCGTGCAGGTGACAACCGTCGGCATCGGCGGCGGAGAGTGGATAACGGGCGCGCACGGAATCGAGGTAAGACCCGACATCCCCGATGCCATGTACCGTGACGCGAAGCCCGAAATGGTCATCCTCCCGGGCGGAATGCCCGGGGCAAAGAACCTTGACGCGTCCGCAACGGTCAAGCAGGCGCTGCGCGCGGCGGACCGTAACGGAGGCTACCTCGCCGCAATCTGCGCCGCACCGATGGTCCTCGGGCACGGGGGCTACCTGCGCGGCAAAACGGCGGTCTGTTTCCCCGGGTTCGAGAGCGAGCTGACGGGCGCAACGGTCGGAAGCACGCGCGTTGTGCGGGACGGCAGAGTTGTGACCGCCGTCGGCATGGGCGCGGCGCTGGAGTTCGGGCTGGAGCTGGTCTCCTGCCTCTGCGGTGCGGAAAAGGCGCGGGAGCTTGCCGAAACGGTGCTTGCGAAGTAAGAGCAACGATGGAAGAAACGGTCAGCAAGAAAAAGCTGCGGGATGCCTGCCGCTATGCGCGCGCCAAGCTGCCGCCCGAGGAGAAAAAAGCGCGGGATGAGGCAATCTGCGCGCTGATTGCGCAGACGGCGGAGTTCCGACGGGCGAAAAAGGTGTTTTTGTACGTCCCCATGACAGGGGAAATTGACCTGATTCCGCTGGCGAAGCGCTGTCGGCGGGAGGGCAAAACCATCGCGTTCCCCGTGACCGAGGTCGGAAGCGACCGCCTGACCTTCCGCGCCCTGCGGCAGGGGGATAAGCTGGCGGCGGGGGCTTACGGAATTCCCGAGCCGCCCGCTGATGCGCCAATCTGCATGGCGGACCGCCACACGCTCTGCATCCTCCCGGGGCTGTGCTACGACAGAAGCGGCAACCGATTGGGGCAGGGGAAGGGGTGCTACGACCGCTTCCTTGCATCCTTTGCGGGGACCGCAATGGGCGTGGTTTGGGAGGAGCTGCTGTTTGAGACGATTCCGACCGAGGCGCACGACCTGCCCGTCAAGGTGCTGGTCACCGAGCGGGAGGTTTTGCACTTCGGGGAAAAGGAGCGAAAATTCGCCGTGCCCGCACCGCTTGTGCGGGGCGTCAAACGCGCGGGACGGAAGCTCAAGACAACCGCCGACCGCCTGCATATCACCGAATATGCGCAAAAGGGCGCAAAGCAGGTAAAGGACTCGGCAGTGGGGCTGTGGCGGCGCTTCTTCCGCAAGGGAGACGCGGACGATGCGGCAAAAGCCGCGCCTGCGGAGCCGAAGCCCAAAACGGGCTGGCGCGCGGTGGCAAGACCGATTCCGCCGATTCTGGTGGCGGTGACCTTTTTGCTGGTGCGCCTGTCGCGCATCGCGCAGGACAACCTTTCGCGGCGGGGGAGCGAATACATTGGCGTTATCCTGTTGCAGGTGCTGATTTTCCTGATTCCCGCGGTGGTGTATATCCGATTGCGGGACGAAAAATTCCCCGACCGCATCCGATTCAAAAAGCTACAGCCGAAGCACGCGTGGTTTCTTATCTGCCTGCTGGTCATGATGGTGACGGGAAGCCTGCTCATCAGCATTCTGACGGGCGGAATCTCATCACTCACGGGCAATTTCACGCTGTATAACACCTTCTTGGCACGGTCGGGTGGGAGCGCGTGGGAGACGATTTACCTTCTGCTTGCGTTCGGCGTGCTTCCCGCATTTTGCGAGGAGCTGGTCTACCGCTCCATCCTGTGCGCGGAATACGAGCGGGTCAGCACGGGGACGGCGATTTTTGTCAGCACGCTGTTTTTTGCCATGCTGCATTTCTCATTCCGTCTGTTTCCCGTCTACCTGTGGCTCGGCTTCCTGCTGGCGGGGGCGATGTATGCCACGCGGTCGGTGCTGGCACCCATGCTTCTGCACCTGATTTACAATCTGTTCTGCCTGTTCGGACAGCCGTATCTTTCGGCGTTCTATGTGAACGCGGGGAGCGGGGAGCTGTTCATCTTCTGCCTGATGGTCCTGCTCCTGCTCTTCTCGGCGTTTGCGGCGGGCGAGGCACGGAAGATTTTCCACCGCTACGCAAGGCGCGAGGATTCCAAGCTGGACAAGCTTCCGCCGCTGAAGGAGACGGCAAAGCTGACCGCCATGTCGCTTGCCACTCCCGCCGCCGCGCTCTGTCTGATTCTGTGGATTGTGTTTTCGTAAAAGGAAAAGAGACGATGCGCATTTTGTAAAGCGGCTGTCCGCCCTCATCCGTCACCTACGGTGACACCTTCCCCCTCGAAGGG
>DJSQ01000003.1:0-2484 GCA_002438075.1 Clostridiales bacterium UBA6330
AGATTTTGCAACGCAAAATCTCGTCAATAGCGGCTTTGCCGCGTTAACCCCATCTCCGAAAGAGGGGCTCCTGCGCCTCCAAGGTCTTCCTTCCCCCCTCAATAAAAGGTAGCAACTTCCTGTACAGGGGGGACGGCGAAATCGGAGGCGGAGACGTAGAGAACAGGTCCCGCTGTGCGGTAGAACTTGTTCTTCTCTACGCGAATCTGCCCCGTCAGCATCGCCCAGTCGCGCGTTTTGAGCGTTGTCGGACCATTGAATACACATACCAGCGGATGGAACGCAATGTCCGCCTCACAGCAGGTCATCACGTGCCGCCCCGCAAGCGCCATGTTCGCGGGCATCTTCGGGTCGCGCGCAATGTGACCCTTGAATTTGATAACCTTCCCGTTGTACTTGTCCATCTCCTCGGAAAGGTCGCGGTAGAACACCGCATAATCCGCATCCGCAATCTCCACAACAGGCGCGTCCAAATCAAACGGCAACGGGTCCGCTATGTCATCATACTCCACATGACCGTCGGGGTAATCGTAGGTAATCGCCGCACGGCGCGACGCCGCACGAACAATTTTGTGAACCTCCTCCTTGTCAATGTCCGCAGGGGTGCGGCTCAGTACCACCATCTCCGCATTCGTCAGCTTGTCAACCGTCAGCTGGCGCATATTCCGACTGTAGCTGATGAACGTGTTCGCATCCGCAAACATCATCTCCTGATAAATCCCCCAGTTGTCGGGCAGACTGTCGTACAGCTTCTGAAGCATCCACATCCCGTTGTATTCGATAATCACACGGTCCAGCTTGTGCTTCCGCCCGAGCGCCGTCAGATTCTCCTTGTTGATTTCGCTTTCATCCGCAATCTTCTCAAGGTAGACATTCTGCCCGTAGAACTTCGACGGGTCAAACTCGTCAATCCCCTCCTCGCATTGCAGAAGCAGCGTCTTTTCGCCCGAATTGAAGCGCTTGTCCTCCATCGACTCCTGAATGACGTGCGTCTTGCCGCCCTCCAGAAAGCCCGTGAACAGATAAACAGGTAGCATCGTTGCCATAGTCGTTCCTCCACTTATTTCTTCTTCCACTCCACACCGAACAGTCCGGCAAGCGCCGCCTTGTTCAGATGCGAGCCGATTACGCAAAGTCTGCCCGTCACGCCCGCCGTGCCGTGGCGCACATCGGGCTCGCCCGGTACATAGTCAAAGTGAATCCAGCGACCGTCGGTCCCCTCCACAATGCCCTTCGCACGCAGAACGATACCGTACTTGCTCTCCTCCAGCAGGGACTCCAGAATACCGTGCAGCTCGTCCTCGCCGAACTTCTTGGTTGTCTCAACACCCCAGCTGACAAACACCTCGTCCGCATCGTGGTCGTGATGATGATGATGGTGGTGATGCCCCTCTCCGTCGTGGTGGTCGTGGCAGGAGCACTCGGGATCGTCGCACTCGTCATCGTCATCATCGTCCTCGTCATCGTGATGATGGCAGGCGCAATCGGGGTCATCGCATTCATCGTCATCATCGTGATGATGATGGTGATGCTCGTCCTCGTCCTCGTCCTCGTCCTCGTCATCATCGTCGTCATCGTCATCGTGATGGTGGCAGGAGCACTCAGGGTCATCGCACTCATCGTCATCATCGTCATGGTGGTGATGGTGATGATGGTGGTGCTCCTCCCCTGCGGTTGCGGCAAGACGCGCCAGCTCGTCCTCAATCGTGTCGCGGCGCTCCATTGCCGTCAGAAGCTGTTTGCCGTCCAGTTGGCTCCACGGTGTGGTGACAATCACCGCCGTTGCGTTGTGCTCCTTCAGCATCGCAACCGCCTCTTCGAGCTTCGCATCGCTTACGCCCTCGGTGTGCGACAGCACAATGCACCCCGCGTTCTCCACCTGGTCGTTGAAGAACTCGCCGAAATTCTTCATATACATCTTGCACTTGTTCACGTCCACAACCGTTGTAAAGCCGTTCAGAACCGCTCCCTGCGGCGCAACGTTCTGCACCGCGCGGATGATGTCGGAGAGCTTTCCGACACCCGATGGCTCAATCAGAATGCGGTCGGGCTTGTACTCCGTCAGCACCTTTTCCAGCGCCTTGCCGAAGTCTCCGACCAGAGAACAGCAGATGCACCCGCTGTTCATCTCGCGGACCTCAATCCCCGCGTCCTGCATAAACCCGCCGTCAATACCGATCTGACCGAATTCGTTTTCAATCAGCACCAGCTTTTCCCCGCTGTAAGCCTCCTTGATCAGCTTTTTAATCAGCGTGGTCTTGCCCGCTCCCAGAAAGCCCGAGAAAATGTCAATCTTTGTCATGATACTCATCCCTCTTTATATAAATATTTTATTTACTTATCGAATTGTTGACGAACTCATAGCTTTCGTCGTGTTAAAGGTTTTCGCCCGCCTTTTTCAAAAGGCGGCGCGGTCAAGGGCGCGTAGCCCTTGTCGCGCTCCGCAGAGCGCGAAATCTCCTATCGGCGCTTTCTTTTTGCAAA
>DJSQ01000003.1:2551-8797 GCA_002438075.1 Clostridiales bacterium UBA6330
TCAAAGAAAAAGCGTTAAAAAGATTTGTACTTTTTAGGGAAATATGCCCTTCGTCTCCTGACTTAATTTCCCCCGCCGACCCATGCGCCGAGTGGTGTGAGGTCGGTCAGAAGCCCGCAAAGAAGCCCGATGGCAAACAACAGCACCGTCACCCGCACGGAATCCCGAACGGGACGGTTGTTGCGGAACAGCACGGGAAGTCCCACCCCCGCGTTGACCAGCAAACCCGAAAGCATCGCCCCAACGCTGATGACATCGGACAAATACAGCTCGGTCAACACTACCGAGGACGCACAGTTGGGAATCAGCCCCACCAGCGCCGCCAGCAGGTTGCCGAGAATCGGACGGTCCAGAACCAGCGCCGCAATCCGCTCCTCGCCGATGAAGTAAATCAGCGTGTTCAGCGCAAAGCTGATGACCAGCAGAAAGCCCGTGATTTTCAGCGTGTGCTTCAAAGCCGACAGTGCGAAGTGGTCCTCGCAATGGCAGTGCTCCCGCTCGCAGATGTCCTCAATGTGGGAGTGCTCCTCCCCTCTGCGGAACAGGCGGCAGACCGCATCCACCGCAAAGCCCGCCGCAATGCCACAGACCACCTTCACGGCAAGAAAGCGGAAGAGGAAGCCCGCCGAAACCCCGTGCGAAATCAGAACAGGCAGCATCTCGTCCGAGGTCGCAAGCCAGACTGCCAGAAGCGTCCCGACCGTCACAACCCGCCCCGCGTACAGCCCCGCCGCAGCAGCGGAAAAGCCGCATTGCGGAACGATTCCGAGCAAGCCGCCGATAAGCGGTCCGACCCGCCCCGAGCGACCGAGCAAACGCCCCGTTGCGTCCCCCGAGCGGTGCTCCAGATATTCCATCAGCAGATAGGTCAGAAACAGGAACGGCAACAGCTTCGCCGTATCAATCAGGGTATCGAGAATTACATCAACCAAGCCGTTTTCCCTCCGTTTTTTTCAGGCATTTGCGGCAGATGCCGTACAGAACCGACTGCCCGCAGTCGATTGCAAAGCCGTGCTCCGCCATCAAATGACGCGCAAAGACCACCGAATCGCCGCAATCCAGATGCTCCAGCCTGCCGCAACGCAGACATTTCGCATGGAAGCAGTCGCGGCAGGAGCAGGAACCGCCGATATATTGGTAGACCGAGCACCCGCGCTCCTCGTTGCGGAATTTCCGAACCGTCTCCTCATCGCAAAGCGCGGAAAGCTGACGGTAAAGACTGCTTTTCCCGAGATTCGCGTCCCCGTTGACCGAGAGGCAAAGCTCCTCCACGGTAAACTGACAGTCGGGATGCGCGGCAAGAAAGGAAACGAGCCGCCGCCTGCCCGCGGTCTGATAATTTTTACGGTCCAAGAGACTCCCTCCTCCCGCGCGCCGCGCAAGACAGCGCAAGACCACGCAAATATGAGAACCATTCTCATATTATACCCCAAAAAAGAGATTTGTCAAGGGGTTTTGCAAAAATAAACGGAAGAAAAGCGGAAAAAATCGCGTTCGGGACAAAAAATTGCGAAAAAGGCTTGACAAAAGCGAAAAAAAGTAGTATACTATATCAGTCGGCATGGAGAGATGGCTGAGCTGGTCTAAGGCGCACGACTGGAAATCGTGTGTTCGGCTAATAACCGACCGAGGGTTCGAATCCCTCTCTCTCCGCCACAAAAACAGGCAATCAGGAGCAGTCCGATTGCCTGTTTTTTTCAAAATTTAAGGTGTATATCGGCAAGAAAAAGGAGAAATTTCGATGAAACGGCTTTCACGCAGGATCGGTCTGCTTCAAATTGCGGGAATCGCGTTTCTCGCGCTTTTGATGTTCCTTCTTCACGGTTGCGCAAAGGTCGAAGCGCCGACTGCTCCCTACACGCCCGAATATTCCCTCTCCTCCTGCGAGGTCACATTGACGGACAAAAGCGGAGAGAATGAAATCGCATTGGACAGAAGCTATGACACGGGGGAATTTATCATTCGGTTTGGAAGCGATGTCACGAATGCCGCGGTATGCGACCGTCTGATTGACAATCTGACCGAGATATATGCCCTCGCCGAAAATGCCGCGCTTCTGCATGAAACGCCAACGCTCATTGTCAGCGACAGCCTGATTTCCGATTTTTGGGAGGATGCCTCCCTCGGCTTCTGTGTTTCCGTCCCGCCGTTCACTCCGAAGGAGGAAGCCCTTGCTTGGCTTCTGACTTCCCAAAACAGGGACTCGGAGCTGCCGTTTGGGGTCTATGCGGGCATTGCCGCCCATTTGTCGGGGTCAAGCCTTGAAAACGGGCTGCTCCTGTCGGGGATTCCGAACAACCTTTGCTATACCGAATTGCAATTTCCGCTCTACGGGAGCGGTACGCCCGAAAAGGGGCGCAGATACGCTTGGCGCTTTTCGGGGCAATTGGTAAGCGACCTTCTCGCAAGCGGAAAGGACTATGCGAACATTTTGGAGATGAGCGGGACCGACCTGAACGCGTTTCTCTCGGACCGATACGGAGTCACCCTGCCGAATTACACCTTTGAGCCCTATTCCAAAAAATTCGAGTACCGCGTCCGACAGGGGTGCTTTACCTATTATATCAATCGGGAATACACCGACCTGATTCTGCCGTCCGATGTGTTTTCCACCTCCTATCCGCAGCTTTCGGACTGGCTGAAGGACAACCGACAGACCACCGATGAAAGCAACCGTCTTTTCCGCATTGGTGATATGTACGACATCACGGTTTATCTGGAGGACGGACTGCTTTCCACAGGCATTTCGGGTGCCGCGTTCGGCAACACCGTCACGCTTTACTCCGTCGGCTCCTTTTCGCATGAATACCTTCACCACATTCTTTACTACCTCGGCAAAAGCGGAAACGCCCGCGAGGTCATTCCCGAATTGCACGCGAACAGCTCCGAATATTCGAGAGCCATGTGGTACTATCTGTTCTCGGGAAACGCCAAGCACTTTCCCTACAATGCGGAGGTCAACGAAAAAGAGACCTATCTGTCCGCCATGGAGCTGTACCGTCAATACAGCGCGGAAGCACCGACTGCCGATAACTTTGATTTTTGGGCATATGCCGACTGCTTCTCCGCGATTCACACCCACAAAGGGGAAACCTTTATCAGCCGCCTGCAATCGGACAGCTTGGCATTTTACACGGCGCGGGTATACGGCGGCAACGCTATTTGGGCATTGAACACCGACACCTCCGTGCTGATTCAAGGCAAAACCTACGCCGAAATTGCGGACGAATGGTACGAATATATCAAAGCCTTTCAGCAGTAACGGCATCGTTCCACTTCAACAGGCAACCGGGCATCCGCTCGGTTGCTTTTTGTTCCGCAGGAATATTTTCCCCGTCTCCGTTCCACACTATGGAAATCCCCTGTTTTCTCTCAGAATTCACAATCTTTTCTTCAATCCCTCTCGGCATCATCACGAATAGCCGATATAATAGTATCGAATACTACATAACACGGCATGATATACCTCGTGATACAGGAGGACAGCAGAAATGAGCAAGCAAAAGAAAGCGATTGTGTGGGGAGATTCCGTTGCGCGCGGCGTGATTTATGACGCGGCGCGCGACCGTTACCGTCTCTCGCCCTGCCCTGCGGCGGAATTGATTGCAGAGGCGCGCGGGATGGAGATTACCAACCGTTCGCGCATGGGCATGACCTCGGCACAGGGGGTGGCGATGGTGGAGCGCGACCTCTCCTCGGGAATGCGCGCGGACTATGCCATTCTGGAGTTCGGCGGGAACGACTGCGATTTTGATTGGCAGGCGGTGAGCGCCTCGCCCGATGACGTCCATCTGCCGCGCACCGATGCGGCGCTTTACCGCGACAATCTCTGCCGCATGATTGACGATGTCCGCGCGGCGGGGATGGAGCCGGTTCTGGTCAACCTGCCGCCGATTGACGGGGAGCATTACCTGCGTTTCATCACGCGCAAGGGGTTATCCGAGAAAAACATTCTGAAGTGGCTCGGCTCTCCCCAGCACATCTACCGCTTTCAGGAGCGCTACTCGATGATTGTCTCCCGTGTTGCGCGGGAATGCAAATGCCGTCTGTTTGACATCCGCTCCGCGTTTCTCGGTGTTTGGGACACGGTCTCCCTCCTCTGCTCCGATGGCATTCACCCGACCGAGGAGGGGCAGCGCCTGATCGGGCAGGCGATTCTGACGGGGTGCTGAAAGGGAAACGCACTATGTTCGCGCCTGTCAATGCCTGCGTTGAAGGTTTTTGAAGAGGCTTGGGGAGACTTTTTGAAAAAAGTCTCCCCAAACGCGTCCCTCTCCGCCTTCTAAATTTATGAATTTTCCGTAACCTTTTCAAAAGGCTCTTGAAAAACAGGGAAAAAGGGTGTAAAATATATACTGGGTGACGATTGGAACGACAAAAATCGTCCCTGATTGACAATGTTTTAACAAAATCAAGATATAAAGGAGAAACAATCATGACAAGCAACAAGCACGTTCTGGATTGGATCCGGTCGATGGCTGACATGGTTCAGCCGAAGGACATCGTTTGGATCGACGGCAGTGAGGAGCAGGCAGAGGGTCTGCGCCGCATCGCCTGCTCGACCGGCGAGCTGATTAAGCTGAACGAGGAGAAGTATCCGAACTGCTACCTGCACCGCACCGCCGTCAACGACGTGGCGCGCGTGGAAGGCAGAACCTTCATCTGCACCCGCAAGAAAGAGGACGCGGGCAACATCAACAACTGGATGGACCCGCAGGAGTGCTATGCGAAGCTGACCAAGCTGTACACGGGCTCCTACAAGGGCAAGACGATGTACGTCATCCCCTACTCCATGGGCATTGTCGGCTCGGAGTTCGGCAAGATTGGCATTGAGCTGACCGACTCGATTTACGTTGTGCTGAATATGCTCATCATGACCCGTGTCGGCAAGAGCGTGATGGATGCGCTCGGCGACAGCGCGGACTTTGTCAAGGGTCTGCACGCAACCGCCGATTGCAGCGAAGAGAACCGTTATATCTGCCACTTCCCCGAGGACAACACCATCTGGTCGGTCAACTCGGCTTACGGCGGAAACGTTCTGCTCGGCAAGAAGTGCTTCGCGCTCCGCATTGCTTCCTACCTCGGCAGAAAAGAGGGCTGGATGGCTGAGCATATGCTGATTCTCGGCATCGAGAATCCGAAGGGTGAGGTCAAGTACGTCACGGCGGCGTTCCCGTCGGCTTGCGGCAAGACCAACCTTGCCATGCTCATTCCGCCGGAGGTCTACCGCAAGAAGGGCTACAAGGCATGGACTGTCGGCGACGACATTGCATGGCTCCGTGTGGGTGAGGACGGCAGACTTTACGCTGTCAACCCCGAGAACGGCTTCTTCGGCGTGGCGCCCGGGACCAACGAGCACTCCAACTACAACGCGCTGATGACCACCAGAAAGAACTGCATCTTCACCAACGTGGGTCACAACCTCGACGACAACACGGTTTGGTGGGAGGGCATGAACGACCAGCCCCCGCACAACGCCATCAACTGGAAGGGCGAGAAGTGGGACTACACGAAGTACGACAAGGCGGACAAGATCAACACGTCCTGCGCGCATCCGAACTCCCGTTTCACGGCAATGGCGACCAACTGCCCCTGCCTGTCCTCCGAGTTCAACAACCCGAAGGGCGTTCCGGTAACCGCGATTATCTTCGGTGGCAGACGCGCCAAGACGGCTCCGCTGGTGTACGAATCCAGAAGCTGGCAGCACGGCGCGTTCGTTGGCTCGATCATGGCTTCCGAGACGACGGCTGCGGCGGCAGGTGCAATCGGTGTGGTTCGCCGCGACCCGATGGCAATGCGTCCGTTCGTGGGCTACGACATGGGCGACTACTTTGCGCACTGGCTGGAGATGGGCAAGCACATTCCGCACGCTCCGAAGATTTTCCACGTCAACTGGTTCCGCACCGATGACGAGGGACACTTCATCTGGCCGGGATTCGGCGACAACATGCGTGTTGTGATGTGGATTCTCGCCCGTTGCGCGGGTGAGGTTGACGCTGTGGAGACCCCGATCGGATACGTTCCGAAGCCCGAGGACATCAACATTGAGGGCTTGGACGGTGTGACGGTTGACACGGTGAAGAATCTGCTGACGATTGACAAGCAGAGCTGGCTTGAGGACGTTGAGAACATCAAGGCGTTCTACAAGCAGGTTGGCGACCGCGTCCCGCAGGAGATGTACGACGAGCTCGCAACGCTTGAGGCGAATTTGAAGAAGTGATTCAGGGAAAGACCTTGGAGGGAGAA
>DJSQ01000185.1 GCA_002438075.1 Clostridiales bacterium UBA6330
CTAAGTAGGGTTCGGGGCAAAGCCCCGAGGTCTTAAAAAAGGAGGAGAAAAAATGAACGATTTGCACTATCACAAAAGCCTTGCAACACTCCACGAGGGGTGCGAGGAGCCGCACGCGTACTTCGTCCCGTATCAGACGGAGGAAGCCGCGAGAGGGGACAATAGAGAGAAGAGCGACCGCTTCGTGTCGCTTTGCGGAGAATGGAGCTTCAGATGGTTCCCCTCGGAGCGGGAGCTGGGAGATTTCCTGTCCGCCGACTTCGATGCGGGAGAGTGGGATAGGCTCACCGTCCCGATGAGCTGGCAGTTTAAGCTCGATAAGCCCTATGATAAACCCCAGTATACCAATGTTTTGTACCCGTTCCCCGTCGACCCGCCGCACGTCCCGAACGAGAACCCCTGCGGACTTTATATGCGTACCGTGAACGTCGATAAGGAAGCACTTGAAAAATACGACCTCCGCCTCTGCTTCGAGGGCGTGGACTCCTGCTTCTACCTCTATATCAACGGGCAGTTCGCCGCGTATAGCCAAGTCAGCCATATGACAAGCGAGGTCAACGTGACAAAGTATCTGCACGCAGGCGAGAACCAAATCAAGGTGCTCGTGTTCAAATGGTGCGACGGAAGCTATCTGGAGGACCAAGATAAAATCCGCTCCTCGGGCATCATCCGCGAGGTCTATCTGCTCCTGCGCGATAAGGTCCATGTCGAGGACCTCTACGTTCGCAGTGCAACCGAGGAGCCGTTTGCAACCGCAACCGTGACCGCAGAGGTCACGCTGAACGGCGTTGCCGAGGTCGGCTATCGCTTCGTTTCGCCCGATGGCAAGACGCTGGAGAAGGGGAGCGCGCAGATGGACGGCAAGGGAACGCTGACCTTCGGGGTGGAAAATCCGATGCTCTGGAGCGATGAAACCCCGAGCCTTTATGAACTGTACCTGACCGTTGGCGGCGAGGTCATCCGCCAAGCGGTGGGCGTGCGAAAATTCGAGGTCCGCGGCAAGGTCGTGTACGTCAACGGCAAAAAGGTCAAGGCAAAGGGCGTGAACCGCCACGACAGCCACCCGCAGTTGGGCTCCGCAACGCCGCTTGAGCACATGGTCGGTGACCTGCTTCTGCTCAAGCGCCATAACGTCAACTTCATCCGCACAAGCCACTACCCGAACGACCCGCGCTTCCCCGCGCTCTGTGATCAGTTCGGCTTCTACCTCTGCGACGAAACCGACCTCGAAACGCACGGGATGCAGCCTGCGGGCGACTGGGACGAGCTGACCGACAGCGCGGACTGGACCGAGGCGTATCTCGACCGCGCGCGCCGCATGATGGAGCGCGACAAGAACCACGCGTGCGTGCTGATGTGGTCGGTTGGAAACGAGAGTGGCTCGGGACGCAACCACCGCGCGATGGCGGATTATTTCCACGAGCGGATGCAGGGATGCTTGGTCCATGCCGAGGATTTGACGCGCAGGCTGATTGAGCCGAGCCGCCATTCACACGTCAAGCCCGACCCGAACGACCTGTTCATTGACCTGCACAGCAGAATGTACCCGACCTACGAGGACATTCTCAATAACTACCTGAAGAACAAGGATTGCAAGCTTCCGCTTTTCCTTTGCGAATACAGCCACGCGATGGGCAACGGTCCCGGGGACTTGGAGGGCTATTGGAAGCTGGTCTACGGCTATGACCAATTCTTCGGCGGCTGTGTTTGGGAGATGACCGACCACTCGGTGGACATCGGCACCCCGGGGCATCCGAAATACATTTACGGCGGCGACATGGGGCACAAGCTCAACGATGGGTGCTTCTGCGTGGACGGTCTGGTCTATCCCGACCGCAAGCCGCACACGGGGCTTTTGGAGCTGAAGCAGGTCCTGCGCCCCTGCCGACTGGAGAATGTCGACCTTGAAAAGGGCGCGTTTACCGTGCGGAATTACCGTCACTTCACCGACCTCTCCGACCTCGACCTCTGCTGGCGGGTGGAGCGGAACGGCGCGGTTGTGCGGCAGGGCAGAATCGCGGGGCTGAATGTCGCACCCGAAAAGTGCCGCCGCTACACGCTCCCCGAGGGGACATTGGAGGGGCTGGACGGTATTTGCTATCTGACGGTTTCCTATCGGCAAAACGCCGCGAACGCATGGAGCGATGCGGGCTATGAGGTGGGTGTGGAGCAATTCCGCCTGTCCTGCGCCGCCGAGGAAATCCCCGCGCACAAGGGAAATCTGCTGGCAAAGAATTTCGCGCTGACCGAGGATGAGGGCGGCTTTACGGTTCTGAACGGTGCAACGGTAGTGCGCATTGACCGTCATTCGGGTGCGGTTGTTTCGCTCGTCAAGGCGGGCAAGGAGATGCTGGCAAGCCCGATTCTGCCGAATTTGTGGCGCGCGCCGACCGACAACGACCGTCATCTGCGCCGCGTATGGGAGCCGCTGGGCTGGAGCAACTGCGGCTGGTTGGACGCGCGGATGG
Source organism: Clostridiales bacterium UBA6330 (assembly GCA_002438075.1). GTDB lineage: Bacteria > Bacillota > Clostridia > Oscillospirales > CAG-272 > UMGS1865. Next base: position 2,469 of record DJSQ01000185.1, read on the forward strand.
AGTGCAGGGGATGCAGGGTGACCGAACAGACTGCCGACAGCATTGCGATTGAGACGGCGTTTGTATTCGGCTCCGATGCGGTTCGTCCGACCCTGCGCGGCACGCTGGTTTACCGCTTCGCGCCGAATGCGGGAATGGAGCTGACGATGGATGTGGACGCGACAATTCCCGAGGAGGCGGTCACGCTCCCGCGCTTGGGGCTTCAGTTTGCGATGCCTGCGGGAAACGAGAAGCTGAAGTATTTCGGCTGCGGACCGATGGAGACCTACTGCGACAAGCGGCAGGCGGGCTTGGTTGGCGTGTATGCCTGCGATGTCAGCGACCATTTCGAGCACTATGTACGCCCGCAGGAGAACATGGCGCACGCGGAGACGCACTGGGTTCGTGTGACCGATGCGGCTGGGCAGGGGCTGGAAATTGTGCCTGCGGCGGGGACCTCCGATTTGAGCTTCAACTGCTCACACTTCTCGCCCGCGCAGCTGACTGCGGTAGCACACGATTACGAGCTGGTTCCGCAGTCCGTGACCTATGTAAACATTGATTACAAGCAGGCGGGCATTGGTTCCAACTCCTGCGGACCCCGTCTGCGCGAGGAGTACCGTCTCCCCTCGGGGCACTATGTGTTTCGTGTTCGGGTAGGATGAGGGGGTAAGACCTTGGAGGGAG
>DJSQ01000083.1:0-808 GCA_002438075.1 Clostridiales bacterium UBA6330
CTTTTCTTTGCTTTTTGAAAGTTTTTTATCCGTGCGTTTCATTTTCTCATTAAAAGCACGGTTTGCACAAACACAGCTTCTACTTTTTGTTATTATACCACAAAATGGAACCGTTGTCAATAAAAGAAAATCATTTTCATGCCAAGTTAAAAAACTTTGTGTGTTTATTCTATAAATCGCCTTCCGGCAGGTCATGATTTTGATGGTTTTTGGGGTGAAAAATCGACAAAAAGGACCACAAACGGGCAAAAAATCCCGTTTGCGGTCCTTCAAAATGAAATTTATTCGTCCGAATCATGCAAGCCATCGGCTTTTATTCCGGCGCAACCTCCAATGCCAGTCGGATCATCTCTCCAAAGGAGTTCTGCCGCTCCTCGGCGGTTGTTTCCTCTCCCGTCAGGATATGGTTGGAGACGGTGCAAATCGCCAGCGCGTTTTTCCCGAGTCTCGCGGCGTTCATATAGAGTGCCGCCGCTTCCATTTCCACGGCGAGCACGCCCATTTTTGCCCATTTGTCATTGACTGCGGGGTCCTCGCCGTAGAACACGTCGGTGGAAAGCAGACCGCCGACATGGTAGGTTGCGCCCGCCAGCTCCGCCTGCTTGACGCTCTCCGCGAGCAGGCTGTAGCTACAGATTGGAGCAAAGCTGCCGGGCAGTCCGAAATTCGCAGCGTAGTTGGAATCGGTTGATGCGCCCATACCGAACACGAGGTCGCGGACGTGGACATCCCGTTTGATTGCGCCTGCGGTCCCGATGCGAATGATATTCTCCACGCCGAACACGCGGAACAGCTCATAGGAGTAGAT
>DJSQ01000083.1:890-1118 GCA_002438075.1 Clostridiales bacterium UBA6330
CATTCCCATTCCGCTTGCCATGACCGAGACGCGCTTGCCGTGGTAGGTTCCGGTATAGCCCTGCACGCCTCTGATATTATTGACGAGCTTTGCGTTCTCCAGCCACTCCCTTGCAATCATTTGCGCCCGCAGGGGGTCGCCCGGCATCAGGACCGTATGTGCAAAGTCTGCGGGGGTTGCGGCGATATGCGCCGTCGGATACAATTCCGCCATATTTTTCTCCTTTTT
>DJSQ01000083.1:1179-23271 GCA_002438075.1 Clostridiales bacterium UBA6330
TAAGGCCTCGGGGCTTTGCCCCGAACCCCACAAGGGGCTTCTTTCAAGAAGCCCCTTGACCGCAAGAACTTTTAACAAGGGGGGTATCGGGGTAGCCATTAGATAGTACAAATTTTATACGGAGTGCTTTTTGGGCTTGATTTTATGCCACACGCGGGCGGCACAGGTTCGTCCTATATGGAAAAGGTGCCGCACGGGGTAAATCAGATTCCACACACACGCATAGAATCGATAGGACCTTGCGGTGGACAGGACGTGCCGTTTGCCGCGGTAGAACTCCGAGACATAGCCCAGCACCCACGCATCGGGGACGTACTCCTTTGCGTAGGTATTATCGCCTCTGATGACATATTTCCCGTCCCGCACGCCGATGATGCGGTGCAGGATGTATTTCCCGTCGGGACGGCGATAGAGCGGCAGGTCATATTTTTTCAGCCGTTCGTCTCCGATGGGCAAGACAATCACGCGGTCCCGTCGATTGCGGAGCATGGGGCGCATACTGCACCCCACCGTTGTGCTGACGTAGAAGCCCTGCTCGGCAAGCTGTCGCTCAATGTTGCCGTTCGGCTCTGTATTTTCCGTCATTCGAGAATTCCGTTCTCGCGGAACTGCTCCACCAGACGTGCCGCGTCCTGTGCGGCGGTCTCGCGGTCCACATCATATTCTGCCAGCATCGCATCCACCAGCTCGTCCAATGTGATATCCGCCTCGCTCAGCTTCTTCCACAGAAACGCGCCCGTTTCGTTCAGCCGCACCATGCCGTGAAAAGTCTTGCTGGTCTCCCCGACCGCCACGGCAATGTAGGAATCGCCGACCTTCTGAATGGTAAAATCCTTTTTGATTCGCATATGCTTCTCCTTTTTCGGTCACTGACCGTTGTATTTCATGGCTTCGTAGGCGACCTTTGCCGCCTCGTCGGAAATCGTGCAGGACAGAATCCAGAACGGCACCGCTCGCACCAGTGCGTCCATCAGCATCAGCTGTTTGTTGACCGAGGACCGCGTTTCGCGCAGATAGAGCTGGTGGACCAGCCGCCCGATGGCATCCTCCTGCGCCGCGCGGCGGATGGAATTGACCTCCCCGCGCTCGATAAAGCAAATGGCGCGAAGCGGTGCGGAGATGTTCGCTCCCCAGTTTTCCTTTCCGTTCCACGGGGTTCCGAACGCCGTCACCGAGCCGTCCGCCTCAACGCGGAAGAGCGGCTTATCGCCGTTGAGGACCCGCGCGTGCGGGATATTCTTGAGCCACAGCGCCGTATGCGTGGATTTTCCGACCCCGCTTTTGGCGGTAAAGGCATAGGCGTTCCCGTCTGCCTCAACCACCGAGGCGTGCATCAGGAACACGTTGTAATCGGGAAGAATTTCGCAGATATGGCGGTAGAGACAGATGCTTTCGCAATAGGCGGCGGAAAAATCCCCGTTCTTTTGCTCCTCCCGCAATTCCTCCTCGCTCGCCGAGACGGAAAAAGCATACTCGTCCCCTGAGCAGATATAATCGGCGCACTGCCGCTCGATAAACCCGTATCGGTTCTCGATTCGGATACGGATTTCGGCAAGGCGGATAATAAACATAGGCGTTATTCGCTCCGTTCTGTTGATTTCTGTTCTATTATAGCATATCACAGCCGTTTTGTCAACCTGATTTGAGGATTTCACACAAAAAAAGCCCGCAAAAGCGGGCTTTGGCTACCGTTCAGGCAGGGCAGGCTTCAATATGGCTCCTGATATACTGCTCCATTTCGCCGACGGGGACATCCAGCGCAAGCGACAGCTCGGCATAGAGATACCGCTTTGCATCCTCGGCAAAGCCGCGCTCGGTCTCCGAGATGCGCTGTGCCCGCGAGCTGCCGCGCATACGGCTGACCCGTTCGCGCACGGTTTTGATGACCCGCACCCATTCGGAGGGCGCGTGGGTGTGCATGGCTTCGGTGTACCGCAGGCGCAGCGCCTTTGCGTTCGGCTCTTCAAACGCCTCCATCGCCGGAATTTCGTTCAGCAGGCGGTTCGCCTCCTCGGTCGTCAGCAGACGGCGCAGAAAGACGCTCTCGCTGTCGGTTGGCACATACAGCACCCCGCCGTTGTTGCGGAACGGGTGGAGCACATAGTAAAGCCTGTCCGCAGGCATCCCACTCAGGGGCGCACGACAAATGTCCGCAACGCGGCAGACCCCCTCCGAAGCATAATAGACATACTCACCGACCGCAAACATCGTCACATCCCCTTTCGTTTCCTATCATGAGAAAATCGGAATCCCATCACCTTCTTGTATATTATACCATATTTTTTGCCAAAGCGGGAAGCGAATCAGCATATTTTCTATATTTTTTTACGATTTGAACACAAAAATCCCTCTTGCAACGTGTGCAAAAGGGATTTTGTTCTAATTATGCGTTGCCGCTCGTATCCGACGCATCCGCTCGGACTTCCGTTTCAGCTTCTGCTTCTGCTTCTGCTTCCGCTTCGTCATCCTCGTCGTCCTCATCCTCGGGTCTTGCGAGCTGTGCCTCCAGCATCATGTCCTTGACCTTCATCAGCCGTGTGGTGTTTCCGCGCTCGTTTTCGTCCAGCCGCATCCGAATGGTCCGAATGACCTCCAGATATTGCGGCATCAGGATATACTCCAGCGCGTTGACGCGCCGGCGGGTGCGCTCGATCTCCTCGGCGAGAAGCTGTGCGGTCTTTTCCAGCTCCGCCATTCGGAGCAGGTCCTCGAGAAGCCCGTTCAGCGCCTGCACCGATGCGTCCAGCTCACCTGTGGTGAACGCCATGCCGTAGTTGTAGCTGTCGGTGTTCCCCTCGGCGTAGACCTGCAACCGAAAGACGGGCACGTCCACGCTCATGCAGTTGTGGAAGGAGACATCCAGCGTCCCCTCCTTTTTGGGGCAGATCAGCGCCTCCTCCAGCATCTGCGGCGGGTTGACCGCGCCTGCGACCGTGAAGCCGCCGTAAACCGTTGCGAGCGATTTTTCCACCTTTTCCCGCAACGTTTTGTCCTCTCTGACGACATCCATAAAGCGGCGCATCAGCTCATCGCGCTTATCCTTGAGCAGCTTATGTCCCCGACGCGCGGTCTGATAGCGGGCTTGGTACCGCTTCATTTCCATTCTGGTCGGGTTGACTTGTACGCCTGCCATTCCGCTATTCCTCCCGCTTTAGTTTTCGGTCTTTTCCTGCTTCATCCAATACTTATCCAACAGCGCGGGCTTGATACGCTTCATCTCGCCGCGCGGCAGGATGGAGAGCAGCTTCCAGCCGAGGTCCAGCGTTTCCTCAATGGAGCGGTTCTCATAGAAGCCCTGATTGATATACTCCGCCTCGAACGCGTCCGCAAATTTCGCATACAAACGGTCAACGGGAGAGAGCGCCGCCTCGCCGAGCACCACCATCAGCTCTCTTGCTTCCTTGCCTCTTGCATAGGCGGAGAAGAGCTGGTTCATCGTGTCGGCGTGGTCCTCGCGGGTCTTGCCCGCACCGATTCCCTTGTCCTTCAGACGGGACAGCGACGGCAGAACGTCCACGGGCGGCAGGCATCCCTTGCGGTAAAGCTCACGCGACAGGATGATCTGTCCCTCGGTGATATAGCCCGTCAGGTCGGGAATCGGGTGGGTCTTGTCGTCCTCGGGCATCGACAGAATCGGAATCATGGTAATGGAGCCGTCGGAGCCCATCTTCCGCCCTGCGCGCTCATAGAGCGTTGCAAGGTCGGTGTACAGGTAGCCCGGGTATCCGCGCCGCCCGGGGACCTCCTTGCGCGCGGCGGAAACCTCGCGCAGAGCCTCGGCGTAGTTGGTGATATCGGTCATGATGACCAGAACGTGCATATTGCAGTCGAACGCCAGATATTCCGCGGCGGTCAGTGCCATACGCGGGGTGTTGATACGCTCGATTGCCGCATCGGACGCAAGGTTGATGAACAGCACCGTGCGGTCCAGCGCGCCTGTCTTGCGGAAGTCCGAAATGAAGAAGTCGGCTTCCTCAAAGGTGATACCGATGGCGGCGAACACAACCGCGAATTTCTCATCGGTCCCGCGCACCTTTGCCTGCCGTGCAATCTGCGCGGCAAGGTTTGCGTGCGGAAGTCCCGAGCCCGAGAAAATCGGCAGCTTCTGACCGCGGACCAGTGTGTTCAGTCCGTCAATGCTGGAAACACCTGTTTGAATGAACTCGGAGGGATAGTAGCGCGCCGCAGGGTTGATCGGCGTGCCGTTGATATCAAGGCTCTTTTCGGGGATGATACGCGCGCCGCCGTCAATCGGCTCGCCCATACCGTTGAAGATACGCCCCAGCATATTCTTCGACACGGGCAATTCCACGCCGTGCCCCGAGAAGCGGACCTTGCTGTTTGCGAGGTTGATGCCCGCCGCCGATTCAAACAGCTGGACCAGCACGTTCTTGCCGTCCACCTCCAGCACGCGGCAACGGCGGACCTCTCCATCGGGCAATTCGATCTCGCCCAATTCGTCGTATTTCACGCCCTCGACCTGACGCACCAGCATCAGCGGTCCCGCAACCTCTTCAATGGTTCTGTATTCACGAATCATGTCTTACTCCTCCTCGCGCGCCTCTTCGATGAGCCGATCTGCCGCAGAGACAATTTCCTGCTCGATCTTTGCAAATTCCTCTTTGTAGTCGGCTTCGGGCACGGTCTTGGCTCTCGCAATCCGCTCGTGCACGGGCAGCTCGCAGACCGCCTCGACATCCGCCCCCGCTCTGACTGCCCGCAGTGCCTCGTCGTTGTAGCGGAAAATCAGGTGCAGCATGGCATACTGCTTCTCCAGCGAGGTATAGCTGTCCACATCCAGAAATGCGTTCTGCTGGAGGAAGTCCTCACGGATGGACTGTGCCACATCCAGCTTGATGCGGTCCTCGGGCGACAGCGCGTCCATACCCACCAGCTTGACAATTTCCTGTAGGTCGGATTCCTCCTGCAACACCTTCAGGCAACGCCCCGTCAGCGTATTCCAGTCCTTGGAGATGTGCTCCGAGAACCAGTCGGACAGGCGGTCGCGGTAAAGCGAATAGGAGTTCAGCCAGTTGATGGCGGGGAAATGCCGACGGTATGCCAGAGACGAATCCAGTCCCCAGAACACCTTGACGATACGCAGGGTTGCCTGCGTGACAGGCTCGGAGATATCGCCGCCCTGCGGGGATACCGCGCCGATTGCCGAAAGCGCACCCTCGCGGTTGTCACCGCCGAGGCAGACTACCTTGCCCGCGCGCTCGTAGAACTGCGCCAGACGCGAGGTCAGGTATGCGGGATAGCCCTCTTCACCGGGCATCTCCTCCAACCGCCCCGACATTTCGCGGAGTGCCTCCGCCCAACGGGAGGTCGAGTCGGCAATAACCGCAACCGAGTAGCCCATATCGCGGAAGTACTCCGCAATCGTGATACCCGTATAAATCGAAGCCTCACGCGCCGCAACCGGCATATCCGAGGTGTTCGCAATCAGCACCGTGCGCTCCATCAGCGATTTTCCCGTTTTGGGGTCAACCAGCTCGGGGAACTCGCGCAGAACATCGGTCATTTCGTTTCCGCGCTCGCCGCAGCCGATATAGACCACAAGGTCCACGTCGCTCCACTTTGCCAGCTGGTGCTGAACAACGGTTTTACCCGAGCCGAAGGGTCCCGGGACGCACGCGGTTCCGCCCTTTGCAATCGGGAACAGCGCATCGATCGGGCGCTGACCCGTAATCATCGGGTCCACGGGCGGCAGCTTCTTTTGATAGGGTCTCGACACACGGACGGGCCACTTCTGCATCAGCGTCAGGTCCTCCATCGTGCCGTTCGGGAGCTTGATGCGCCCGATGCGGTCAGTGATGCGGTAATCGCCCGTGCGCAATTCGACCAGCGTGCCGCTCATCTTCGGCGGGACCATAATCTTATGCAGAATCACATCGTTCTCCTGCACGGTTCCGAGAATATCCCCCGCGCCGACTTCTTCGCCAAAGCCCTTTGCGGCTTCAAAATGCCAGACCTTCTCGCGGTCCAGCGCAGGCTCATCCAGTCCTCTGACCAGATTGGAGCCCACCTTTTCACGCATTGCCTCCAGCGGGCGCTGGATGCCGTCGAAAATGTTGGTCAGAAGCCCCGGACCGAGCTCCACCGACAGCGGTGCGCCCGTGGAGACCACCTTGTCGCCTCTTCCGAGCCCCGCCGTTTCCTCATATACCTGAATCGAGGCACGGTCACCGTGCATTTCGATGATCTCGCCGATCAGCTTCTTCGGACCGACCCGAACCACGTCGAACAGGTCCGCTTCCCGCATTCCCTCGGCAATGACCAGCGGTCCCGATACCTTTCTGATTTTTCCTTCTACCATTCCGGTTACGATTCCTTTCCGTTAATTGGTGTCCTTGAAAAGAATGTCCGCGCCGACCGCACGCTCCACCGCGCGGCGCAGGTTGTTCATGCCGTAGCCCATCGAGCCCTCCTGCCCCGGGATCGACACGATTGCGGGAATCGGCAAATCGCGGTATTTCGCCATTTCCTCCTCCAGCTCCATCGCAAAGTTTTCGGTGATGAAAATCACGCCGTACTCCTGCGACTTTGCCATCGCGTGCAGCTCTCTTGCGGCATCGGCGGTGCTGTCCGCCTCACGGACCGCAAAGCCGAGTGCCATAAAGCCCTGCACCGCGTCCCGCCGTCCGATAATTCCGATTTTATACATAGCTCAGCCGCATCCTTTCCCGCAGGGCATCGGTCGAAAGCCCCACGCTCTTGCCTGCCAGAAGAATGCGCAGGTTCTTGACCTCGTACTCCCGCGCGATGAGATAGCCGACGAGAATTTCCGCGCCGAAGGGTACCATTTTCGCCTCGCGCGCAACCTCCATCAGCTCGTCATCCGCCGCGCGCTCCAGTGCCGCCGCAGTCCCGTCGGTCTCCGCCGCGTGCTTGGCAAAGCGCTCGCAGTCGGTGTGATACAGACGGGAAAGAAGCGTCTCCTCGCCCGCCGCGCTCCATGCCGCCAAGTCCGCCTCGCTGAGGGTGCCGCCCGTGAGGAAGAACTCCCCAAGCGTCCGCCGTCCGACCTCGCCGCCCATCCTACAGCCTCTGAGGGCTATCATGGCGTTGGTCAGGTCGATTCTCCGCACAACCAGCTTTTCCGCAAGCGGAATGCCGCTCTCCTTTGCAAGCGCAAGCATTCCCGCATAGCAGGCGCGGTCGAGAACGCTGTCCACCACGCGCGGGTCCCCCGTGCGCTCCAGCTGACCGCAAGCGTCACGCGCGGCAGTGGCAAACGGCTCGGGCAACAGCCCGAATTCCCGCTTCTCCACGGCTTTGCGCACAATTTCGGTCGGAATTCCGCCATATAAGCGAATCAGCATCCTGTCGCAGTCCAGCCCGCGCCGCAGGCATTTGATTGCCGATTTGATGTTGTTGCAGTCATACGGCAAAAGCCATATTTTTGCGAATGCGGCACCGTCCGCCGAGGACAGCACCTCGCGGTAGCCGTCCGAAAGCCGCGCCGTCAGCGTTGCCTCGCGGTCAAAGGCTCCCGTTTCCGCATTGCGGACGATTCCGAAGCTCCATTCGTCCAGAAGCGCCACGCAAGCATCGACATTCCCGCAGGCAAGCAGCTTTTCCAGCCGCTCCTGCCCCACCAGCGCGTTTTCCAGCGTGCGGATGCGGGCACCGGCATACAGATACTTGTTATCCATTGCCGACCTCCTCAAATCGTTGTTCTGACATCAAACAACGCCTGTGCGACCTCTGCCTCCAGCTCGCGGTGGAGCTGACCGAACAGCATTTCAAACGAGCAGTTGGACTCCACATCGCCGTAGCGCAGGACCACACCGCCCTCGATATTCAATGTGTTTTTGGACAGGACCAATTTATCCGTCCGTCCCGCGGGCAGGCGCGAGCTGTTGGCATAGCGCTTTTTCACACTCTCCAGCAGCTCCTTCCCGCATCCCTCGCGGTCCTTTTTGTTGAGGAGCACCTCGAACTGCTCGATCGGCTCGCTCTCCTCACCGTAGGTCGCCAGATTCTGCGCCTCGGTGTCCGCCTGCTCGACCAGCGCCGCCGACAGCAGTCCCGCGAGCAGGTCCACATACTTCTCCTTGGGAAGCCCCAGCACCCACTCCTTCGCGCCGTCGAAAACGCCATCGATGAGCTGACTTTCCTGCGCTTGCAGGATGTTCCGCTTTTTCATTGCCGCCGCAGCCTTTGCCCGCGCGATGAGGTCAGCCCCCTTTGCCTGCGCGTCGTCCGAGAGCTTATCCCGAATCGCCTGCGCACGGGCATTGTAATCGGCGCTGATTCTGTCGCACTCCGCCTGCGCATCGGCAAGAATTTTATCCGCCCGCGCCTGCGCGTCTGCAAGAATTTTATCGGTTATCCGATTGACTCCGTTCGTTGCCACCGTTCCGTCTCCTTTTCCGTTTGACGATCGACCCTGCCTTGCGGCTTACAGGATCATCAACAGGGAGATCAGCAGGGCAAGAATTGCGTAAAGCTCGACGAACGATGCGGAAATAACCGCTTTACCGACTGCATCGGGCTTCTTTGCCAGCACCGAGATACCGGACGCGGCAACCTCGCCCTGACGGATTGCGGAATACAGACCGCCGAACGCAATCGGCAGAGCCGCAACGAGGAAGTACGCGCCGCGACCGACCGTGAGCTCGATCGTCTTGTTCCCCATGATGCCCGACTGGACCAGAATCATGAAGGAGGTGACCATTCCGTAAATCCCCTGCGTCATCGGCAGTGCCTGAAGCAGCATGGATTTACCGTACTTGTTGGGTTCTTCGCTGATGAGTCCCGCAGTCGCTCTTGCAACGAGATTAACCCCGCGCGCCGAGCCGATGCCGGGCAGAACAGTGGCGAGAACCGCGCCGAGAATGGCAAGGTTGGTTCCTGTGAACATTTCTTCGATGAGCTTGAACATGGTTTTTGTCTCCTTAATTTTGTTTTTTATTTTGATTTTTGGGACAACTGAATCAGGTTTCCGCAGGCTCTGCGGGGTCCTCGGTGTAATCCGACGAGGGCTCGGCAGGCTCAAAGATGTCGCCGCCGTCCTCATAGAATTTGCCGAAAAATTCGATATACTGGAGCCGCGCCGCATGGACGAAGGTTCCCAGCAGGTTGATGGCAATGTTGAACAGATGTCCCACAATCAGGACCAAGAGCATGACAACAAAGCCGCCGACACCCGACGAACCGAGCGCCGTAATCATATTGATGACCTGCCCGATAACACCCGCGACCAGACCGAGCGCGAGGATTCGGGAGTAGGACATCAGGTCGGATGCAAAGCTGATGAGCGAGTAAAGACCGCCCAATCCTTTGACAAGCCAGCCGCCGAAGGACTTCTGCCCGACACCCTTGAGGAGCAGAATTCCGACCACGCCGCCGATCATGAGATAGGTTGCAATGCCCGCAAGGGATGCGAACATGGCTTTGGTCGCATCGCTCATGCCCTCTCCCATCATCTTCATGCCGATGAACATATTCGGTGCCGCGAGGTCGATTCCCGCAAACAGCACCCAGAACGGAACCGTCCCGCAGATTGCCTCCGCGCGATGCCCGCTCTTCCACGTTTCCACCATATTGACCGCCATACCCGCGACCAGATGGACCTCGCCCACCGCCAGCGACAGAATCAGGAACGACACTGCCGACGACACGGGGTTAAACAACAGACCGTTTGCGAAAAAGTGACCGATTGTCGTGCTTTCGGGATTCTCGATGCCCATGAAGTTCTTCATAATGGCAACCGGCAGATCTCCGAACCAGCCGCCGAACACCACGCCGAGGATTGCGCAGGACACGCCGCACCATGCAAACATGGAGAGCATCCGCCGCATGGCGGGCTTGGGGTTGAGCAGCTTGATGGCCGCGATACAGCCGAGCGTCAGGAGCAGTCCGTAGCCCACGTCCGCAAACATCATACCGAAAATGACAAAGTAGAAAATCGACATGATGAAGGTTGGGTCGAAGGTCCCGTATTTCGGGTAGGAATACATTCCGATGACCCACTCGAAGTTCTGCGCAAATTTGTTGTTGCGGAGCAGGACCGGCGGATTCTCGCCCGCCTCGGGCTCGTCCGTTTCATAGGCGCACTCGAATTTTCCGAGAACTGCCGTAACCGCATCCTCCATGCTCTCGGGGTACCACCCCTCCAGCACCGCGCAGGCTTCGGTTGCCGCAAGTTTCTGCTTCAGCTCCGCGACCCGCAGTCCCGTTGCCTCCACATCGTGGAGAATTTCAATTTCGTCCAGAGCCTCCGCGCAGTCGCGCAGATTCTCCTCCCGTCTGACCGCCTCGTCCTCCAGCTCCGCCAGCCGACCCTCGGCATCGCGGGACGCGGAGAGCGCGGTTCCCGTTACGCCCGCGAATTCCTGCCGCACAAAGCCGCAGGCGGCAAGCGCCGCTCCGACATCGGTCTCCCTTTCCTTGAGGAAGGTCACCGCGAAGTAGCTGTACTTTTCATCGTCATAGACCTCCTCCGAGGCACAGCCGATTGCGTCAAGCGTCTCGGTCACGCGCTCTGCGGGAACGGTCAGCGGGACCGAGCCGAGCCACGTTTTCGTTTTTTCCGTTTCGGTGTCCGACAGCGGTGCGTCATAGTCCAGCCACGGCTGAAGCGACTCGCAGAGCGCCGCAAGCCTTGTGTGCTCGCTCTCGCCCGCTCGGGTTTCCTCCAGCAGGCGCTCCGCTTCTCTCACGGTCTCCCATGCGTGCGCCGCATCGCCGCTTTCCGCAAACGCCTGTTGGTCCACCGCGTGAACCCGCCTGCGGAAGCGCATTTTGCGCGTGCTGTAGCGGGACAGAATCGGCAGGACCGCATCCACCTCCGCCACGCGCTTCCGCGCCTCGGTCAGCTCCGCGTCGCAGTCCACGCGCGAGAGCTTCCGGGCGCTTCGCTCGGCATCCAAGCTCCGCACCTGCACACAGCGCAATCGCATCAGACCTCGCACCAGTCGGTCGGCATCGTCACGGAAAACGAAAGCGGTCAGCTTTTTCATTTTGCTTACCGACATTTCGCGTCCAACCCTCCGATCACGATCTTTTCCGCACTCTTGCGGTTCAGCCTTGCCCGTGCCGCAACCTCCTCGGCTTCGGTCTTGGTTTCCTCCATGACCCGTTCGGTCAGCTCGGCGGTCTTTTCGCGGATCTGCTCCAGCATTCCCGCAAGCTCCGCCGAAACCGACTCCTCGGTCGTCCGACACAGCTCCTCGCCCTGTCGGACCGCCTCCGCCTTCATCGCCTTTGCCTTCTCTTCGGCATCGGCAACCAGCTGCTCGGCATCACGCTCGGCTTTCCTGATTTTTTCCAACGTATCCTTTGACATAAACTCCCCTCTCTATCGGTCGGTTTGTCCTGCGGCGCGGAGGTCCGCTCCGCATATCAGAAAATGAATTTTGCCCATCTTCTGATGACATCCCTGTTATTATACCACATTTCCCCTCGCTTTGCAAGAGGGTTTGCGATACTCGGTCGGTGAAATTTGTTAATTTTTTGTCGAAGTCGGGCGTTTTTTGACTGCCACCCGTGTCAGCCGCCTGCTCTGTCGCGGCGGAAGCAGGGTCTCTTCCTCCAAATTCCAGACCCGCTCCTCGCTTTGCAGGACCGTTCCGTTCAAATCCGCCGTCAGAAGGACGCGGCAGTGGCGGTCGTCTGTCGGCTCGCACCGTGCCGTCACGCGCAGTCTGCGGACCCGCCAACGGGCGCGCGCCGCGTGGTCCTCTGCCGCGAGATACTCGGACCTTGCCCGCTCCCCCTCCTCGCGGAAAAGCCGACGGAGCATCACCTCGCCGCTCCGCGCGGTAAAATCGGTCAGCCGCGCAAATTCCTGCGGGATCGACAGGAACAATTCCGCCGTCAGCAGAACTGCGTAACCCTCTCTTACAACCAATCTCCGAGCCACAGCTCCGTTTTCCATCCGTCATCACCTCCGAGAGCAGTATATTCCACTGCCCGCAGAGAGGGTCATGCGCACTGCCCGAAGTGCAAGCGGAAGTTCGGGGTGGGTATTCTGATTTTAAGGGAATGCAGATTTATCCCCCTCATCAGTCGCTTGCGCGACAGCTTCCCCCCGAGGGGAAGCCTTTCATACAAAGTGCTACTTGCTATGAATACAGCTTCAATTTTTAGCTGAATTGAGATTGTTGTAATTTGTGAAGCGGATTTTATCCAAAGGCTTCCCCTCGGGGGGAAGCTGTCGCGTTAGCGACTGATGAGGGGGGATAAATTTGATTCAACCATAGGTTCCCCGCTCCCTCCCGATTCGCCCAACGCAGTCACGCCTTCCCGCGTTCCATTTCCTCCACATGGTGCTTCAGCGCCGCGAACGACTCGTCGCTGATGTCGTGCTCCATCTTGCAGGCATCCTCGGCGGCGACCTTTTCGTCCACGCCGAGCAGGGTCAGAATGCGCGTCAGGACCCGATGCCGCTCGTAAATTTTTCCCGCCAGCTCCGCGCCCGCTTCGGTCAGGGTCAGATAGCCGTTTTCGTCCATGTTGACGTATCCGCCGCCCCGCAACAGTCCCATTGCGTGGCTGACGCTCGGCTTGCTGAAGCCCATATATTCTCCCACGTCAATCGACCGCACATACGGGCTTTTCTGCGAAAGAATCAGAATGGTTTCAAGGTACATTTCTCCGGATTCCTGTATTTTCATGGATATTCCTCTTTCCGTATATATTATTACTATTATACCGCATCCGCGCGGCTTTGTCAAGGTTTTTACGCACCATTTTTCCATTTTCCGCATACCGTGATAACGATACCGCGGCAGTTCTTCCCCTCTGCCGCACGAAAGGAGAAAAAATTCATGGAGGAAAGACAGAACCGAGACACCCCCGAGGTGCCGACCCCCGAGCGGGAGCCCGTCCCCGCCCCCGTGCCCGAGGCGGAAACGCCCGCCGCCCCCACGGGAATGGGATATCTGATTGTTCGCGTCAGCACCGCGCGGGGCGCAATCCCGCTGGAGGGCGCGCGGGTGGATATTCGCACCTATGAGGACGAAAAGGGCAGTGATCCCGCCTCACGCGGGGATATCGTTGCCTCGCTCGTAACGGGCAGGGACGGCAGTACGGTCCGTACCCCGCTCCCCGCGCCGCCCGCCGCCGCAAGCGAAAGCCCCGGGGCAAGTCAGCCCTATGCCCGCTATTCCGCCGACGTCTTTCTGGAGGGCTACCGCAGGCAAAGCTACCTCGGCATTCCGATTTTCGACGGCATCACGTCCCTGCAATCCGCCGTTCTGGTCCCGCTTCCCGAGGACGGCTCGGGCGGAACGCTCCCCGAGGACACCCAATATTTCCCCGAGTCGGGCTATCCCGAGCTTTGAGAAAGGAGGACCGCGACCATGCCGACCGTTCCCGTTATTCCCGAAACCATCACCGTTCACCTCGGCGCGCCGCAATCGAACGCCGCCAATGTGACGGTCCCGTTCCTTGACTACATCGCAAATGTCGCTTCCAGCGAAATTTACCCCACATGGCCCGAAAACGCCATCCGCGCCAACATTTACGCGCAGGTGTCGTTTGCGCTGAACCGCGTCTGGACCGAATACTACCGCACGCGCGGCTACGATTTCGACATCACAAACAACACCGCCTACGACCAAGCGTTCGTAAACGGGCGGGAGACCTTTGAAAACGTGCGCAGGATTGCCTCCGAGCTGTTCGACGACTATATCCGCCGTGAGGGCAGTGTTGCGCCGCTGTTCGCGCAATATTGCAACGGCACCACCGTGACCTGCAACGGGCTTTCCCAATGGGGCACGGTCACGCTTGCCAACCGCGGGATGACCCCGTTTGAGATTCTGCAATACTACTACGGCGACAACATCGAGCTGGTGCGCGATGCGCCCGTTGAGGGTGTGGGACCGAGCGTGCCGTCCGCCCCACTCCGTCTCGGTACGGTCAACGACGATGTGCGGACCGTACAGATTCGCCTGAACCGCATTTCCAACAACTACCCCTCCATTCCGAAAATTCTTGCCACCGACGGCAGATTCGGAGAGGACACCGAGGCGGCGGTCCGCCGTTTTCAGGAAATCTTCAATCTTGATCCGGACGGTATCGTCGGAAAATCGACGTGGTACACCATCCAGAACGTTTATATCGGGGTCAAGAAGCTGACCGATCTGAGCGCGGAGAGCATCCCCGAGGGCGAGGTCACGCCGATTTTCCCCGAGGTGCTCAAGGAGGGCGACAGCGGCAACTACGTCTATAATCTGCAATACCTGCTCAACTATGTCGGGCAATACTACGACACCATCCCCGTTATCGCGGTGGACGGCGTGTTCGGTCCCGAAACGCTCGCGGCGGTCAAGGCGCTCCAGCGGACCTTCGGGCTTACCGAGGACGGCATTGTCGGGGTCAGGACCTGGAACGCGCTTTACGATGCGTATCTCGGCATCATCCGCACCATCCCGACCCAGTACACCGAGGGCGTGACCGTCCCCTACCCGGGGGCGCCGCTCCGCGTGGGGTCGGATTCGGACTATGTGCGCCTGTTGCAGGAATACCTGAACTACATTGCGCAGTCCTATCCGTCGATTCCGACGGTCAACCCGACGGGCTATTTCGGTCCGCGCACCGAGGAGGCTGTCATCGCCTTCAAGCGGGAGTTCGGTCTGCCCGATGCAAACGGCGGCGTGGTGGACGCAACGGTCTGGAACGCCGTGACCGACATTTACAACACGCTTTATATCGGCGCGCGGCTGAATGACGGGCAATACCCGGGCTACGCGCTCGGGCAATAAGGAGGCAGAGCGCATGGAACCAACCGAAAACACCCCGATTGCGGCAGTCCTGAATTTGCAAACCTATCTGCGGCAGATTTCCTACGACACCCCGGGGATGACACAGCCGCCCGTCAACGGCAGCTTCGGCTACGCGACCCAGCGGTCGCTGGAGGAATTTCAGGCGGCGCACGACCTGCCCGTGAACGGCATGGCAGACCAAGCCACATGGGAGGCGCTCTACGATGCCTACCGCGCGTCTCTCACGGCAAACGGTCCGCGCGAGCGGATGGATATCTTTCCGCGCACACCGTCGGGCGGAACGCTGGAAACGGGCAGTCGCGGCTTTGCGGTTGCGGCGCTCCAGCAGATGCTGAGCCGCTTGGAGGAGAAATACGGCTCCATCGGGAAGGTGGAGGTAACGGGCGAATTCACCCCTGCCACCGCCGACGCGGTCAAGGCATTTCAGCGTTGCAACGCATTCTCCCCCACAGGCGTTGTCACCGATGCCGTCTGGGATTCGATGGCGCACCAGTATAATATCCTGTTTATCACCTCGAGATAAAACGAAACAGGCTTCCGTCAGGGAGCCTGTTCTTCATGTGCTTTTCTTTTCCGTAAAATCCATTCCAATGTCGGCGCGGTCAGCAGGAACGCGAGGCAGAGGTAGACGAACAGGTTCCCCACGCAAGCATAAAAAGTCTTGTCTGTGCGGAATTCCACGGAGCGCACCTCGTAGCCGTCAACCAAAGCGCCAATCTGCGCGGTGGAGCGTCCATAGCGCGTAATGACATCGGAAATACCCGTATTCGCCGCACGGACATAGGTCCTCCCCGTTTCAATCGCCCGCAGCTGTGCCTGATACAAATGCTGGCGGACTGCCGCGGAATCGTAGAACCACGAATCGTTACTGGAGATAATCATCAGCGCCGCACCGTCCCGCACGCTGTCGCGCGCCAGCCCCTCATAGATGGAATCGAAGCAAATCAGCGAGCCGACCTTGCCCCACGGGGTTTCAAACAGTGCCGATCCGCTCCCCGCCGTGAGGTCATCGTCCAGCGCCGAAAGCTCCGCAAGCGGCGGAATCAGCGTTGTAATCAGCTCCCGCATGGGGACATACTCCCCGAACGGGACCAGATGCCGCTTATCATAGCGCGCCTCGGCGGAAAAGCCGTCCTCGGGGGTGACGAGGAACAGCGAGTTGTATTCGCGGCTCTCCTCGTCGGTCCAGAGCGCGCCCACAATCAGCGTCACGTTGCAGTCCCGTGACAGCTCCTCCAGCCAGACGGTCAGCGGGCGGTTCAGGCTCAGGTCATAGGGCAGTGCCGTTTCGGGCCAGACCACCAGCGTTGCGCCCTTCTCCGCCGCCCGCCGCGTCATGCCGCCGTAGATATCCAGCGTATTTTGGTAGCTGTCGGGGCTCCATTTGTCATGGGAATTGATGTTTCCCTGAATGATGGCAGCATTGGTCTCCACCGCACCGATTTTGCGCGGCAGATTCATCCGCAGAAGCCCGAACAGATGGTTGCAGGCAAACAGCCCGACCGCCAGCGTGACGCACAGCACACGCTTGGGTTGGGTCATAATCGCCATTGCAAGCAGGGCGTTGAAGGCAACCAGCAGGAAGGTGATGAAATAGGACCCGAACAGCGAGGCGCTTTGCAAAAGGGTCAACAGCTTGATTTGCCCGATGCAGAGCCGCCCCCACGGGACCCCCGTCCACGTCAGCGTGGAGGACCACTCAAACACGACCCAGAGCGCCGCAAAAAGAAACGGCTTTGCAAGCGGATACCGTTTGACAGCCCGCGTCCGACAGAGCGCCGCAAAGCCGAGGAACATCAGCCCCCCGGGGAGCGCCTGTAGGAGGGTCAGCCCGAGCCACCCCGCGATGATGACCGCAACCGATGCGCCGTTCCCCAGCCCCACAAAGTCCAGCGGGTAGAGGTAAACGAACCAGTGGTACAGGATGAAGTAAAAGACGAACACGGTGAAAAAGCCGTAGCGGTAAGCCCTCCACAGGCTCACGCCGCGGTCGGTCAGGCGGTAGAGCGCCAACGCAATCGGAACCATCGTCAGCCATTCCTGCATTCCAACCTGCGGAAAAATCAGCGTCAGCGCCGTCAGCGCCGCGCCCAATGCGAGAAAGCCGCGCAGAAGCCATGCCTCCCGTTTTGTCATGTCTCGTCCTCCCTTCTTTTCCTGTTTTACATTCCGAACTCCCGCAGAAACCAAATCTTTGCGGGGTCCAATTCTACGGTCTTGCCGTCCAGATACCCGAGCGGTCCCGTCCCGTCGCGGAAGCGGAACTGCAAGCGATAGGCGTAAAGCGCCTGAAATTTGTAGCCCTTTGCACGGTCCGCGCGGTTGATGCCGTACTTCCCGTCCCCCAGAAGCGGGTGCCCGATGTGCGCAAGATGCGCGCGAATCTGGTGCGTGCGTCCAGTCACCAGCTCCACCTCCAAAAGGGTCAGGTCCCCCTTCTCCCGCACCACGCGGTACTTGGTGATAATCTCCTTGTACCCCGCCCGCTTCGTGTCGCTGACCGTTACGGTGTTGTTCGCGGCGTCCTTGCGCAGATACCCGTGCAGAGTGTCCGCCTGCTTCGGCATTTTTCCGTGGACCACGCAGTAATAGAACTTCCGCACCTCATCGTTGCGGATTTTTTCGTTCATTTCCCGCAGGGCAACCGCGTTTTTCGCGGCAATCACGATGCCGCCCGTGTTGCGGTCGATGCGGTTGCAGAGCGCGGGAGAGAAGGACTGCTCGGCGGCGGGGTCGTACTCTCCCTTCTGCGTCAGGTACGCCTTGACGTGCAGAATCAGGGTATTCTCCCCCGCGGCGGTGTCCTCGTGGACCAGCACCCCGGGGCGCTTGTTGAGCAGGAGGATGTTTTCGTCCTCGTACACGATATCCAGCTTCGGCGCAATCCGCAGAGCGGCGCCGCTGTCCTGCTCGGGCGAGCCGAAGAATTCATCGCGGATGAACAGCTGTACCTCGTCCCCCTCGCAGAGCATTTGGTTCTGCTCGGCGCGCGCGCGGTTGAGCTTGATTTTTTTCGTGCGGATATACTTGTACATCAGCGACTGCGGAAGCCCCTTGACCGCTTTGGAAAGGAATTTGTCAAGCCGCTGTCCAGCATCGTTTTTTCCGATTTTCAGGATTCTCATAGAAAGTATAAAGCGCGGAGAGACGCAGACCGTCTCTCCGCTCTCCTTCGGTGATGTTGCTCAGAGGGTACCGAAGATACGGTCGCCCGCATCTCCCAGACCCGGGATGATATAGGCGTGGTCGTTCAGGCACTCATCCAGCGCGGCGGTGTAGATGTCCACATCGGGATGCGCCTCCTGCACCTTCTTCACGCCCTCGGGCGCAGCAACCAGGCACATGAAGCGGATGTGCTTGCAGCCCCGCTTCTTGAGCATATGGAGCGCATCGATGGCGGAGCCGCCGGTTGCCAGCATCGGGTCGACCAGAATGACGATACGGTCATCGATGTCGGGCGGGAGCTTGCAGTAATACTCCACGGGCAGGTGCGTTGAGGGGTCACGGTACAGACCGATGTGACCGACCTTTGCAACGGGAATCAGGCTGAGCAGTCCGTCCACCATTCCGAGCCCTGCGCGCAGGATCGGAACAATCGCCAGCTTCTTGCCGGAAATCATTTTGGCGGTCATCTTGGTGATCGGGGTCTCGATGTTGACCTCCTCCAGCGGCAGATCGCGGGTCAGCTCATAGCCCATGAGCATGGCAATCTCCTCCAGAAGCTCGCGGAAGTCCTTGGAGCCGGTTTTCTTGTTCCGCATGATGGACAGCTTGTGTGTGATCAACGGGTGGTCGATGATGTGCAATTCACTCATAACAGTTCTCCTTTTTGGATTATCGTAACAATTATACATCCCTTTTCCCGATTTTTCAAGACCTAAATGCAAATTCCCGCATTTTTTTTGCAAAATTCCTTTACTTTCGGCGGGAAAGGTGATAAAATATAGAATGAGATACTGTTTCCCGAAAGGAGCTTCCATGTCACAACCTGATTTTTCGGGCTATACGGTCGGGTTTGTCACCCTCGGCTGTAAGGTCAACCAATACGAAACCGAGGCGATTGCCGAGCGCTTTGCCGCCGCGGGCTTTGCACTCGCCCGCGGCGCGGACGACTGCGACATCACCGTTATCAACACCTGCACGGTCACATCGGAATCCGACCGCAAGGCGCGGCAGATGATTCGCCGCGCCATCCAACGCAACCCGAACGGCTACATTCTGGTCACGGGATGCCTGACGCAGACCTCGCCCGAGCAGGTTGCCGCCATTGCGGGCGTGGACTTCGTTTGCGGCAATACCGACAAGCAGGCGGTGGTCGAGGCGGCAAAGCGGCTCGTCCGACAGGGGCACAAGAACGCGGTCCCCGAGATTTTTCACAGGAGCCTTGACGGGAGCGGATTTGAGGAGATGTCGGTCACCCGCTTTGACCGCACCCGCGCCTACATCAAGATTGAGGACGGCTGTGAGAACAAATGCGCCTACTGCATCATTCCCGCCGCGCGCGGTCCCGTCCGCTCCAAGCGCCCCGAGGCGGTATTGGACGAGGTGCGGGCACTGGTTGCGGGCGGATGCCGCGAGGTGGTGCTGACGGGAATCGAAACCGCCTCCTACGGGCGCGATCTGGAGGACTGCGACCTTGCCGACCTCCTTGCATTGGTTGACCGCGTGGAGGGGCTGGAGCGGGTCCGTCTCGGCTCTCTTGACCCCTCGCTGATGAAGCAGACATTTGTTGACCGCATTGCGGGACTGCGGACCCTCACCCCGCATTTTCATCTCTCGATGCAAAGCGGCTCGGACACGGTGCTGGCGCGGATGAAGCGGAAGTACAACAGCCGCATGGCGCTGGAGGGGATGGAGCGTTTGCGCCGCGCCCTGCCGCGCGTGCAGTTCACCACCGACATGATTGTGGGCTTTCCGCAGGAGACCGATGCGGAGTTTGCCGAAACGCTTGACTTTGCGCGGCGGGCACGCTTTCTGATGATTCACGTATTCCGCTACTCCCGCCGTGCGGGGACGGTTGCCGCCGCAATGAGCGGGCAGGTACCCGAGCCGATCAAGGCGGAGCGCTCACGGCTCCTCTCGGAGGTTGAGACGGGCATCCGAAAGGAAATTCTGGACGGCATGACGGGGCAGACGCGCTCGGTCCTGTTTGAGGACGCGGAGGGCGGCAGACGCTTCGGGCACACACCGGAATTTTTTGAGGTATCGGTCCCCGCCGCAGGCACCGAGCACGGCGCGGTACGGCAGGTACGGATAGACGGAAACGACGGGACCGTTTGCAGTGGCACGGTCTTGGAAGAAACGGAGGATTGAACCATGGACAAAAAACGGGAACGGATGATGACCGATGCGGAGCGGGCACTCCTCGGCAGTCTGCGGGAGCACTCTGCGGGCTGGGCCGCCGCGCGGGTAGCGCGCCTTGCCACCGATGATGCGGAGGTGGCAAAGACCTATACCGATATGATGGAAAAGCGGCGGGAAATGCACCCGCAGGCACTCACACCGCCAACGCTCGGCGAGTTGTTCGGGCTTGCCTCGGCGTACCTTGCGCGGAGTGGCAGACAGCCGACCCTCGGGCAGACCCGTCTGACGGTCGGGACCGAGGCAGGGGGAACGCACTTCGGCGCGGTCGGCTCTCCGCTGTTTCTGAACGCGGTCGCAAAGCGGGAGAACGAACGCCCCGCCGCAGGTGACATTCTGCTTCTGGTCCGTGCCGAGAATGCGGAGGCGCTGTCGGCGGCGCTCGGGCAGGATGCGGTCCGCAGGGCGGTGAAGCAGAGCGCAACGGTTGGGGAGCGTGGCATTCTGCCGACCCTGCTTCCGCAATTCGGCGGGATTCTCTTTGCGCTCGAGCGGCTGGACGGCATCGAAGCCCCCTCCCCGCTCGGTCGGCTGTTCGTTCCGCTGCCCCATGCGCGGTTGCTTTTGGTTGACGGAAGAGACGCGGAGCGTGTCAAGGCGCTCCTTTGCGAGGAAGCGGGTGTGACGGCTGTGTCTGCGGCGGTTCTGACCGAGCGGGAGGAGATGGCGTTCGCCTATTCCGCCGCCGATGTTCTGCGGGTTCCCACGGCACAGCTCCGCGCGCTTCCCGAAAGGAAGGAGCTGTCGGTCTCGATTCCCGCCGAGGCATCGGGCGCGGGACCCATCACACGCATTCCCGTTGCGGGGAATGCTTCCCCCTATCTGGAATCCCCCGCAATTCCGCCCGAACGGGTTACGGAAAACGGGCTGACGGTTGCCTCTGCGGTCCGCTCGCTCGGTGCGGGCGGCTTCCGCGCGGCAATGGCAACGGTTCTCGCGCCCCTGCTCTCGCTCGCGGCGGCGGGTGCGGATTATCCCGATATCCGCTTGGGAATTGCCCTGCGTCTCCCGACCCCGAACGGTGCGGAAGCCGAGAGCGGGCTTGCGGCAAGCATTCTCGGCATCTATCGCGCGCAGATGGAATTCGCAACGCCTGCGGCGCTGTTTGCCGAGGTGGATGACAGCCTCACGGCGCCCGAGCTGACGGTCTGGGCGGTTGCGGAGCACGCGGGTACAGTCCCGCCGACCTACCGCACGGCAGGCAACGGGGTCTTTTGCGTCACGCCCGTGATGACCGAGGCGGGCATACCCGACTTCTCGCTACTGCGGCGGCTTCTGACCGAGGTCCGCACACACGCGCAGAGCGGGAAGCTGTTCAGCGCACGGCTTGCGCTGGCGGAGACCTTAGGCGACTGCATCGCGCGGACTGTGGGCAACGGGCTCACCTGCCGCCTTGCGGATGCGGAAGCGGCGGGGCATCGGCTGTCGCTCGGGCTGATTGCGGAGGGTACGACACTGCCCTATTCCCGCATCGGGACCGTTGCGACCGAGCCTTCGACCGCACAGGTTGAGGAAAAGCCGCTCCCGATTCCCGAGCGGGTCGGGAAATATCTCTGGAGCGACCGCTACGAAATCACGGTGCTGTCCCGCGTTCACGATGCGGCGGCAGTATCGCTTGCGGCGGCGCTGTGTGCGGCGGGTGCGGACTGCAAGGCTCTGACCGAGCGGGACGGGGACGGTCCGATCTCGCGCCGACTTCTGACCTCGCGCATTCTCATCCTCTGCCCCGAAGCCGTGCTCCCGACCGATGCGCACACGGTGTTTGCCCTGCGGATGCTGACGGGAAACGGCGGGCTGATTCTGCGGCTGGGAGAGAACGCGCCGACGGTTGCGGACTTTGCATCGGTGACAATTTCGGGCAGGCTCGGAGAGACCTTTCTGCGCGGCATTGCGGCGGCTTGCGGGAAGGAATGAGGAGAAATCCGGAAGAGACTGTAGCGAAAAACACATCGCCCCCAAAATGTACAAATTCCTTTAACGCTTTTTCTTTGAC
>DJSQ01000183.1 GCA_002438075.1 Clostridiales bacterium UBA6330
CTGGCTCGGCGGCGACCATTATAAATGGCGGCTGATGCGGAATTACGGCGTGGACGAGGACTGCATCACGGGCAACCGTTCGTGGGCGGAGAAATTCGAGGCGTATTGCCGCGTCCTCGGTACTGCTTACGGCAACCCGCTCACGCATTGGTCGCAGACCGAGCTGGAAACCTATTTCGGCTGTACGCTCGAAATCAACGGGAAGAACGCCGAGGCAATCCGCACGCAGTGCAACGCCTGTCTGAAGGAGCATCAGGTCACGCCGCAGATGCTGATCGAGCAGTCGGGCGTGAAGCGGGTGTTCACCACCAACGAAATTTTCGATGACCTTTCAACCTTTGAAGCCATCGCAAAGAAGGGCTATGCCTTCAAGGTCACGCCCGCATTCCGCGCGGATAAGATCATGAACGCCGAGGCTGAAGCGTACCCGTCCTATATCGACCGTCTGGCGGGGCTGTGCGGGGAGATTGCCAATCTGGATGACCTCGAACGCGCCGTGGAACAGCGCCTGAAAGCGTTTATCGCGGTCGGCACCTGCGCAAGCGACACCGCGCTGGAAAGCGTGTATCCCATCGCCGACCGTGCCGAAGCGGACCGCATTTTCCGCGCCGCGAGAGAAGGAAAGGGCATCAGCGCGGACGAGGCGTGCCGCTTCAAGGGGTACTTTACCTACTTCCTGCTCGGTCTGTACGCGAAATACGACATTCGGAGTGAATTGCACATCGGCGCAATGCGGAACAACAACACGCGGATGCTGGAGAAATTGGGCTTGGATACGGGCTACGACAGCATCGCGCAGGACATCGGCATCAAGGAGCTTTCACGCCTGCTGGACCGACTGGAGCGGGAAGGCAGACTGCCGAAGATGGTGATTTTCAACCTCAATCCCGCGATGAACACCGAAATTCTGACGTTGCTCGGCTGTTTCCAGAGCGGAGAGGCGAAGGGCAAGCTGCAATACGGCGCGGCGTGGTGGTTCCTCGACAACAAGGAGGGGATGGAGAAGCATCTGCGCGACCTGACCTCGCTGGGGCACCTCGCAACCTTCCTCGGTATGCTGACCGACAGCCGCTCGTTCCTCTCCTACCCGCGCCACGGATACTTCCGCCGCATTCTCTGCAACTTCCTCGGCACGCTGATGGAAAACGGGGAGATGACCGCCGACATCCAAGCCGTCGGCGAGGTGGTAAAGGATATCTGCTACCGCAACGCAACCGAATGGTTCGGGGTGGAAAAATCGTAGCATAAGACATAACAGAAAAAGCCTCGGCGCATCATGCCGAGGCTTTTTCTGTTCGCTTTGGAGTTATACGCCGAGGTCGCTATCCTTGCGGCGGTAGAGGTACGCGCCGTTTCCCTCGGTGCAGGTGAAGCGGCTCACCGCCTCGATGTCCTGCGGGAGAGGGGCGTCGGTGATGATGCAGTCAACCTCTCCGAGGGCGCAGACGCGGAAGGGGGAGGGCAGACCGAATTTGGAGCTGTCGCAGAGAAAGACCTTCTTCGCGGCGGTGCGCAGGACCGTTCGTCTGATTTCGGTCTCCTCGGGGGAGTAATCCTTGATGATGCCGTCGGTCCCGAGCGCCGAGGAGGAGAAAAAGGCGATGTCCGCGCAGAAGTCGGAAACGGCGCGGATGGAGGGATTCCCGACGAACGCAAGCGAGGTGCGAAGAAGCCGCCCGCCCGTGCACCAGACCTCGGGTGCGCCGTCCGCCAGCTCCTCCGCCACGCGCAGGCTGTTGGTTACGACCATCAGTCCCTCGGCGTTGCGGATGTCACCCGCGATAAAGGAGGCGGTTGTGGAGGCATCGACGAAAATTGTCCGACTGTCCCCAATCAGCCCTGCGGCGGCGTGGCTGATCAGCATTTTCTGGCGCGTTTTGGTGGAGGAGCGGAAGGCAACGGGGGTGTCAATCCGCTCGTCCCGCAGGATGACACCACCGTGGCTCCGCATCACATAGCCCGCCGCCTCCAGTTGGGCGAGGTCACGCCGAATGGTGGGCTGGCTGGCGTAGAGCGCCGCGCCGAGCTCCTGCACGCTGGCGTATTTGTTCTTCTTCAGGATGGCAAGAATCTCATCCTGCCTTTCGGTTTTGAGCATTTTCGGGCTCCTTCCTGCTTGAAAGTGTGATCGAACATGAGCGTTTCTCAATATCAGCGCCGATAATTGACACATCCCGCTCATCTTGCTATAATTATAACAGGCGCGGACCCGCTTGTCAAGGGGATTCGCGGAAAACGGGGGAAAACAGGGATAAAAGATGACGAAACTGATTGCTTTTGATCTGGACGGGACGCTGACCCAGCACAAAACGCCGCTGTGCGTGGAGAATCGGCGGATACTGGACCGCTTGGGCGAGAAATACCGCCTGCTGATGGTTGGCGCGGGGCAGTGCGGGCGGATTTTTTCGCAGATGGGGGAGTACCCGATTGACATCATCGGCAACTACGGGATGCAGTACAGCCGATACGATGCGGCAACGGGGAGGCAGGTCATGCTCCGTGATGACCGCGTGCCCTGTGACCGCGCGTCGGTTGCCGAGCGGATCGAACGGTTGCGGCGGCGGTACGGCTTTGAGGAGTATGTGGGGGAGGGCGTGGAGCTTCACCCCTCGGGGTGCGTGACCTTTCCGCTCTGCGGAACGGGTGCGGCGCAGTCGGTCAAGCTGAGCTTTGACCCCGACCGCTCCCGCCGTCGGGCGATTTTAGGGGAGGTCCGCCGCACGTTTCCCGAATTCAACGTGTTCATCGGCGGGTCCTCCTCGTTTGATATGGCACCGATTCCGTATGACAAGTACAACGCGCTGGACCGTTATTGCCGCGAAAACGGCTACAGCCACAGCGAGGTGGTTTTTGTCGGGGACGATTACGGCGAGGGCGGAAACGATGCCTCGGTTTACCGCTCGGACTTCGGCTTTGTGTGCGTGGATGACTACCGTCGGCTGGGCGAGGCGGTCGCACCGCTCCTTGCAGTGGAAGGCGAGACGCTTTTGGGGACGAAATGATCGGAAATGCTCACAAAAATCGAATGATATGAGCGAAAACGGTTGCGATACCGAGCATTTATCAATCTTTGCGCCGATGATTGACAGGAAAACGAAAATGTGGTATAATGACCACAGAAGCTGTGAAAAGGCTTGCTTTCCTTGTGCAATAAGGCACAAAAGGTTTACAAAATCCACTTGACAGGAGGGCGCGGGTCATGTACAATGCCTTGACAGACAGACAG
>DJSQ01000168.1 GCA_002438075.1 Clostridiales bacterium UBA6330
AAGGGGCGCCGGCAGGCGGAATCTCGGCACTCGTGTAAGGGCGAACATTACCGAACACACAAGGGAAAACTTCCGCAAAGAAGTTTTCCCTTAGCTCTTTCAATCTCTCAATCGTGCTTTCTGCGGAACGCGAACGCGCCCGCCATGCCAATCACCATCAGCGAAACGAAACCGACAGAGATGCTGCTTCCGCAACCGCCCTTCTTTTCGTCCTCTCCGCTTGTGGGATTCTTGGCAATCTTATCAAACACCGCCGTGTAGGTCGTGTCCTCGGTCGCGGCTACCAGCTCCTTGTCCCAGCCGAGGAACTTGTAGGTGTAGTCATCGTCCTCCGCTTTGGTGGGCTTGCCCTTGTAGGAGGGCTTCACGCCTTCCAGATAGGTTTCAACGGTCTCCACGCCGTCAATCACCCACGTAATCTTGAGCTTCGCCTTCGTCTCGTACTGCGCCGTGTAGGTCACATCCTCGGTTGCCTCGGTGATTTCCTTGTCCCAGCCCGTGAAGGTGTACACGTGCCGCTCGTCCTGCTCCTTGAGCGTTTCGCCCTTGAAATTGGGAGTCTCGCCCTTCTGGTAGTACTCCACCGTCTCCACGCCGTCCACAATCCACGTCACCTTTACCTTGCCGAATACGCCATACTCTGCGGTATAGGTTACATCTGCAACCACGTGGGTCAATTCGGGGGACCAGCCCTTGAATACAAACAGCTGATCATCGGTCATCGGCTTATCGGTGCTCCCCTTGAAGCTCGGGAACGCGCCCTTCCGGTAAACCTCGGTTGTGGAAACGCCGTTCACGGACCATGTAACCGTAAAGGACGGCAGGTCACGGTATTTTGAACCATAGCATTCGCTGTTGAGAAGGGATTCGTTGAATTCGTCGGTACAGCCGTGATAGGACCACGGCTTTCCGTCGTTATCAAACTCCACATCCGCGGCAACCGTGGAATCCATTTCAATCTCGGTCTCATAGTCCGTACTGACATTTTTCAACGTCCACGTCGCGCCCATTGTGGGGTCGTCGGAGCCCTTGAAGCGGTACAGACCAATCGGCTTGAGCGTGATATTCTCGTCCATAGAGCCGCTCGGCTGGATTTTGGATGCGGAGAGGTCAAAAATCGTGGGATGTGTTGCAAAGTTGCCTTCCGCGTATCCAATCAGACCGCCCTCATACTCAACCTCGCTGTCACCCTTAATCAGCATCACACTGTTTTCAACCGTGGTGTTGGTCACGGAAAGCGTCATCTTCTTGCCCGATTTCCGCTCCGCCTCATCCATCTCCCCATCGTAAGCACCAATCAGCGCGCCCATCGCGCCCTTGCCGCCCTCGACAGAGGTAATGTAGCCGTTTTTCAGCGTGCAGTTGTCCACGGTGATGTTCTTCTTTGCGTGTCCGATCAAACCGCCGATGCCCGCCTGACCGAAAATAGGCGCACGGTCAACATTGGTACTGCAAACAAAAAAGCCGTCAACCGTCAGGTTCTTAATGGTCGCATTCATCGCATACGGGAAGATACCGCAGGGAACGTCGTTCATGCGGAAGGTTCCCTCCACAATCACGCCGCGCAGGGTGTGGTTGCCGCCGTCAAAGGTGCCGTTGAACCATGCCCAAGCATCCTTGTCGGTGGAGAGGCGCACCGTGTTTTCCTTGCCGAACCAGTCCACCGCAGTCGTGTCATTCAGCGTGATGTCATGCAGCATGGTGATTGTCTTTCCCGCGTAGGTGTTCTTTTCGGTGTAGACCGAATGGAAGAACGCGATGTAATCGTCAGCCGTAGAAATGGTGGGATTTGCGTCATTCGGGTTAAAGGTGCTGCTGACGGCATCCTCCGCCGCTGTCGGAACAATCAGCATTGCCAAAATCAGGGATAGCATCAGCAGAACAGCAAGAAATTTTTTCATGGTCTTCCTCCGTTTTTTGTTTGGTTTTTTCGGAATTTTACCGCACGATTGGGGAATGTTCAACAGTACGGGAACGTGATTCCAAACCTCCTTGTTGCAGTTTGACCGACCCGTGCGACTTTTTCCATCCCCATTATACAGCAATCCGAAGGGAAAGACAATAGCAAAATCCGTATGTTTGGTGGCAATTTCCGTTTTTCCCTTGACGAACTGTCCCACGCGTGGTATAATGATTGTGGATATAAAAAACAGGAACGGAAACAGGAAAATTATGTACATTTACGAATACGATCGGGACAGAAACAACATTTTCTATATTGCCGTTGAAACGCGCGTTGGCGTGAAGAGGCACTTTCACAACTGCATGGAGCTGATTTATGTGCTGGACGGCGACGCGATCGCGCACATTGACGGCGAGACCTACCACCTGAGCGCGGGTCAGCTCTGCGCCGTCTCCTGCTTTTCCACGCACTACTACGAAAATCTGCGGAACGGGCAATACATGGTCTGTCTGGTCCCCCGCCGCTATTTCCGCGAATTCGAGTCCATTTTCAACGTCAACAGCTTCCGTGACCCCATTGTGGACGATATCGGGGATAAGCCGTTTCTGAGCACCCTGCGCATCATGGAGAACATCGTGCACAGCCGCAACGTATTCGGCGAGCCGATGCAGACCATGACCGAGCGCTACCGCGAAACACAACTGCATTTTCTCAGCTCCTATCTGGTCAATCTGCTCATCAACCATTGCGGACTGCATGAGCGCCACCGCATTTCCTCGCTCGTTGCGGACGCGGTCCGCATCATCGAAAACAACTTCCGCGATGACCTGACCACGGCGGATATCTGCAAGAAAATGGGTTGCTATCAGAAAACCCTTGCCCATCACTTCAAAAAGACGATGAACGTCTCCATCATCAGCTACATCGAGCGCACCCGCGCGCTGGAGGCGGCACGGCTCCTCAACACCAACCCCAAAATGACCGTGGAGACCGTCATGCTGGAATCGGGCTTCAAGAGCAACCGCAGCTTCCTGCGCCATTTCAAAAACATTTACGGCTGTACCCCCACCGAATACAAGAACCACCGGAGCGGGCACGGCAACAGCGGCGGGGGCGGCAACGACAAAGGAGACCCCCAATGAAGCGAACCCCACGTAGCCTGATTCCCGATTGCCCGAACCCCTCCCCCGACTATACCTGCACATGGCAGACCCAGCTTTACGCCACCTCGGACGGCAAGCCCGAGGCGCAACGGCGGGTGCTTGGCGAGGAGGCGCTGTTCGGCGAAGAATACCCGTTCGGCTGGAGTTCCTTTTATCGGGATGCCCGCCGCGACCTGCTGTTCGTAATGGACGACAGCTGGGATGTGCCGCGTGACGGCGACAGCACCCGCTATGGCAGTCTGCTTCTTGACAGCGGAAAATTCCCCGAGGCAACGCGGGGCAATGTCCCGAATCGGGAAGCCCTCGGGCGGCTGGTTGAACGGATGCGCGCGCTCGGCTGGAAGGGGCTGGGCGGCTGGATTTGCGCGAAGGAAGCCCCGCATACCCTCACCGATGCGGAGGAAATCAAGCAGTACTGGACCGAGCGTCTGGCGGATGCGGATGTCTCGGGCTTCGCCTACTGGAAGGTGGACTGGGGAAAGCGGGCGGACGATGCGGAATTCCGCAGGCTTCTGACCGACCTCGGCAGGCAATTCGCCCCGCACCTGACAATCGAGCACGCCATCACGCCGTCGGTCCTCCCCTATTCGGACGTTTACCGCACCTACGACGTTCCCGCTATTCTCTCCATCCCCATGACCCTGCGGAAGCTGAAGGAGCTGTTGCCGAACAGCCGCGCGGCGGTGGGCTATGCGGGGCTGTTGAACTGCGAGGACGAGGCATACATCGCGGCGGCGGGCGGCTTTACCATGGGCATTATGCGGCACCCGATGGCGGGCGCGTTCCCAGATGGGCGGGCGGATATGTCCTTCCCCGCGTGCCACAGGAATCTGAAAACCAAAATGCAGGAAATCACGCGCGCGGTCCGCTGGCATCGGATTGCCCCCGCCTTCGGAGTCGGAACGGGCGCGGTTCACATCGACCCCGCCGAATTGCGCGATACTTGGCGCTTTGAGAAGCCCGAGGAGGAGATTGAGGCTTGGTGGCTGACCAATCCCCTGCTCGGCGGCGTTCACGAAACGCTTTGCTCGGTCTCCGCCCCCGCGCGCATCTCCCGCGGGTGCGACCTGCCAACGGTCACGCCCGACGAGAACGGGCGCGTACCATTCACCGTTGCGGCAAGGAACCCGAACGGTGCCTGCTCGGTCGCAACGCTCGGCAGGACCGAGGGCAGAAGCTACGGAATTCCGCGCTGTGCGGTCACGCTCGATATCGGAGATTCCCGCACGGTTGCCGCCTTCGGGGATTACCGCGAGCTGATTCTGTGCGGAGAGATACCCAACAGCTGTACCGTCCTCATGCAGGACCTTGCGGGAGAGACCGCCTATGACATCACCGATGCCGTCCTGCATACGGACGGACGGCTCGTCATCCGCGGGCAGTGCATCCGCGAAATCGGAGCAGAGGCACAGCCCGCAAACGACACCTCGGAAGCGGGCGTTGTAATCCGAATCGAAGAAAGCTAAACCCCAAACACCCCCGAAGCCAATCGGCTTCGGGGGCGTTTTTTCGCTTCTTATTTCAGCTTCGTAACGTAGTCGTTCAGCTCCTGAATAATCGCATCGCGGTAAGAGCCGATCGCCGACGATGCGCTTGTTCCCGCGGTCAGACCGCAGAAGATGTAGCGCACCTCGGTATAAAGGTCCATCGTCCAGCCGTACAGCAGACCCGTTTCAAAGCATCTGGTGTCGCGGATGATGTTCAGCATCTCCACCGAATCGGGCGTTCCGAGCGACTTATAGGACAGACTGCTGTCGTAGTACACGGGAAGCAGGTCCTTGTAGCTCAGGTATGCCATCGTATCCAGAATTCTGCCCGTTTTGTCGCCGTCCTTGTTCGTGTTGGGAATCACGAGCAGGGGCGCGAGGTAGTTGACATTGGAATAGTAGGTCGTCTGCTTTTCATCGTACAGCGGAACGGGAAGAATGCCGTAATGGATGCCCGCCGCGCGGAAGGCAGAGGTTGCCTTGATTTCAATCCCCGCAAACAGAGCGCGCCTTGCGGCAAAGATGTCCTCATAGTGGAAGCCGTCCTCCTGCGCGTGGACCAGCTTGCCCGGGGTGTGGAACGCCGTTGCATAGCGCTCGACCACCTCCAAAAACTTCTGTCCCTCGCCCGTGAAGGTGGGATTTCCGATATCGTCCTTCTGCGTGAAGAAGCAGCCCGCGCCGTTCAGTCCCGCGGCGGCAAAGTTGTTGTAGGTCACAAAGCCGAGGATGCAGTCCGTGTCCTCGGAATAGGTAAAGGAGTTGTCGGTGTTGGGCTGCATCCCGTCCTCCGCCATCTCAAACAGCTTTTCCATCGTCCACTGCTTGCCTCTGACTAATTCGTAGGGGTCCTCCATATCCAGCGTGGTGATGCGGTCCAGATTGACGGCAACGCACCATGTCAGCTCAAATGCCGTGACCGAAATGTCGCTCTGCGCGTAGTACAGCGTGGAGGAGCCGCCGAACTGCGATGCCTCCCGAATCTTCTGCCCCCACCACGGCTCGTAAATCTGCACGTCGTTCATCTCGGAGAAATCGTTGAGCAAGCCCTCCCCAATCAGCGTTGCAACCGAGCAACCCAACACAAAAGCCGCATCGACCGAGCTGTCCCCGCCGAAGCACTGGGTTCTGACGAACTCGCCCGTTTCGTAGATGTCCCGATTGATGCACTTGATGACCACATTGTAGATCGTTTCCACCTTGACGTTCCGCGAATACACCGCATCGGTTACCTCGTCTCCCGTCTCGCCCGCCTCGGGCGCGAGCGCGGTTTTCATGCCCCAATAGTTTTCATCGCATTGCAGGAAAGTAAAATCCTTCCCCTCGCAGTCCAGACTTCCGTAGTCGTAGCCGTCGCTTGTGTCGAGATCGATTGTTTCCCGCGTCTCGTCCCCGTTCCCCTTGCCCTTGCAGGCGGAAAGCGGCAACAGACACATAAGCAGAGCCAACAGCATTGCCAAAATTTTGATTTTCATATCCATCCTCCGTTAAAATATTTATGATACGACCGAAGCCTTCGGTCGGACCGACAAATGAATCCCGCCGCGCTTACAGGAGCCGCACGGTCACGCCGTTGTCCGTCAGGCAGTCACCGCCAACGAACACCTCAAATTCGCCCGCCTCCAAAACAGGCTCGCCCGTTTTGCCGTAGTACATCAGCTCGTGCGCGCCGACTTCAAACGTGACCGTTTTCCGCTCTCCCACACGGAGCGGCACCCGCCGAAAGCCCTTCAGCTCCCGCAGCGGACGGCACATCCGCGCAACCCTGTCGTGAAGGTAAAGCTGTACGACCTCCACCGCGTCACGCCCGCCGAGGTTTTCCACCTCCGCCGTGACGGGAAAGGTCTTTCCCGCTTCAAGCTCCCGCACCGTCAGGGGCGGCTCCTCACATTTTGGCGCACCGTAACGCACGCGCGCATAGGTCAGGCCGAAGCCGAACGGATAGTAGGGAGACGCAAGGCTGTCCCGATAGCCCCCGGGCATACTCTCCCCGTAATAGGAGTTGACCTCGTGCCCGCTTGAATAGCAATTGTAATAGAGCGGCAGATGCGTTGCCAGACGCGGAAAGGTGACGGGCGTTCTGCCCGAGGGGGAACGGTCCCCAAAGAGCAGGTCCGCCGCCGCGCTTGCCGCCTCACAGCCGCCGTGCCACGCATACAGAATCGCGTCAAACTGCTCCGCAATCCCCTGCATGGCAATCGGTCTGCCGTAAAAGAACACGCCGACAAGCTTTTTTCCGAGCGCCCTTGCGCGCCGCAGAAGGAAGCGTTCGTAATCGGAGATTGTAATATCGGAAATACAGGCATTCTCCCCCGTGCTGTAGTGGTCCTCGTAAAAGGCAAGCACCACAACCTCCGCATCGGTCCGATTCGATTCGCAATTGCGGTCGTAGCACAACAGCTCGGGGCGCGTCACCTTTTCCCGCATAGCTTCGCAGAAGTTTGCGGTCTTGGACGGGTCCCCGTCCAGCGACCAGCTTCCGTGCAGTCCCCGACGCTCCTCTGCGCCCTCGCCGACCAGAAGCAGGCTTGTGTCCTTCGCCAGCGGAAGCAGACCGCCCTCGTTTTTCAGGAGCACCGCCGCCTCCCCCGCAAGCGTCCGCGCGCTTTTGCGGTGTGCACCGAGGTCAAACGTCCGACGCTCGCAATACGGCGCTTCAAACAGTCCCTTTGCGAATTTGACCCGCAGGACCCGCCGCACGGCAAGGTCGACCGCCGCCTCCGAAAGCTGCCCCTCGCGGACCGCCCGCTCACCCTCGTTCAGGTAGCAGAAGTCCGCCATATCCATGTCGACCCCCGCTTCAAGCGCCAGTGCCGCCGCCTCGCAATCATCCGCCGCCACGCCGTTGCGAATCAACTGATGAACTGCGGCATAGTCGGAAACGACCATCCCCTCAAAGCCGAGCTTTTCCCGCAAAATTTCGGTCAGGCAGTGGCGGCTCGCGCTGACGGGCTCGCCGTTGAGGTCGTTGAAGGAGGACATCACCGTGGTTGCGCCCGCTTCGATTGCCTCACGGAACGCGGGCAGATAGAAATTGTACAGCCCGTAATCCGAAATTTCCGTGTGGCAGTAGTCGCGCCCGCCCTCCGCCGCGCCATAGCCGACGAAATGCTTTGCGCAGGCAAACACGCTCCCCGCGCGGTCGGTCCCATCGCCCTGAAAGCCTTCCACAACGGCTCTCGCCATCTGCGCGCCGACATACGGGTCCTCGCCGCTGCCCTCGATGATGCGTCCCCAGCGCGGGTCGCGGGAGAGGTCCAGCATGGGGGCAAAGGACTGATGCACGCTGTCGTTTGCCGCCTCCTCCGCAATCTCGCGGTAGCAGTGCTTCACCAGCTCGGGGTCAAAGGCTGCCGCCATTGCAAGCGGAATCGGGTAAACGGTCCTGTGCCCGTGAATCACATCCCTGCCGAAGAGCAACGGGATGCCGTGCGGACCCTCCTCCACCGCAATCCGCTGTAGCTCGTTGTAAAAGGAGACATCAATCTCCCCCTGCGGCGTGTTCCCCGCCGTGGAGCCGACCGACATCAGAATCGAGCCGACCTCGCCGCGGCGGACCGCCTCGCGCAATTCCTCCGCACGGTCCGCCTTCACGGTTTCCGCCTGTGTCAATTGCCCCAGCTTCTCCCGCAGGGTCATCCGCTCCAGCAGTTCGTTGATACGGTCCTCCCATTCAAGCCGCATCCCGTCAGCTCCTCCCCAGCATATGCCGCATGACCTTGACGGCAAACGCGGCGGTCTCAATCTCAAAGCCGCTCCCGAAATGCCGCAGGTTCAGCTCCATATTGTAGATGCCGTTGTAGCCGATGTCCTCCAGCGCCCGCATGGTGTCCGCCCAATCGATGGTTCCCGTCATGGGAATCTTGTGCTGGTCGGTCAGCGTGTCATTGTCGTTGAGGTGCAGGACCGTGATGTCCGACCCCAGCCGACGGATTGCCTCGGGGGGCTTGGGGAACCCGAAGCGGCTTGCCTTGTTGGTGTGTCCCGTGTCCATGCAAACGGTGAACCAATCGCGGTACGCGCTCGCTTGGCGGATGCGTTCGTTCACATTCATGAATTCATCGAGATTTCCGAAGAAGTCCACGCAATCGTACTGCACCGCGTCCCCGAAGGTCTCGGTTGCCAGCTTCACACGGTATTTTGCCGCGTATGGGAGCATCCGCGTGAACTGGTCAAAGCTCAGCCCGCGCATCATCACGGGGGCGGGGTTCGGTCCGTGATGAATCGAGGTCGGGTTGTGGATGACACAAACCTTCGCCCCAAGCGTGCTTGCCGCCAGCAGGTCCAGCCGCGCGTTCTCCACCTGTGCGTCATCCGCTTCCCTGTTGCCGAGAAAGCCCTCGCCGCGCCCGTGGGTCTGCCCGATGATCAGCCCCAGCGATTCGGCGTATTTGCGCAGGTCGGTAAAGTACGCCACAACCGCCTCGTCCCCCTGCGCGTAGATTGAGGTCGGCTCGCGGTAGTCCCAGACCCGCTTGTCAAAGCGGTGCGTTGCAAAGTCCACCGAATCCGCGCCGATGCGGGCGGCAATCTCCAGCGCCCCTCTGTCTCCGTAAATTTCCTGTAAAATCCCGATCGAAATTCCGATCTTCTTGTCACTCATGGTTTCTTCCATTTCCGATTTTCAATTTATTTTAATCAGGCTGATATCGGTCAGATCAAACATCAGGTCCTTTGCCCATGCACCTGTAATCGTCAGGCGAAGCTGCGGCTGCTCCAGCAGGTTGGCGGCAACGCTGAATTCCAGACTGCCCGCCGTCCACTCGGTCCCTGCCGTAACGGTTCCCGACTTGAGCGTCACCGACTCCAAGCCGTAGCCGATCGACACCGTGAGCGGTACGCTCTCATCGGACTTCGCCTTGAAGGTCACGCGGTAGGTCCCCACGCCATACTTTTTGACCGCCTCGTTCAGCAGGCAATGAATGCCCGTTACATCGGTCTTTCCCGCGTTTGCCGTGACATGAATCACCGTTACACCGTTCTCCCGTTTTGCCGTCAGCTCCATATGCCCCGCGCGGATTTCGGTAAACCGAGAAAGAATTCCCGTGTCGGGCAGGAGCAGGTTGCCACCCGTGCTGTTCGGGGTCAGAATCAGGCGGTTCCCATCGGTTCGGACTTCCTTTGCCATGCCCGCAGAGACCAGCGCCGAAACGGAGACATACGGAATGCCGTTCCGCAGGACCGTTTCCGCCGTCTTGCCCGTGCGCAGCTCGCGTTGCGTCTGCTCATACGGCAGCAGGATGTCGCTTCCCTCGCGGAGCACGGGAGCGGCATAGAACACCTGCCATGCGCCGATGAGGACATTGAGGTCGTTTTTGTAGTTGATAACCGATTTGTGCTTCTTGATGCCCGCGTTGAAATCATCGGTCGTGCTGTAGGTGAATTCATGCGTATCGGGGTACCCGATCCAGCCCCAATTGCGGTCGGGGAAAACATACCCCCCATAATTGCCCGCATAGGTGTTCCGATTCGGGGTAATTGATGGGACCAAGACCCCATCAACCGAGACATTCACCAGATTCACCTGATAGTTCCCCGTTGCAAGGTTCTGATAGAACACCGCCCGAATGCCGTCAATATCGGGCAGATACACGTTTTTGATGGTAAACCCGCCGTTTGCGGGAACCGCAGGATTCGTGATGTTCTCAATCGTCAGGAAGCTGTTCGTATAGGTCACATCCAAAGCATAGAGGTTGGTTATCGTGCTATTGTCAATCAGCGTTTGGTTGTTGGAGCCGTTCATCTCGCAGTTGATAATGTGCTCATCCGCTCGAAAGACATAGATATTCTCCAGCGAGGAATTGCGGACATCGGTTTGCGGATAGAGCGCATTGCAGGTGGTCCCAACCAGAATATCCTTGTAGTGGACCTCATCCTCGTACACCAGCGCATTGTCGCCGCAGTAAACAAAGCAGTGCTCCGCCAGCGTGTTCCGATTGTAATAGTTGAAGGACAGCCCGTCACTCGTCATCTGCGAGGAAAGCAATTTGGTGTTGGTCACTTGGTTTTCCTTTGCATAGGTCCGCCCCCAGATGCCCTGCACGAAGATGTTGAAGCCGCGGGAATCCAGCATATGCACGCCGTCAATCTTCACGTTGCTTGCGTTGCGGATATACAGCATCCCGCTGACATCGCCCAGCTCCTTCTTATCGTAGCGGTAAATGTCGCCGAAGGGGTCCACAACCGCGCCACGCCCGATGACACGGCAATTGTCGGCAGTAATCCGAATGCGCGCGTTCAGCACCGCGCCCGGCTTGATGTAAAGCGTGGTCCCCTTTTGGTTCAGCTCCAGAACGCCGCCCTCCTCCTCTTGCCAGCCGTCCACAACGATTGTGTTGGGTCCCTTGACGGGAACCTCGCTCTCGGGCTCGTCGGCAAACACGGCAAGCAGGGTGCTGTCCTTGTCGTTGAGGCGAATCATGAAGTAATCGGGCTTATCGAGGTAGACCGAAATCACGCCCTTGTAGAACTGTTTTTTGAATTTCTTTGCGGAGGGAATCACCGAATAGCTTTCAAAATCGGTGTTGACCCGAATGTCCACGCGCACACCCCCGCCGCTTGCATCAAAGGCAAAGGTGGAGAAGCGGCGATATTCGTCCGCCGAGGTGTCCAGCGGGCTCCGCGTGGTGCGGCTCGCCATTGTATGGTTGTAAGCAGGCAGGGTCGCGGTTTTGTCCCCCTGCGTCACGCTGACCGTGTAGAGATAGTCCCGCGCAATCCGCTCGTCAAATTCGGGGTAAACGACCAGCGTGGAAGGCTCTGTGTCACCGTTTCCGTCATCGGTCCCGTCCGTGTAGCCACTCGGCTTGGTTTCGGCTGTCGTGTTCGGCTTCTCCTCTCCGCCGCCGCGGCAGCTGACCAGCGCACAGGAGACCAACATCAGAAGCCCAAGCAGGAATGCAATTGCTTTTATCGTTTGATTTTTCATGGCAAATCCTCCGTTTTCAGTTCTCGGTTCTCGGTTTTCGGTTTTCAGTCGATTTTCGTCAGGGACAGGCACCGCACGTCGAATTCCTCAACCGCGCAGTCCCCGTTTCCGCTGATGATGATTGCGATTTTCGGCTCGTCAAGGTCCGCTTCGTCAACCGTCACCTCCAGCGAGCGGGCGCTCCAGTCCGCCGTCAGCGGGAAGCACTGCTCTGCGGCGGCGCGGTTGCTGTAGTCAATCGCCGCGCGAATCGGCTTTTCCTCGGGCGAGCGCACCTCAAAGTCCAGCCGATAGGTCCCCGCGCCGTACTTTCGGACCTCCTCCCCAATCAGGCGAAAAAGCCCCACGCTCTTGTGGTGGAAGGTGTTGATGACACGAAGGACCGTTTCCCCATCCTCGCGCAACGCAACCAGATGCGAGGCGTAGCAGATATACTCGGTATATTTCGAGACAATCCCGCTGTCGGGCGGGAGCAGATTGCCGCAGGGGTCGTTCGGGGTCAGGAGCAGGCGATTTCTTATCATGTCAATCGATTTTGCCATCCCGCTCCGCGTCAGGTCGGAAAGACCGACATATGCAACCCCATCGCGCAGGACGGTTTCCGCCATGCAATCGGTGCGGAGCTCGCGCCGCAGGGTCTCGGCGGGCAGGAAAATCTCAATCCCCTCATATCGGACCGGTGCGGGGAAAAAAATCTGCCAATGCCCGATGTACACATTCAATTGGTTTTTGTAGTCCACCGTTTCCCGCGCGGACGGAATGCAGGGGTCAAAATCCGCATCGGACAGACAGCGGAAGCTGTGCCCTGCGGGGACCACCGCGCCGCCCGTTGTCTCGGGGGTAATCTCCCGCAGCAGTTTGCCGTCCACGGAGCAGTTCTTCAGCGTAATCTTGTAATCCCCTGCCGCGATGTTCCGATAGAAATCGCAGGTCCGCGTGTCGGAAAGCTTCCGCAGCCAGACATTCTCCACCGTCAGCCCCTCGCCGATGGTAACCGCAGGGTTCGACTTCGGAAGCTCCACAAACAGGAAATACGGTGTAAAGGTGATATCCACGGCGGAAAAGTTGCGAATGGTGTGGTCCTGCGACCGCGTGATGCCGTTTTCGCCGCCCATTGTGACGTTAATCAAGCCCTCATCGGCGCGGAATACGTAGATATCCTCCGCCGAGGAGCCCTCGACATCGGTCTGCGGATAAAGCGCGTTGCAGGTGGTGCCGACGGTGACATCCCGATAGTGCGCGTAGTCCTCATAGACCAGCGCGTTATCGCCGCAATAGACAAAGCAATGCTCCGCGCGGGAATTCCTTGCGTAGTAGCAGAAGGTAATGCCGTCACTCGACATCTGCGTGGAGAGAATTTTGACATTCCGCACCAGATTGTCGGTTGCCCAGACCTCCGCCCATGTGCCGATGACCTCAAGGTTGAACGCCTTTGCATCCAGAAGGTGAACGCCGTCAACCAACGTGCGGTTGACGCTCTTTATCAGTATCACCCCGCCCGTGTCCAGCTCGGCGGCGCTGTAACGGTAGATATCCCCCACGGGGTCCACAATCGCGCCACGCCCGATGATGCGGCAGTCGTCGGCAAGCACCTGTATCCGCGCGTTCAGGACCGCGCCCGCAGGGATGTAAACGGTGGTGTGCGGCTCGGTGAGCGTCAGGACCCCGCCCTCCACCTCCTGCCAGCGGTCAACCACAATCGTCTTTTCGCCCTCGCGCGGGAGCTCGGCTTCGGGCGCGTCCGCAAGAATGGCAAGGTCGGTGTGGTCCCCGCCGTCCAGACGGATGACCACATAGTCGGGGCGGTCCAGATAGACCGAAATGACCCCGTCCCTGAAGCTGTGGCGGAAGTGCTTCCGCGCGGGCATGACCTCGTAGCTGCGGAAATCGCACCCGACCCGAACGTCCACGCGCACGCCCTCCCCCGCAAACGCGAAGGTGGAGAACCGACGGAATTCGTCGGCGCGTCTGCCGTCAAGCGGGTTGCGGTTGACGCGGCTGTC
This sequence comes from Clostridiales bacterium UBA6330, assembly GCA_002438075.1. GTDB lineage: Bacteria > Bacillota > Clostridia > Oscillospirales > CAG-272 > UMGS1865. The sequence goes on from DJSQ01000168.1 coordinate 13,485, forward strand.
CTCGGTGTGGTTGTAAACGGGAAGCGTTTCGGTGCGCGTCCCCTGCGTCACGCTGACATGATAGAGGTAGTCCCGCTCAATGCGTTCATCGAATTCGGGATAAATAATCAGTTGGTTTTCCATTGGATTCTCCTGTTTCGGGTATTTACGGCAACGAAAAGAATTCATACGCGCGTATGCTTTCCTTACATTGCGGGAAATGGATGTATGTTCGCCCTTACTCGGGTGCCGAGAGTGACTGAACGCCGTAGGTGGTTGTTCTGGGATTATGCCCGTTGGTTGGCTGTAGGTGTTCGCCCTTACTCGGGTGCCGAGATCCCGCCTGC
>DJSQ01000156.1:0-3143 GCA_002438075.1 Clostridiales bacterium UBA6330
GGGCAAAGCCCCGAGGTCTTATCTCTTTAGAAAGGAACACACATGAAAATCTTAGCATTTGTACTTTCGGCAATCGTCCCCTACCTTGTCGCGGGGGTGAATCCCGCAATCCTGCTGTCGAAAATGATTTATCGGCAGGACATCCGCACACAGGGGAGTAAGAATCCGGGGTTCACCAACTTCAAGCGCGTCTACGGGTGGAAATTCGCGTGGCTCGTCTTTCTGCTCGACCTCTGCAAAGGCATCCTCGCCTGCGTGTTTGCGGGATACCTCGTCCGCTACGCGTGGGGCAACTTCCAGCTCGGAGCCGCCTATGGCGCACTGTTCGCCATGCTCGGACACGCCTACCCCGTCTGGTACCGCTTCAAGGGCGGTAAGACCGTTATGGTGTGGCTCGCGTCCATCTGGTTTGTGGACTGGCGCGCGGGACTGATCGCCGTCGGCGTGTTCCTGCTCCTGCTGTTCACCGTCAAATTCATGTCGCTCGCATCCATCAGCGCGGGCATCGCGTTTGTCATTGCGCTGGGCTTTCTCGGAACCTCCCATGCGGCGGTCCTGCCCATCTGCGCCGTGTCGGTTCTGTTGCTGATCTGGCGGCATAAAGCGAACATCGGGCGGCTCGTTGAGGGAACGGAATCGAAGTTCAACCTGTTCGGTCACGGCAAGAAAAAGCCCACCGGAACGGAGACCGCCCAAAAATGAAACAGTACCGCATCCTTTACAACCCATTGGCAGGAGGCGGCAACGGGACCGAGCGCGCCATGCACCTGCCCGACGTGTTGCAGGATTGCGAAATGCGCTTTTACGACATCACCGAAATCGATAGCTACTCCTCCTTTCTCGCAAAAATCGCGCCGCAGGACGCGGTCCTGATTGCGGGCGGTGACGGCACCCTCGCGCACTTCATCAACGGCATTGGGGCCAAGCCGCTCCGCCACGATATCTACTACTACCCCACGGGACAGCATAACGACTTCTGGCACGACATCGGGCGGCAGTCGGGCGATCCGCCCGTGCGCATCAACCGCTACCTGCGGAACCTGCCCACCGTGCAGACCGAGCGCGGCTCCCTGCGCGTCCTCAACGGGGTCAGCAACTTCGTCGGCAGTTCCTCCGGCTCCGTTGGCGGCTCGGTCGGCAGAGGCAGGCTCCCGCGGCTCCCCAGCCGTCCGACCGATATCACCGTAACCGTGGACGGCGTTCCGCACGCCTATCGCAAGGTCTGGCTTGTCCCCGCAACGCAGGGCAAATTCTGCGGCGGCATTATGCCGACCCCGAGACAGAACCGCCTTTGCGCCGACCGTCGGATTTCGGTCATGATTCTGCATGACGCGGGCAGATGGCGCGCCGTGCGCATCCTCCGTGCGCTCGCCGACGGACGGGCGGAAAAGTATCGGAACAACGTCACGGTCCTGTGCGGCAATCGGATTGAGGTCTGCTACACCGAGCCCGTCCCGATTCAGGTGGACGGCGAGGCCCAGCCCGCCACCCGCTTCTGCCGCATGGCGGCGGAAATGTCGTAATACGATAACACAAAACGCCTTGCCTGTAATCAAATGCAGGCAAGGTAATTATTTCCCCCAAAAAAGTGCAACCTTGTTTCACGCTTTTTTCTTTGACCATGTAGGCGCAAAGAAAAAAGCTTTGCAAAAAAGAAAGCGCCGTAAAAGAAGAATTTCGCGCTCTGCGGAGCGCGACGAGGGCTACGCGCCCTCGACCTGCGCCGCCTTTTGAAAAAGGCGGGCGAAAACTTTCCACCAAGACAAAACGCCTTGCCTGTAATCAAACACAGGCAAGGCGTTTTTTACCGCTCGAGAATAAACTCCATCACGAATGCGGCGCTCCATGAGAAGGAATTATTGAACCGTCCGCGGCGCGCAATCGAATCGTAGTTTTCCGAAATGCCGCGCGACAGTCCGTCATAGACCATCGACAGGATAAATTCCCGTATCTCCTCCGCGACCTTCGTGAAGCCGTAATCGTACAACCCTTTATAGGCGAAGAACGCCACGTTCAGCCATGTCTGCCCGCGCCAATAGTCGGTGGAGTACGCGGGGCAATCGTAGGTTACGGTCGGCATCCCCGGGTAGAATTTCTTCGGGTCGGCGGCAAGGCGCGCCATTGCTTCGGCACGCTCGCGCGAAGCGGTCCCGATGTATAGCGGCATGAACGAGGCGGGTGACAGGACCGTGACGAATTTGCCGTTTTTGCGGTTGCGGTCGGCATAAGCACCCTGCGCGGGGTCAAACAGCTCCGCTTCCATCCGCTCGGCGAGTGCCGCCGCCTTGTCGAGCCAAATGCCCTTTTCCTCCCCCAGTAGCTCCGCCGCCTCCGACATGGCGCGGTAGAACAGCACCATGTAGCAGTTGAGGTCGATTGCCCAAAGGTCGGGAATCGGGAATTCGTCCCAGCGCGGGGAGTTGTCCCAGCCCGATTCCCAGCGCGGGTGGAGGTAGTTCTCCGCCTCGGGGTGCTGTTGCGCGGAATAGAAGAACAGCCCGCGGTCCCGGCGGTTCTCCTCCCAGAATGCCGCGTTCCGCACATAGCGGTCATAGCACCGCCGCAGGAAGGCGCGGTCACCGTCACGGTAATAGACAATCATCGTTGCCCACGGGAGCACGGGCGGCTTGCCGTAGTTGTCGCAGATTCTGCCGTCAACATGGATTACATCGGGGAACATCCCCGTGGGAAGCTGAAAATTGATAAACGCATCGATACAGCTTTTCGCAAGCGCCGTGTCATAGCGCGAGACCGCCATCGCATGGAATGCGGAATCCCAGTTCCAGATGCCCGCGCAGGGTCCCGACCACGGCGAAATGACGGGGACATCGCCCCACGGCGTGTTTTTCTCGCGGATGGTGTTCCCCTTCAGGACCTCATAGGCGGCATCCAACAGGCAGGCATCCCGCTCGCTGACGGACTTGCGCAAGGGAGCCAGCCATTCCTCTTTTGTCAAAAGCATTTTGTTCTCCTCTCGGGTTATTGTAATTCGCCCTCATTCGTCGCCTGCGGCGCCACCTTTCCCCTCAAAGGGGAAGGCTTACATAAGTCCTGCAAAATTTCAAAAAGAGTGCTTTCGGCGTTTAGATATCTATATGTCACAGCAAAAACGAAAGAGCCACGCACAATAGCCTTCCCCTTCG
>DJSQ01000156.1:3199-16036 GCA_002438075.1 Clostridiales bacterium UBA6330
TCGAGGGGGAAGGTGTCGCCGCAGGCGACGGATGAGGGCGGACGGCATTCGGTTTGCAAAAATCGAAAACCGAAAAACCGTTTCGTTATCGCCTATAGTATAGCAATCTGCGGCGGAAAAATCAATGGTCGGAAATGCTGTTTGTTGTAGTTTTCTGCTCGGGGCAGGTGCAAAAACGGACGGAGTGCCGAAGCGCTCCGTCCGTTTCCGCTTTTACCACTTGATGTTGATATATTCCAGCTTGTCAACCTCCGCGTCGCTCGCGGAATTCTGCGTGGAGAGCGTGAGGATGTCCTCCTCCGCAAGTCCCATCATCCAAAAAGCAGGGGTCTGATATCCGTTTTTCATCGTTTTCTCCTCCCTTTCTCAATCTGCGACGACTGCGCCGTTCGTGTCAAACGTGATGACACCCGCGTCTCCGTAAACCGTGCCGTCCGTGCCGTTTACGTAGGCGGCAACGGTGAAGGTCATGTTCCCGTTGGAAGCGGGGATATTGTCCAGAACGAACACGATGAAGTAATGCCCCTCGGGTGCGGTCTTGCTGTCGTCACCCGCCGAAATGCTCTCGTAGCAGACCTTGACTGCCTGCTCGGTCAGCTTGGAGGTCATCTTCACGCCGTCAGCGGTGGTGTAGCTGACCAGCAAATCGAAGCCTGCGCCCGTCCACCCGTTGCCGTTGATTTTGGCAACAAAGCGGACCGCGTAGCTGTTGCTGTCCTCGGTTGCCGCCTTGCTCGTCTGCGCGTAAACCTTGACCACCTGCGCGGTGTCGGTCGTTGCCGCCGTCTTAGCAAGGAGCGCGGCTTTCATGTCGTTGGACAGGTCATCCAGCATCGGGACCAGCACGTTCTTGACGTTAATCTTTTGCAGGGTCAGGAAGTCGGACTGCTTTGCCGAACCTGCGGCGGTCAACAGCTTTTCCAGCGCCCACAGCTCGCGCTCGTTGGTCACGGTCTTGGTGCGACCCGTGTCGGAGGGATTGAACCACGAGAAATCCGCGCCGCTCATCACGACCGACAGATGCTTGTTATCGTCGTTCAGGTAGTCCTTTGCGATTGTAAGAATCGGGTAAAGCGAGCCTTCTACTTTGGTCCAGATTGCGTTGCCGTCCGTGTCCTTCTGAGCAAGCAGCTCGGAAAGGTCGGTGTCGGCGGCGATCTGGTTTGCCATGTTGTTGTTCCAGCAGTAGGACATTTTCGCAGAAGTGTAGACATTGTTTACGGTCGGAGCATCTCCTGTTCCGCCCACTCTGGACGCGTTCAGGTTGCCGCTCTCGTCCATGCCAAGCGCAATACCGCTGACCACACAATTTGTAAAGGTTGTATTTACCAAACTTCTGCCGAGGATACCCGCAGTGCGGCGGTAGGTAGCCGCGCCCACGATAATACCGTCAAACTGGCAGTTGGTATAGGTTTTGCCCTGTCTGCAACTTGCGCCGACAATGCCACCGACATTCGTCTGTTTACTTGTATTGTCAGCATCCAAAGTCACTATCTTAGCAGCTACATAGCAATTCGTTACGGTGGAAATATCCAGCTCCGCTCCCACGGAGTTGGAGTACAGATTACCCGCAATACCGCCAAGCCCCGTGTTGTGTTCTACGTTAATATAATCCTTACCGAATTCCAGCTTTTCCGAAATAACCACGCAATCCGAAATCACGGGAGCAAGTTGTCCAGTGTACTGGCTCAAGCCGATAATGCCGCCAATATTATCCCCATACGGCGCGCTAATCGTTCCGGTAAAGACACACTTGGTTATAATAGGCGGGAGGTTGCCGGTGTTGCAATCGTTGATGATACCAACAATACCGCCGACGTCATCATACTGGTCGCCACTCGCACCCGAGGTCAACACGATGTCTGTATCTGCATACAGGTTGCGATAGCCACCCTGCCGTTTACCATACATCACTCCACTGCCAACATTGCCAGCCTGCCAACCGACAAAGCTCCCCACAGTGAATTTTGTTGCGCTAATCTTGGCATTTACAAGTTTCAGATTTTCGATCCAGTCACCGCCGAATTTGCCAACCAGTCCAACGGAACCCGAGGTAGCTTGAATCGTCATACCCGTAATGGTTGCAACACCGCCGTCCTCACCATTCAGTTTTCCGATAAGACTGCCACGGAATTTCGAGTTTTGGCTAATCGGAACCCAATAGTGCGCGCTAAGGTCGAGGTCCGCTGTGATATAGAAGATATCACCCCTGAAAATATCACCCGTTGCCTTATTGGAGAGATACGCCAGACCCGCCAAATCTTTTGCGGAATCTATTGTAAATACATTGGCTTTATCCCACGACGAAGCATAATCATGATAAATGGAGTAGTACGTGTTACCCACTGTCAATGTTTTGTCAGTCGCGGTCGCGCTGATTAGCGCATTACCCCAAGAAAGGTCATAGTTCCCCTCATCGGTCCAGTTTCCCGAAGGTGTCGAGGTTGCGGGTTCTGCCGAGGTTGCTACGAATGTGGCGGGAATCATCGCCGCGAGCATTGCGAGAATCAGCAGAACGGAAATCAGTTTCTTCATGGTTGTATCCTCCCTTTTTTAATTGATACCGGTAGAATTTGGGGTCGCTTATCTGACCTGTATCACCCGCGCCGTTGTCATGCTTGTGATGTACTGCGGCAGGGTGTCGGTCAGCATGGTCTCCGCGTCGCAATGGAGATGTCCTGTGAACACCGCGCGGATTTGCGGGCAGGACTTGATATAGTCAACCGTCTCCAATGTCACCGCATCGGCAGCCTGCTGCTCCATGCGGTCGGGCGGGTAACGGCGGGTCAGCTCCTCCGGCACGCCCACCAGATACGAGCAGGTCGGGTTGCCGTGCGTCAGCGCCTCGTGAAGCTCGGGCGTGTAGATTGGATTGTGCAGGAACAGCAGAATCGGCGCGCCGTCCGCCGCCTCCTGCTTCAGGCGCTCCAGCTGCCACGCCTCAAAGCGGTAGTAGCCGTCATCGATGCCAATCAGCTTCACCCCGCCCATCTCGCGGGCGTAAAAGCGGATGTCGTTCGGAAAATACGACTGCACCGTTGCAAGGCTTCGGTTGCGGTAGTCCGCGTTCTCCTTTTCGCCGTCCCCAACGTAAATTGCGAATTCGTGATTGCCCGCCGTGACCAGCGCCACGTCGTTTTCGTCAAAGAATCGCTTTGCGCGGTCCAGATTCGCCTGCGACACAAAGTCAATCAGGTCGCCCGTGTGGACAATCGGAGCCTTCAGTGCCCGCGCGGTTGCCTCCGCGTAGGTCAGCCGGATTTCCTGCTGTCCTCCGAATACCTCGGTCCGCCCCTTTGCGTGCTTGATTTTCTTCTCGCCATCGCGCGCGTCCCCGTAGGAAAGATGCGTGTCGGTGGCGTGGACCAAATCGAACGGTGCCTGAAGGCGCTCCCCGAGCCGAACCTCTGTAAATAGGGTTTTCATGGTCGTTTCTTCCCTTGTCGTCTTATTTCAGAATGATACGGGTCATCTCGCCCGTTCCCGCTTCTTGTTCCCGATTCATATCGCGCAGGACGTACTGCGGGATGAAGGCGGGCTTGCCATCGGGCGTTTTGGCGATGATTTCCAGATACTCGTCCCCGTGGTTGTGCCCCGTGAAGTAGCCCTTCACCACATCCGCGCTGTTGGTAATCAGGTCGTAAACCGCCTTTGAGGTCGGGTCGGTGTAGGCGTTTGCATCGTAGTCGACATAGTAGCTGTGCCCCGCCGAATTTTTGGTGGGAAGCGGGACGTGCCCGAACAGCAGCATCACATAGCCCTTTTCGCGCGCCAGCGTGATGTCCCGCTCCAGCTTTGCCAGCTGGTTCGCGGTAAACCGCGCCGAACGGACATCGTACCAACTCGCGTTGTCCAGCACAACCAGCATCACCCGCTCGTCAATCACCTGTGAGGTGTATTCGAGGTCGACCCCGTATTTCGTGTAGAGGTCCTCCATGGTTTTGTGGTAGCTTTCGTACCGCGTGAGGTCGTTTTTCGCGTTCGGGAAAGTGCAATCGTGGTTTCCGCTGGTCATCAGGAGCTTTCCCGCAAGCGCGGAGTTCACCGTCTCGGCGGCACGGAAGATGTAATCCTCCATCACCTTGTAATTCGCAAGGGAATAGTAATTGACAAGGTCCCCCGTCAGCACAATGCGGTCCGCGTGCTCCGCCGCGTAGTTCATACAGCGCTTGTAGGTTGCAAGAATCGTTTCGTTGTCGGGGAACGCGTTCCCCCACCACTTTTTCGAGAGCTTGGTCATTTCGTCCTCGCCCTCGTCATAGATGGCGTTGAAATGAATATCGGTCAGCTGGTAGATTTCAATCGGCTCCCCGTTGCCTCCGAGGTTGATGGTCACCTCACGGAGCGTGATGGTCTTTCCGTCTGCTCCCGTAACCTCAATCCCCGTTTTCCACGGGTTCTTGAATCGGTAGGAATTGAAGATGTCCTCCCGATCCACCTGCCCGCCCGGGGTGGTCGCCGCCTCGGTGGTCCTTTCGGTCTCCGTGTTGGTTTTCATGCCCGTTTCGCTCCCCGTTACGGGGTCCTTTCCCGTTGTGCCGCTCGCACAGCCCGTGAGGAACAGCCCCGCGCCGAGCAGTCCGAGCAACAGCCGCTTCATGCGTTCGCTTTGTTTCAAGGCTTCACCCTCTTTTCGGCATCGCTCAATTGTAGTGGGTGTAGAGCCAGCCGTCCAGCGTCTCAAGCGCATCGTTCATCGTGTCCTTGTTCTTGGAAATCGCGCTGATGACCGATGCCGCGCCGTCTCCGCTTCCGTAGACCGCGTTTCTGAGCGCATCTCTCCAGAGCGTATTGCGGACATTCTGTACCGCCGTGGGATAGATATCCGAGAAATCCCATCTGGTGGAGCTCATGATGAGGTCAAACACCTTGCCCGACTGCGAATCCTGTAGCTTCTGCCCCTTAATCACACGGTTGAACAGCTCGGGGCGGACGTTTGCGTAGCTCTTGGAGGCAAACAGCTCCAGAACCGCGCTGAGCATTTCGTAATTCTTGTTGCTTCCGTACATCACGGCAACCGTGTTGTGCGAATCCTGCACGCCCGCATAGTAGGCGGTCTGCGACTCCTCGTACTTCGGAAGCGGGAGCAGTCCCCAAGAATCCGTCTCCATCTCGGAGAGGTGCTTATAGTCTCCCATGCCCGCTACGCAGAAGATCGAGCGGTTCCGGCGGAATGCCGCCACAGGCGTGGTGTACTTTTCAGTTTCAAAGGACACGTCGTTTGGATTTTTTCCAACCAGATACACATCGTTCGAGCGGTAGAAGGTAACCAATTTATCCGCCGCCAGCTGAAGCTTTCTCTGTGCGGTGCTGTTCAGGAGCGTATGCTTGCCCTTGTCGCTGACCTGCGTCAGGTCGATGTCAAACGCCGCAAGGAAGCCATCGTAGGCGTGGACCTCATAGTTCGAGGTGAAGCCGTAGACATTCCCATCCACATCGTGCGTCTCGTCCTGAAGCGTTGCGGTGTCCTTGACCAGCGAAATCAGGGTGTCAATCGTCCACTTGCCGTCCAGCGTCAGCTGATAAAGCTCCGAATCGCTCATATTGCAACGGTCCTGCAACAGGTTCTTCTGGAAGTACATACAGAAGGTGGTCATGAAGGTGGAAAGATTCATGTCCCCGTTCAAAACGAACAGACGCTCGTTTGCATCGGTCCCCTGCGTGGTGGCGTACTTGATAAAATTCTGATTCCAGTACGGATTGGAGAGATGCAGATAAGTAAAGTCAGGGTGCATCACGTTCTTGTAGTAGTTCATGGTCTCCATAGAGGTCGCATAGTAGTGATAGTGCGAAATCAGGTCCACCTCGTCCCCACCGCCGAGCGCGGCTTGCGCGATGGTGCCATTCATCTCGCTGTCGGGCTTCTGCGTGAATTTGAGCCTGACCCCCAATTCCTCTTCAATATCCTGATTGCGGAACCAGATTTTCTCGCTGAGGGTATCACCGGATTCAATCGAATCGACAAACCACTCATACCGTCTCGGGTCGCTTGCATCCAGCTGTCGCATCAGAATGTTAACTGTCGCGCCATCGTAGTCCAAGTCCTTCGGCACCACGTCGTCATAGGTCTTTTGACCCCACTCGTCGGTCTCCTCCTCTGTCCCCGTTGTCCCGTTCGCTTCGGTCCTTTCCTCGGTTGTTGTCCCCTCGTTGCCCTTGCCCTTCCCGCAGGCTGTCAGAAGCCCCGCCGTCAGGGTCAGCGCGCAAAGCAGACAGAACACCCGAAGCCAAACCGCTTTTCCGTTTTGCATAGCTTTCCTCCTTTTCATTTATATGCTCCGTGGCAAAAGCCGCAGTTGCCTTTGCTACGATTGCTTTTTCCCCGTGCCGCGCAGGGCGCGGTATTCCGTGCAGGTCATGCCCGCCTCCCGCTTGAACTGCCGCACAAAGTAGGTCACACTGCTGTACCGCAGGAGCGTTGCAATCTTCTCCACATTCATGTCGGTCAGCCGAAGCAGACGCTTTGCCTCGCTGATTCGGCGGGCGTTGACGTATCTGGTAAAGGTGGTTCCCATCTCCCGCGCAATGGTGTGGGAGAGATAGGACACGCTGTAATTCAGGCTTTCCGCCGCACTCCCGACGGTGATGTCATTGTAGAGGTTGACCCCCACATACTGCATCACGGCAAGCGGAACCGAGCGCTGGCTCTGTCGGACGAATTCGTCCGCTCCAATCTTCTGCGCGCAAAGCTCCAGCATCCGAACGTGCGCCTCAAAGGTCTCGCGCTCCATCTGCCGCATCCGCCCGAAGGACTGCTCCGCCATCGTTTTGTCAAAGTCCTCCCGCTCCTCACAACCGTAGCGGCAGAACAGCGCCACGCCGTCCCCGTCGGTCCTCTGCGGCGAGCGCACCTGCCCAATCATCAGGTAGAGCACCATGTCCTCCCCACTGCGGATGGGAACCACCGCCTCAAAGAAGCCCTTCGCGCATTCGTATACATAGGAGGCTCCGCTCACGCGCGTCATTTCCCGCGCCTCTTTGTCCGAGCGCACGCATTCCGCGCTCCATTTCTCGGAGCACAGCTTGCATTTCTCGCAATAGGTCAGGTCGGAAAAATCCTCGGCGCCATACGGAAAGGAATCAATCATCGTGCCGTCCGGAAGATACATTCCAACCGATATCCCCGTTACCCGATAGAAATCGGTCAGCATTCTCCGCGTCTCGGGACTGATGGTAAATCGCTCCACGCTTTCCCCCTTTCCGCGCTCGCGGCCCCGCATTCCGTCTGCTTTTCCGATTCGGTCCCCGATTGCTAAAGGCACCACCGCGCAATTCGCAATTGCACCATCGGAATTGCGCGGTGGTGCCTTAAAATCGGAAATTCTGCACAAATCCAACCAAAACAAGCGCTGCTTTTCCCGTTTTCACCTATAGTATAGCAAGATTGCGGAGGAAAGTCAATGACCGAAAATGCCCACTTCTTGCACTATTCTGCTCTCGCTCCGAAATCGTGGAACCCGCCCTTTTTCTCCCTTTCGTGCAAAAACGGGCAGAGCAGAATAGTGCAAGAAAAAGGCAGATGCCTGCATTGCAAACATCTGCCTCACATGGTATAATCTTAATGATGGAAACGGAAGCTATCATACCGTAAAACTGCGTACCCAAAGGAGAACCCGAGAAAATGATTCAGCTTGGAGCCGCTTACTATCCCGAGCTGTGGGATGAAAAGGAAATCGAACAGGATATCGAACGGTGCCGCGCCTACGGCTTGCGCGTGCTGCGCATCGGCGAATTCGCGTGGGGGCGGATGGAGCCGACCGAGGGGCATTTTGACTTGGATTGGCTCGCGCGCATTGTCGACCGCCTGCACGCGGCAGGGCTGTCGGTCATCCTCTGCACCCCGACCTGCACCCCACCGCGCCGACTTCTGAACAAATACCCCGAAATGCGGCAGATGTCCCCCGCAGGCGTGCGCGAGGCGGTCTCCTCCCGCTGTCACACCTGCAAGACCTCCCCGCTGATGCGGCAGAAGAACCGCGAAGTCACCGAGCACCTTGCGCGCCGCTTCGGGTCCCACCCCGCCGTGGTCGGCTGGCAGATAGACAATGAGCTTTACATCTATCGGGAGGGCTGTTACTGCCCGCTTTGCCGCGCGGCGTTCCGTAGCTACCTGAAGGCACAATACGGCACGGTTGCGGAGCTGAACCGCCGCTGGGGTATGGCGCGGTGGTCGCTGGACTATGCCTCCTTCGACGAGGTGGAGCCGCCCCTGCCCGATGAATGGCGGCACCCCTCCCTGCGCACGGTCTGGCGGCGTTTTCAGGAGGCGCAGATCTGCGATTACGCCCGCGAGCAGGCGGACATCCTGCACCGCTACACCAAAGCCCCCGTCGGCACCGACATGATGCCGATGAACACGCTTTCCTATTATGACATGAACCGCGCGATGGACGTGGTCATGTTCAACCACTACGACACCGCCGCCCGCCTGCCGCTCACGACCTTTTACTACGATTTTGCCCGCGCCACGCTCGACCGCCCCTTCTGGGTGACCGAAACGCAGGTCGGCTGGAACGGGAGCGAGTTCGCCGAAAACGGCTACCGTCCCGCGGGAAACTGCCGCATCAACAGCTGGCTGCCGATTGCGCACGGCGCGGAAAAGAACCTCTATTGGCTCTTCCGCACGCCGCAGAACGGTCACGAGCTGGCGCACGGCGCGCTCATCTCCACGGCGGGCAGACCCTATCGGGTGAGCGAGGAGGTACAAAGGACTGCCTCGGAATTGGATTCGTGCACGGACTTTTTGGAGCACAGCCGCGTCCGCTCGCAGATCGCCATTCACTACTCGAGCGTGGCGCAGAACAACATCTACTCCGCGCCGATGCTGAAGGATTTCCACTACACCCAAGTGCTGAACGAGTGCTTTTACGCCCCTCTGCGGCACTGCAATGTGGACATCATCGACACCCCGCACGCGCTTGACGGCTACCGCGTGGTTTTCTCCCCGTTCCTGACAACGATTGACGAGGACCTGCAAGCGCGCATGGAGCAATGGGTCCGTGCGGGCGGGACATGGATTGTGGGACCGATGAGCGGCTACATGACCGCCGACACGAGCAAATTTTCGGATTCCCCCTACCCATTCCCCGAGCGTCTGGCGGGCGTGTATGTAAAATATCAGCGCCCGATTGCGAACGATGTATGGCACGCGGCGTGGGAGAACGGGGACCAACTCGGCATTTCGCTCTGCTACGATGCGTTAGAGCCGACCGACAGCCGCCCGCTTGCGTTCTACCGCGGCGATGAATTCGACGGCTACGCGGTCATAACCGAGCGCAAGGTTGGAGACGGGCGCGTCATCCTACTCGGCAGTGTCCCCGATGCCGCGGGAATTCGCCAACTGGCAGGACTGCCCCCGATTGCCGCCGCAAGCGAGAACATCGACCTGATAGAGCGGAGTGGTGACCGCGCGGGCATACTTGCAACCGAGGTAGAAAACCGCACGGGAACGCTGGTCCTCCCCACCCGATACCGCGATCTGTTGACCGGAGACATCAAAAGCGGCGACATCACGCTCGCACCTTACGAGGTGTTGGTGTTGGAGAGAATGTAAAAAAGAATATACAAGCACCCCCGCACGATTCCTGTCGGAAACGTGCGGGGGGTGTACGAAAAAAATGCGAAAATTTTTCCATTCATAAATCCCGTCACAGGGCGAACAATAGTAACAGAGCGGCGGGAAACCGCGCTCAATGATATAGATAAACGAACGGCTGATACATGATCGCTCGCCTCGGTGAACGGTCGGGATCGGACCGTTCAGAAGAGGAGAACAAAAACAATGGCAAGCAACAAGGCTATGGTTCCGGAAGCGAAGGAAGCTCTTGAGAGATTCAAGATGGAAGCTGCGAACGAGGTCGGTGTGAACCTGAAGCAGGGCTACAACGGTGATATCACCGCGAAGCAGGCCGGTTCGGTCGGCGGACAGATGGTCAAGAAGATGATCGAGTCCTACGAGAACTCCATTAAGACGAAATAAGGATTTCTCCGATTTCCGCCGTTCGGATAGATGTTGATTTCTTCCGTTCGGTCCCCTGACGTGCCGTCGGCTCTTGCGGGATGCCGCAACGCATGACGGCAGGTCGGCAGCCCGCCCCCGTTGATCGGGGCGGGCTGTGTTTTTTTCGCTTTTTTATGACTGCTTCTATTGCTTTATTTGCCCGTTTCCGCCAGCTTCAGTGTCAGCCAGCCGTCCGCGTTCGTCACGCCGTCCTCCGCCAGCTCCTGCTCTCCGTAGGTGCGCTTGACGTAATCCTCCGCGCCCGCCGCGCAATATTCGGGTCCGCTGTGTCGCAGGACTGCGATTCTTACATAGTCATATGCCCCGAAATTCACTTCCGATACCTTCATATTCTTCTCTCCTATTCCTTGTTTTTCCACGCCGACGGGCTGACCCCGTAGGTCTTGCGAAACAGTCTTGAAAAGAGGAACATATCCTCATATCCGCATCGCTCCGCCGTTTCCCCGACCGACAGTCCCGCGCGCAGGCACTCGGTTGCCTCCCGCATTCTGGTTTTGAGCAGGTAGTCGCGGATGCTCATGCCCGTTTCCGCGTGGAACAGGCGCGTCATGTACCTGCGGTTGAGGTGCAATTGGTCCGCCAGCCCCTCGATGCTGATTTTTTTCATATACGCCGCGTCGATATAGCTTCGGATACGGCGGACGTACTCGTTCCCGTTCTGCGTGCGGTCCGCAAACAGCTCGTCATAAAGGCGGAAAAGGCTTGCCGTCAGCCCGAATTCGGAGGCATCGGTATTCTCCGCGCTCCTGCGGAACAGGTTTGTCACCGTTGCTGACACGGAAAAGACGGGCGGCACGGTTGCCATTTTCTCCGCGAGGTTGCCGTCAAAGCCAATCCACGCGTAGTGCCACGGGTCGCGGTCATCCGCTTGGTAGATTGTTTCCTCCCCAGGCAGGATGCGAAAGACCTGCCCCGCCGCCACGGGGTACGTGACCCCGCCACAGGTGTAGGTCCCCTTTCCCGACAGCACGCAATGCAAAAGGACGTATTTTCTGACCGACGGTCCGAACCGATGCCCGGGGGCGCAGACCTCCTGCCCCACGATTACGGGATTCAGCTCGGCAAAATGTCGGTTGACCAGCATCACATCGGTTTTCCGCCCGTCCCTTGTCTGCTCCATTTTCTCACCGCCCCTCGAAGTAGTTCCATTATACCATATTTTCTTCCGTTATGCAATAGACAAACCAAAAAAAATGTTGTATCATAAAAGGGACCCCGCAGGAAGCGGGAATAACGGAAAAAGTGAGGAAAACACAATGAAGCTGACCTTTATGGGTGCGGGAAGCACCGTATTTTCCAAAAACGTAATCGGTGACACCATGATGTGCGATGAATTCCACGACATGGAGGTTGCCCTTTATGACATCAACGCGGAGCGCTTGGAGGAGTCCTATCTTCTGATTACCAAGATGAACGAAAGCATCAACGGCGGCAAGGCGACAGTCCGCAAGTACCTCGGTGCAGAGCAGCGCAAGGAGGCTCTGCGCGGCGCGGACTTTGTGGTGAACGCGATTCAGGTCGGTCTTTACGACCCCTGCACGATCATCGACTTTGAGGTTCCGAAGAAGTACGGTCTGCGCCAGACGATTGCCGACACGCTCGGAATCGGCGGCATTTTCCGCGGCTTGCGGACGATTCACGTTCTGAAGGACTTTGCCCGCGACATTGAGGAGGTCTGCCCCAACGCGTGGTTCCTCAACTACACCAACCCGATGGCGATTCTCTCGGGCTATATGCAGCGCTACACGAACGTCAAGACGGTGGGGCTTTGCCACAGCGTTCAGGTTTGCGCGCGTGACCTGCTGAATCACGTTGGCATGGACGACAAGCTGGAGGGCTGTCAGACGCGGATTGCGGGCATCAACCACATGGCATGGCTGCTTGAAATCACCGACAAGGACGGCAACGATCTTTACCCCGAAATCAAGCGTCGCGCGAAGGAGAAGAACGCAACCGAGAAGCACAACGACATGGTTCGGTTTGACTACCTTGACAAGCTGGGCTACTACTGCACGGAGAGCAGTGAGCACAACGCGGAGTACAACCCGTTCTACATCAAGGCGGGGCGCGACGACCTGATTGAGAAGTTCAACATTCCGCTGGACGAATACCCGCGCCGCTGTATAAATCAGATTGCGAAGTGGGAACAGCAGAAGGAGGAGCTGATGGCTGGCGGCAACGTTCAGCACACGCGCTCCCGCGAGTATGCGTCGCACATCATGGAGGCGATTGTAACGGGTGTTCCCTACAAAATCGGCGGCAACGTCATCAACCGCGGGATGATTCCGAATCTGCCGTATGATGCGTGCGTAGAGGTTCCGTGCTTGGTAGACAAGAGCGGCATCACGCCGACCTACGCGGGTCCGCTCCCGCTCCAGCTTGCGGCGATGAACTCCTCGAACATTTACCCGCAGATGCTGACGATTGAAGCGGCGCGCACGGGCAGTCGGGACTTGATCTATCAGGCGGCGATGATGGACCCGCACACGGGTGCTCAGCTCTCGACTGACGAAATTGTTTCCCTCTGCGACGATCTCATCGCTGCCCACACCTCCGCTGGGTATCCTGTGTTGGGGTAAGGGGAAGAAGACCTTGGAGGCGCAGGACCCCCTCTTTCGGAGAGGGGGTCCTACCCTCCAAACCTCCCTGACCTCCCGAGAACTTCCCCCATGTCCCCGCCACTTCCGAAGCGGAAATTGGTTTCGCTTTTTTGGAGTGGCGGGGACATGGGGGAAGTTTTTTGTCGTTTGGGGAGGTGTGGATTTGTTGCAGAGTGAGGCTATCGCACCCGTTTTGTGAGCGGGACGCGCGGAACG
>DJSQ01000156.1:16189-16348 GCA_002438075.1 Clostridiales bacterium UBA6330
GTCGTTCCGTTTCTGTTGAAACCATTTTTTTCTCTTTCTATTTTTCCAAAACATCTTGACAAATTCAATACTTCGTGATATGATATATACCATATAAAGAAGTATGCGAAAACAAACAAAACCCAATCAGCAACTAACCTGAACCATTTCTATCCGGTA
>DJSQ01000060.1:0-123 GCA_002438075.1 Clostridiales bacterium UBA6330
GCAGGCGGGATCTCGGCACCCGTGTAAGGGCGAACATATGCAAAATCCCAACGGGTGTCATCTCAGAGCAAACGCCTACGGCGTTCAGTCGAACCCTGAAGGGGGCGCCGGCAGGCGGGATCT
>DJSQ01000060.1:164-3010 GCA_002438075.1 Clostridiales bacterium UBA6330
GCAGGCGGGATCTCGGCACCCGAGTAAGGGCGAGCACCTACAGCCCCCAACGGGTGTCATCACAGAGCAACCACCTTCGGCGTTCAGTCGCCCCCCCGAAGGGGCTTTCGGCACTCGTGTAAGGACCTATAAAAGCCCCGTCACAAAAAGGAAGGCTCCCCCGAAGGAGCCTTCCTTTTTGTGTGATTCTCTTATTTCTTGCTCGGCGCGGGAATCTTTTTGAGATTCCAGATGCGTTGCGCGTATTCCTCAATGCTGCGGTCCGCCGCAAAGTGACCCGCCGCCGCAATGTTGTAAAGCGACATCCGATTCCAGCGGTCCTTGTCGCGGTAAGCCGCAATCATCCTCTCGTGTGTCGCGCGGTAGGATTCAAAGTCCGCCAAGCACATATACGGGTCCGCAATGCCGTGCCCGTTGAGCAGGTACGATGCAATATCCGCAAAGGATTCGCCCGCAAAGCCGACGGACAGGCGGTCAACAATCCGCTTCAGACGCTCATTGGAGGCATAATAGTTCGCCGACCTGTAGCCCGAGAGCCACAGCGCCTCCACCTCCTCTGCGGTCAGACCGAAGATGAACATATTCTCCTTGCCCGCCGCGTCCTGCATTTCCACGTTCGCACCGTCCAGCGTTCCGATGGTCAGCGCACCGTTAATCATCAGCTTCATGCAGCCCGTTCCGCTCGCTTCCTTGCCCGCAAGGGAAATCTGCTCGCTGATTTCCGCCGACGGCACCAGCGCCTCGGCAAGGCTGACGTTGTAGTCCTCCAGAAACACCAGATTCAGCTTCTCGCGGATGGCGGGATGCTGATTGATGTCCTTGGAAATCATGCAAAGCAGCTTGATAATCCGCTTTGCCATGTCGTACCCGGGCGCCGCCTTTGCACCGAAGAGGAAGGTCTGCGGCTGCATATCCAGATTGGGGTTCTCCTCCAAATCGAGATACAGCCCGATGATGTTCAGCGCGTTGAGCAGCTGCCGCTTGTACTCGTGCAGGCGCTTGATTTGCACATCGTAGACCGAGTGCGTATCAATGCGCATTCCCGTTTTGCGGAAAATCATGTTCGAGAACGCAATCTTGTTGTCGTGCTTGATAGCACGCAGACGCGTGAGAACCGACGGGTCATCCACAAACTTTGCGAACTCCGAAAGCTCCTCGGGATTGTGACAGAAGCCGTCGCCGATGCACTCGGTAATCAACGCGGACAGCTCGGGATTGGAATAGCACAGCCAGCGGCGGTGCGCAATTCCGTTTGTCACGTTGTCAAAGCGCTCGGGGTACATCTTGTAGAAATCCTTGAAGGTGGAGTCCTTGAGAATCTGCGAATGCAATTTGGACACGCCGTTGACCGAATGCGACCCGACCACCGAAAGGTTCGCCATGCGCACCTGATCGTAGCCGACAATGCTCATCTGCGAAATGCGGTTCCAGTTCCCCGGGAACGCCTTCCAAGCCTCGCGGCAGAAGCGCTCGTTGATTTCCTTGACAATCATATAGATACGCGGCAGACGGAGCTTGAACAGGTCCTCGTTCCACGTCTCCAGCGCCTCGGGCATCACCGTGTGGTTGGTATAGGACACGGTGCGCGTAACGATATTCCATGCGTGGTCCCAATCAAAGAAATAATCGTCAACCAGAATCCGCATCAGCTCGGGAATGCAGAGCGCGGGGTGCGTGTCGTTGATATGGATTGCCACCTTGTCGGGCAGGTTCTCCAGCGTGCCGTAAACCGCGAGATGGTCGCGGATGATGCTTTGCACCGAGGCGGACACCAGAAAATACTGCTGGGTCAGGCGGAGCAGCTTGCCCTCGGCATGGTTGTCCGAGGGGTACAGCACCTTCGTGATAATTTCGGCGTTATTGCTTTCCTCGAGCGCCTTTGCGTACTGCCCCTGCGTGAACAGACCCATGTTGAAATTCTGAATATCCCGCGCGCGCCACAAACGGAGCTGGCTGACCGCCTCGCTGTCCGCGCCCGAAATCATCATGTCGTAGGGCACCGCCTCGTACTCCTCGCCGCCCTCGTAGCGGATGTCGCAATGCCCGTCCTCGCGCCAGCTTTCCATCACGCGACCGCCGAAATGCACCTTATAAATGCGGTCGGTCCGCGGAATGAGCCAGACCTCGCCGCCCGGGAGCCAGACATCGGGCAATTCCACCTGCATTCCGTCCACAATCATCTGCTTGAACAAACCGTATTCGTAGCAGAGCGAAAAGCCCGTTGCGGGGTAGTTGAGTGACGAGAGCGAATCCATAAAGCAGGCGGCAAGGCGACCCAGTCCCCCGTTTCCGAGCCCCGCGTCGGGCTCGCACTCAAAGAGGTCCTCCAAGTCATACCCCAATTCGTCCAGTGCCTTTTTATAAGCGTCGGCAAGACCGAGGTTATTCAGGTTGGTCTTGAGCGACCGCCCCAGCAGGAACTCCATGCACATATAGTACACGCGCTTTCCGCCCGCGGCGTTGACCTTTTTCTTGTAGAGGGACCGCTTTTCGCTCAACAGATTGCGCACGGCGATTGCCGCCGCCTTGTACATCTGGTCGCGCGACGCTTCCGCCGCCGTGCAACCGAAATGCCGTTGCAGAATCCCTTCAATCTGTTCTTTTACTTCATTTGCATTCGGGTTAAAATTCATTTTTCCATAGACCTTTCCGTAACCGCTCCCCATGAGCGGATGATTGGTTGCTTTTTGTGGCTTGCGTCTGAAATTGAAGCAAGCCTATCGGCATTGCGCAACAATTCCTTGCGTGGATGCCAAAATTCTGTGCCTTAGGCAATGCTCGCCCTTGCACGGGTGCCGAGAGTCTGCATATGTTCGCCCTTACTCGGGTGCCGAGATCCCGCCTGC
>DJSQ01000158.1 GCA_002438075.1 Clostridiales bacterium UBA6330
CGACGGCGTGTAGGCGCGCACGCCCGCATAGGTCATCGGGTCGCGCAGAATGCCCTGCGGTTGGCTCGCGTCCCCCGTCAGCGCCGCAGTCAGGGCAAGGTCGCGGAGTGCCTCCGCCGCGCAGGGCAACACGCGCAGAAGGGATTTTCCGCCCTCGGTCGGCTTGAGGCGAAGCGAATATTCATTGGCACCGAGCGGGTCGTTGGAGACTGCGTGAAGCCCCACCGATTCCGCCGTGTAAATTCCGCGCTTTCTTGCCAGCACCCGCCAGCGGCGCTCAATCTGCTCCTCGGGGCGGAGCGTCCAGATGCTCTCGGCAGAGTGCACCGTCTCCGCCTTCTCACCGCCGGTTACAATCTCCAGTCCTTCCGGCATCAGCGTTTCCAGCTTGAGAAACGGAATCGGGCGCGCGGAGCGGTTGACAACCGTCTGGCACAGAATCAGATACTCCCCGCGGAACACCTCGTCCGCTTCAAACGAGAACCGATACTCCAGCGCCGCTTCCGTTTCTGCCCTTCCGTGCCTGCGGCGGAACCAATACGCCGCCGCAAACGACGCGAAGAACAAAAGAATCAACCATGTCATACCGCCGCCTCACGCGGTCGGAACCGCGACTTGGGACAGCAGAACTCCCACCAGCGCCTCGGCGGACTGCGACAGGCGCACACTGCTCTGCGACCTCAGCATCAGCCGATGCGCCAGCACGGGAACCGCCAGCTGCTTGATATCGTCCGGCAGAACATAGTCCCGCCCCGCAATTGCGGCATAGGCGCGGGCGGCTTTGGTCATGGCAACCACACCGCGCGGGCTTGCGCCGAGCCTGATTTTCTCCTGCTCGCGGGTTGCCCGCACCAGAGAAACGATGTAATCCCGCATGGCGGGGCTGACATAGACCTTGTCGACCTCGGCTCTTGCCGCCGCCACATCGTCAAGCGATGCAACCGTTTGCGGCTTCTCTCTGTCTTCCCCGCCGCAAACGCGCTCCACCACCTGCCGCTCTGCCGCCTCGGAGGGGTAGCCGAGGTGCAGCTTCATCAGGAAGCGGTCAATCTGCGCCTCGGGGAGCGGGAAGGTTCCCTGAAACTCAATCGGGTTCATCGTTGCCATCACGAAAAAGACCTCGGGAAGCGGGAGCGTTTCGCCGTCCAGCGTTACCTGCCGCTCCTCCATACATTCCAGCAATGCCGCCTGCGTGCGCGGTGTGGCGCGGTTGATTTCGTCCGCCAAAAGCAGGTTGGTGAACACGGGACCGCTCCGCAGGGTGAAGGTTCCCTCCTGCTGATTGTAAAAATGGATACCGGTAATATCCGAGGGGAGCAGGTCGGGCGTGAACTGCACGCGGCGGCTCTCCGCGCCCAATGCGGCGGAAAGCGCGCGGAGCAGACCGGTTTTCCCTGTCCCCGGCACGTCCTCCAGCAGGACATGACCGCCCGCCAGCAGTGCCGTGACCACATAGCGGATACTCTCCTCCTTGCCGAACAGCTCCTTGCCAATCTCGCCCTTCAGCTTTTCATACAGCTCCGATGCCTTCATATGCCGTTTTCCTCCGTTTTTTCGACAATTGCATGACAACTTTTGTCATGCAATCATATGACTGTATATAGTATACCATAGATTGTTTCTTTTGTCAATAGAAAGCAGAAAAAAAGCGGCGGAAAGCGTCTCACAAGGAGGCAGTCTCCGCCGTTTGCCTTTTATCGGTTGGGCATCCCATCAGCACAGCGTTCCGTCCGCAATCCGAATTATCCTGTCGCAGTAAGCCGCAACCTGCTCGTCATGCGTGACGATGAGAATGGTTTTCCCCTGCCTGTGGAGTGCTCCGAACAGGTCCATGATCTCTGCGGCGGTCTTACTGTCGAGATTTCCCGTCGGTTCATCCGCAAGAATCAGCGGTGCACCGTTCACCAGCGCCCGCGCGATTGCCACCCGCTGTCTCTGTCCGCCCGAAAGGTTGACAACCTGCTTTTCCGCGCAGTCCGCAACGCCAACCGACTCCAGCGCGGCAAGCGCCCTCGGCTTCATTTGTCGGTAGGGCGTTTTGTTGAACAGCATCGGCGCGCTGACGTTGAACAGGACGCTCCGTTGGTTCAGGAGCGAGTAATCCTGCATCACGAAGCCGATTTTTTCATTTCGGACCTTCGCCAGTTTGCGCGCGGACAGTGCCGAAACGTCCTGCCCGTCCAGCGTATACCGCCCCTCCTCAAAGGTCTCCAAGCACCCCAGAACGTGGAGCAGGGTGGATTTTCCCGCGCCGCTCTTTCCCATGATTGCCACCATTTCCCCATCCGAGACGGTCAGGGACACCTGCCTCAGCGCATAGAACGGCTGACCTCCGACGGGATACATTTTTGAGAGCTTTTCCACTACAATCATGACAGCGTCCTCCGATAAAAATCAAGCGGTGTTCGGTTTTTGTAAAGCAAAAGCGGCAGGAGGACGAGAACTGTCTCCAGAACCAACGCATAGAGCAACAGCGGCATCAGACTTCGGGCATCGAGGATGGCACGCTCCAGCGACCAGATGGTCCCCTCCCGCAGGAACGCGGGAAAGCCGAATGCCAACAGCAGATTGAGCAGAATCGGGAGCACGAACAGGAACACGAGCGTTGCCGTCACGACCGCCGCCGCGTGCCGTCGGGTGCATCCGATGAGGAGAAGCCTTGCCGTGTCCCTTCGGCTTCGGTTGACAACCACCACCGAAATGCTCAGATAGGAAACGGTTGCAACCGAAAGCAGGAAAAGCGGGAGCGGCAGGGATACCTTCATCCATTCCCGCAGGGCACTGCCACAGCCTGCCGCCAGCGTATCAACAGAGACCGTTTCAATACCCGTCTCCCGCAGGTCGTGCAGGACCGCCCGCCGTTCTGTGCTGTCGGCTTGCTCCGAAAATTTCAGAAAAAAGCCGTACATCGTGCGCAACCGCTCCGACAGCGGGAAGGGCTTCGGCAAGGCTTCCGCCGACAGGATAAAGCCCGAACGCTCGGATTTTCGGAAATAGTCCTCGCCCGATCTCCCCGCAATTCCCCGCAGGTCGGGAATCAGGTCCTGCTCCACGCGTCCAACCACCCGCACGGTCAGCCCGTCCGCAAGCGTCAGCGGTTCCCCGACCCGAACGGTCCCTTCCGCATCTCCGAAAACGACCGCTTCGGGAATTTCGGCAGATGCCGACAGCCAACGTCCCTCCCGCACATTCAGGCGAAAATTCCGCAGCATTTCCGCATCGTAGGCATACAGCTGTGCATAATATTCCCCGATTCGCAAATCGGTCATGTAGGTCCGATAGGAATAGACCGCCGCAACAGCGGGCATCTCTCGGATTTCGGACAGTCTTCGATTCTGCTCCGCAATCAGCTCCGCATCGCCGACCGTTTCCGCCCGCGCGGGGTCCACCGTCGGCAACGCCGCATAAACGGTGTCCGAAAAGGCGGGGCGCTCCAGAACAGACCGAACGTAGGAAACATACCGATACTGTGCGCTCACCGAGAGGAGCATAAAGCAGGAGACCGAAAGCATAAACAGCGACAGAAGCATGGGAATGCGGTTTTGTCGGATAAAGGAATGGCTTAAAATCAGATTTTTCATGACACACTCCTTACAGCTTACAGCTTCCGTCGGTAGGCTTCCATGCAGGAGCCGCGTATCCGATACGCCGCAAAGCCGCACAGGAAGGCAAACACCAAAAGTGCCGTTCCAAGCGTTACAATCAGATGGTCCAAAGCGGTGTAGGAAAAGCTGCCGTCTCCCGTAAAGCGGACGAACAGCGCAGGATAAAGCGCGGCATACAGCACTTGCGAAAGGGCACCAACCACAAGCAGGACCCCCGACAGGATGGCGGACAGCACACCCAACAGCCACCCCTGCCCCGCGCCCAGCATTGCGTATATCCGCAATTCCGTGAGGGACTCCTCGCACAAATCGGACATCAGAAACAGAACGGAAAAGATACTGCCCAGATAAATCAGCACCAGAATCAGCCCGTCCTTCAGAAAGGTCTGTCGGACGTTCTCATAAGCGTCAACCCGAACCCCGTTTCCAAAGGCTTCGCACAGCTGTGACCGCAACGCTTCGGCTTCGACATCGTTCTCCCCGCAGGACAATTCGATTTCAACCGAGGAAAGCGCCCACCCGCGGGTTTGCGGCGCATCGTAGGTCACGGTCCGCGCATCGTCTGCGTGCGGGTCAAGGGCGTGAAAGGAAACGCGGACCACCCCCGCAGAGTCGGACAGACCGAGCAGGTCCTCGTCCGTCAGACCGATTTCCCGCAATCCCTCCACGGTAATTCTCGTGTGCCCCGAGTGAATCAGGGTATATTTCATATTGCCGTAGAACCACGTAAACATCATGTTACAAATCAGCATTCCGAGGCAAATCATGAAAAAGACGAACGGACTGCGGCGCACAAGCCCCTTGAAGCCCTCCCGCACGGCATAGAGGAATTTCATTCTGCTCCCCCCGCGTCGGGAAATTGATTCTCCGCGTGCCAGAACAAAACTGTGGAGCCGTCCTTGTTGACATAATACAGCTCGACATCATAGACGTTGATGCCCTCGGCGGACAGTCCCCGTTTCCTTCCGTCGGGATAATAGTCAATCA
This sequence comes from Clostridiales bacterium UBA6330, assembly GCA_002438075.1. Taxonomy (GTDB): domain Bacteria; phylum Bacillota; class Clostridia; order Oscillospirales; family CAG-272; genus UMGS1865. Next base: position 4,593 of record DJSQ01000158.1, read on the forward strand.
TGGTCTGCAGCTTTTTGTGGCAGTACCCGTCCCGAAGATCGACAGGGCGCGCCGTAAAGTAATAATAAACGCGGTAGTATTGATCGCCGCTGACCGAATCGACCTGCTCGAGCTTTGCGTCATACTTCACGCCAATCTGCTTGGCAAAATCGAGCTCCGCAATATAAGTACCCGTTGATTCGTCAAAAACCATTTGGATTCCGCCGGGAATATCCGCATAATCATACCGTTTTTCCCTGTCCATATAGAGGTCATACGCGCCCCACACAACAAGGAGCAGGACAACCGCAATCACGATTCCCCCTATCAGCTTCTTTCTCTTTTTCCCGTTCACGGTAAGACCCTCCTTGCAAGCTGTCGGGAACAGCGACAGTGCCCCCGATGCGATTCGGTTGCTTCCGTTTTTATTATACCTTGTTTTCCGCTTTTTGTCAAGGGCATTTCGCAAAGCAATGGCTGTGAAGCGCTTTCGCAAGCCTCACAGCCACAGGATTGTATTCAAATGCCGCCCGATTCGGGGCTCCATTTCCGATAAACGATTGAGGGGGCGGAATCGTTCCCGACAGGCTGATACCACACCGTAAGAAGCCTGCCGTCACCCAATTCGACCGTGGACGGATAGCCGATATCACCCGAATAGGTCGGGGTGCTCATGCGTTCCAGCTCAATCTCGGGTCCGAAATGCTTTCCGCCGTCCGTGCTGATAACCGCGCGGATGCCGTAGGGCTCCTCCCTTCTTCCATAGGTGCAGAGGACGCGACCGTCCCGCAATTGCAGCAGGTGCGGCGGCGAGCCGCTGATGTTACTTGCTTCGGGCTTGGTAAAGCTCCTGCCTCCGTCCTCCGAACGGCAGAAGTACATCGTAAAGCCGTGGTACACCGCGTCCCCCTGCGCGCGGATTGCGCCGAGCAGGGTGCCATCGGTCAGTTCAATCAGGTAGGGCTCATACAGCGCCTGCTTTCCGCACGGCGGCGGGGTTATTTCGGAGAGAATGCGCCACGTCTCCCCTCCGTCGCAGCTTTCCGCCAGCAGGATTGCGTCCTTTTCGACAAGGTCCGAGTCCATTTCCTTTCCGAACCACAGGAGCCGCCCGTCCCGCGCCTGTATGGGACCGTGTGGGGAGGTCACGGGGCTTCTCCGCGCCGCGCTCCAGGTCCTTCCGCCGTCCCCCGAGCGCTTGGTGAAGGAGCCGTGAACGTTCATTTCGTCTGTGAAGCTCGGGTAGCGGTCCAGCATTGCCGACAGGAGCGAACGGTCGGGCTCGGGGGTCACCCGCTCAAGCCATTCCCTGTGGCGGAGGTAGTAATCGGTCCCGCGATTGAACCACGAGAGAATCAGGTCCCCGTTATCCGCCACGCAGATGCCCGCATCGCGGTCGTCCAGCCATGTATCGTTAATCAGCATCGGCGGGGACCAGCTTTCGCCGTCATCCCGGCTGACGAACATCAGATTCTTTCCGAACGGGCAGATGTGCCATGCGCGCTCGCCCGAGCAGACAACATACAGCGTCCCGTCCTTCGTGCGGCAGACCGTTGGCCATGCCTGATAGCGGAACAGCCCGCTTTGCTTGCGGTAAAGGATTTTCATATGCTCCCCTCCGTTCTCGAAAGCGGGAGCTTCCGTTTGCAGTAGCTTCCCCATGCGTCCACATCCGAGCCGACGTTGACGAATTGATAGCCCATTTCGGCAAGCGCCCCGATGCTTTCGATGCCGCCGACAGTCCCCGCGAATTTCCCGTGCTTCCGTGCGGTGGCGGCAATGCGCGCTCGGGCTTCGGCAAGCATCGGAGCGTCAAAGCAGAACGGCTTTCCGATTCCCTGACTGAAATCCCCGGGACCGAAGAAAATCATATCAATCCCCGGCAGGGCGCAGATGTCCTCCAGCTCCGCAAGCGGCTCGGGGTCCTCAAGCTGCACCACGACAAAGCGCTCCGCGTTCGCCCGTTGGATGTATGCTTTTCCATCGGTCAGACCGTAATCGCCGTCCGCATTCCCGCCGTCAATCGGTCTGCGCCCGATCGGGTGAAACTTGGTGTAATAAACAATCTGCTTTGCCTCCGCAAGGCTCATCAGGTGCGGGACCATAATCCCCGTGCTGTCCGCCTCCAGCGGGCGAATCAGGTCGCTGTAGGAGCCCCGCCCGACGCGGGTCAGGATGTCGCAATCGTAAATTTTCGCCGCCCGCACAAATTCGCAAACCGAGGTGATGCTGTTCGGGACGTGCTCCAGATCAATCCACACGCAGTCGTAGCCGCAGGCACCCGCAATCTCCGCCTCCCTCGGGTCGTCAAAGTTGCATTTGATGCTGACCGCAACGCCGCCCTGCCGCATGATGCGCAGGACCCTGCTGTCTCTCATTCGGTATTCCTCCGTTTTCTCCCGCCGTCGGCGGTTGTTTGTCTTGCGCCTTTATTATAGCACATCCCCGCCGTGCTTGACAATTCCGATATCGGACGTATTTCCGCGAAGCATGACCGAAATCGAAATGACCGCCTTGACATTTCGGGCGACTGTGATATAATAGAAGCAACCGCAAGCAAACAGGAGGGAGCTTTGCATATGGCGCTTTTCAATGACCCGTTTTCGCTGGAATTCACCGATCGGATCGGATATCTGGAGGTCGTTGTTTTCATCAACGAAAATCTTTATACAAACAGCTCGGAATATGCCTCGGTCCCGCACAAGCATCCCGACTACGAGCTTTGGTATACGGAGCGCGGCACCTGCTCGGAGGCGGTGGAGCAGGAGCGCTACGACCTGCACGCGGGAGACCTGCTTCTGATTCCGCCCATGAGCACCCATTTTCGCTATCCCGATGCCGCAGACGGTGATTCAACGCAGTACAACCTCCGCTTCTCGCTCAAAATGCCGCCGCAGACCGACAAAGGCACCGCTCCGCTCCGCGCCTACCGCAGTGCCAACCGTCTCCTACGTCAGGGGGCGGTGCTTCACGACGAAAGCGGGAGTATTTGCGCCTATCTCCGACAGCTGACCACAGAAATGCACCGCAGGAATGCGGGCTATGTACATACGGTCCGCGCGCTCTCCTCCCTGATTCTGACCGAAGCCTTCCGCTTGCTCGGCGATGGCTCCAAATTGCTCTTTCCGCCCGACGAATTGCGCTTTCACGGCTATGAGCGGACACGGATTGACGAATTCTTCCGTCGGAAATACTGCCTCCCCGAGGTTCGGATAGAGGACCTTGCCAAAGATATGCAGATGTCCGTGCGGCAGGTCAACCGCGTTCTGGTTCGGATGTTCGGAATGCCCTTTACCCAAAAGCTGCGCGAGATGCGCCTGCAATATGCCGCCATGCTCCTGCGGAACGGCGATTTGAGCGTGGCGGAAATCAGTCGGCGCTGCGGCTTCAGAAGCTACCCCTATTTTGAGGTCTGCTTCCGTCAGGAATACCGCATGACCCCAACGGAATACCGCGAACGGAGCGCGGACCAAGCCTGATGCACGCAAAAAGCACAGCCGTGAAATGAGCTCACGGCTGTGCTTTTTGGGGATGGTTCCGCTCAGTTTGCGGCGTTCTCCTGCAAATCCTTCAGGAATTTTGCCAGCTTTGCATCGGCGGTACCGCGCAGGGATGCCAGCGTGCTTGAAAGCCCCGACACCTTGCGGTTGTATGAAAACTCATAGGTCACGCTTGCGGAAATGCCGCTGATCTGCATTGCGAAATCCAGATCGTAGGTACGCTCCGCGAAGATCATCTCCAGAATCGAACGGTCCTTTGCATTGTGGCAGAGCTTGCGGGTGGTGAACCAGCCGTACTCCTGCTCGAGAACAGTGGGAGACCCATTGTCGCTGTACTTGGAGAAATAGCAAAGCGCCTCCGCAATCTTCATGGTGGTATCGAAATGGCTCAATGCGGTTCTTGGAACCATCAGCGGCAGATGCGACTGCGCAGAGGTCCACGAATAGTAGGATTCCTGATCATCGGTGTAAAGCGGAATCGGCAGGATGCCCATCTCATGCTTCATATCCTGAAGATAGGTCACGGTCAGGACGGTGGGCGTATAGAAGAGCGCTTGGTCGTTCATCCACATTCCGAATGCGGTGCCAAACTGCTTTCCGAGTCCGCCGACCGAAACGGGTGCATCGATGAGCAGGACCTCCTCGTTCATCGAAACGCGCTTGAGGGTGTCCTCAAAGATGTTGTAAGCCTTGCGGTAGTTGGTAGAATCGCTGAAGAGAATCGAGAGCGCGCCGTCCTCTCCGTGTGAAAAGATGCTTCCGCCCGAGCCGAGATACAGGATATACGGAATCGGAACCTCGGAAATCATACCCCAGCGGTCGGCGGTTCCGAGCTGATTGTCATGGTCGTTGTCCTGCGAGGTATCCATAATCATTTCCAGCATCAGGTCCAGTGTCCATTTGTGGTTCGTAACCAGATCGTAGAGCGAGCCGTACTTGTCGGTGTACTCATACAGGTTCCAGAGATAGCTGTTGTAGAATACCGCGAAGGTGCAGAGCTCGTCGTAAACGTTGTAGTCCCCCTCCAGCGTATAGAGCTTACCGTTGACGGCGTATTCCTGCTGAATCCGCTGATCCCAATAGGACGCGTCGAAGTTGACCATCCTGCTTTGGTTCAGGTCCAGCACATGACCCGCGGGAATGGCGTTTGGCATGATGTGCTGTGCAACGGCATGGATGGTGTCGGCAAAGTCTGTTCCGCCGTTTGTCATGGTGGTCAGGTACTGCGCCATTTGATATTGGTCATTGCCCGGCAGAGCCGCAACGCTGATGGTAATGTTATAGTAGTCCTCCAGATAGATGTTCCGCGCGTAGAAGGCATCGTCCAGCTCATCGCGTCTCAGCTCATCCTCGCGGAAGGTGAAGCACCAGTCCTTGTCAAGTCCCGCGTCCAGAAGCATTCGGAAATTATAGCCGTCCAAGTCCTCCTTTTTCGGGTGATAGAGCTCTTGCTCGGTCGGCTCCGGCGGCGTGGTGGTCGGTTCCGTTTCGGTTGCGCTGTCATCGCTTTGGGCGGGCGGTTGGGTCTTTCCGCCACAGCCGACCAGAACGCTTACCAGCATTCCCGCCAGCAGAAGCAGGCAAATCAGTCTTTTCATAAGCTTTCCTCCATTTCCTCTCAGTCCTTCAGGTATTGCCGATAGACATCAAAGGCTACCGCGCGGGAATTGCCCGTTATCCACATCAGCTCCATCCGTCCCGCGCCGCCGTTTTCGCCGACCTTCAGCACACAGCTCTCGCGGTCATCGCGGAAGCCTGCCTTGAAGCCGTCGACCGTGCTGTCGAAGCGACCGTCCGCCTCAAACGCGGTTGCAACGTAGTCCTTACCCGCTCCGTTGTCATCGTACCAGAACACATAGCAGTTGGTAAAGGTGCTGTGCACATTCTTTGCCAGCTTGAAGCCGACGCGGAAATGGTCGCTGTAGCAGAAATCGTACCAGTTGGTTCCCGTTTCGTCCCAGAAGCCGTAGCTGGTCTCATAGTTGCTGTAGGAGCTGTAAAACAGCGGGTGGATGTTGCGCAGCATATTCGCGCCCGATTTCAGGCGCACGCCGACCTGCACATTGCCGATGCGGACATTGGTAATGGTGTTGTCGTAGCCCTCCACCAGAATGCCTGTGGAAAGCGCGGTCCCGTTGCCGATGATGCTGACATTGGAGATATCGGCATCGGAGGAGCCGTTGTTTGCGCCGTACTTGATGTGAATTCCGATCAGTGCATTCTTGATGGCGATATTCTGAATGCGCGTCTCACGACCGCTGTCAATCGACACGGCGGAGGCAATTCCGCTCCCGTCAATCACACCGCCGATGAGCGAATAGTTGCTTCCCGCCGCGCTTGAGTTTGCGGGCAGCTTCCCGCCGAGGCAGATCATGGCATTGCTCGAGAACCACTTGGGGCTTGCCTTGATTACGGCAAAGTCCGAAAGCAGGAGCGACACCGCGTACATCGGGTCGGCGGGGGTTTTCAGCGGGGAGCTGATGAGATAGGTGCCGTCGGGAAAGAACAGCGTCCGATTCGGGTTTGCGTCAATCAAATCCTGCAACGCTTTGGTTACATCGGTGCTTCCGTCGGCTTTTACGGTGTCGGTCACGACCACATAGCCCTTCTGTTTGGCTTCGGTCTGATTCTGGGGAGCCGTGGTTGTCTCCTCCCTTTTGGTTGTATCCTTTGTCGTATCGGATGTATTTTCCTTTTTGGTTTCGGGTTGCGTGTTGGTTTTGGTGTCGGGTGCCGTCGGGTCTGAAAAGCCCGTGCCGCATCCGCTTATCAGGACCGCCGTCAGGAGCAGGAGCGCGAGAAGCACACCCCCGCGGCGGCGGTTTCGGGTCATTCTGTTTTTCATAGGTTCCTCCGATTCGGTTGCAAAAGGGCGGGATCAATAAAACGGAGTCCAGTTTGTCTCGTCGTCCGCCTCGGGTGTTGTCTCCGATGGCGGTTCGGACGGGGCTTCGGATGCCGCTTCGGTCGTTGCCTCGGACTGCGCGGGCTGCTCCGCTTCGGTTTCCGCCGCAGCTGTCGGAGCTTTGGTTTCGGTCTCTCCGTCATCCTTCGGGTCACGGCAAGCGCCCGCAAAGCACAGTGTCATGACGCACAGCAGAATCAGGACCGCCCGAACCAACCGATTGTTCCGCATTGTGGTATATCCCCCCCTCATTCAATGCCCGCCGCACCCTTTCGGATGCGGCGGTGTCGCTTGCTCGGATGGGTCACTCAATCGTGAACCATCCGTCCTTTGCGCTTACAATGTCTTCCTTGTTCGTAGCGTCCCAGCCGTCGGATGTGCGGAGCAAATCCTCGGGGGCAAGAGCCAGCATAGCTGCAACGGGATGCTCATAATTCGTCTTTTTCATAGCATTTGCCTCCTTATTGGATATCGGTGACCGTAACGTTGGATATCTCATATGCAACCCAAAGGGATGCGAAGCTCAACGTAACGTTTTCCAGATCGGAAACCTTGGTTGCGGACTGATACGCAATCGTGCAGAACTTGCCCTGATGTGCAGAGCCGTCGTTTACGGTAATGGTATAGGTGAAGAGCGCGTTGCCGTCGGTCCCTTCCGTAATTGCGATTGAAATTTTGTATTTTTCGATATCCCACGGCATATTTCTGCCGTCACCCTTTTCGCCATCGTTGAACTTGCTCTTGCCGTCACCGTTGACAATCTTGTTCTTGAACGCCGCTTGCTGGATATCCTTTCCGTTTGCGCCGTTGCCTGTATAGTAGTAGAACCATGCGGAGGTATATGCGTAATCCTCCCAGAACTTCACGGTGCGGTTTGCGTTCTCCAGCCAGAAGTATACTTCATTCCATGTCTCATCACCAATGTGAGAGCCAAGCCATGTGTAATCGAATTCAATCTTCTGACCAACCGTAACAGGCAGATTGACGCGCATGATGGAATTGCCTCTCTGGTCTGCGGCACTACGGTATGCGTCGGTATAACGGAAGCTCGTTTCATTGATCCGAACATAGGTATCATCCATCGAGCCGATCTTGGTGAACAGTGTTGCGGTTCTGCCCTCCTCCAGATCGCTGACCGTCAGGTTGCTGATCTCATACGGGGTCTTGGTGCTTGCAAACAGAAGCGTCAGCGTCTCGGGTGCATCCTTCGTCGGATACGAAATAACCGATGCGCTCTTCGGATCACTTCTGCCAATCTCGGTGTAGGTGGTAATCACCTGTGCACGGTTGCCCGTTGCTTCCGTGCCGGCAAGCACCTCAATGGTGATGTGATAATACCTTCCTCCATCGGAATCAAGACAGTGTTGCATAATGCTACTGGAGTAACATTTTTCTCTCCAATCATCCCACTTCAAATGGGTACTTCACCCTCCCCGCTCACCGTGAACGGGGGCAGATTGCTACCCTTGCCCCGTTTCTTAGGAGACGGGGTTCTTTTTGTAGTCGGACTGCGGACGGATAATCCGAACAATCAAAAAAGCGGCGTGCAAAATCTATCGCATCGCCGCCCTCACGCGTATACCGATTGCACCATAGGGTTCCCTGATCGGTCAACCGCGCCTGCTCCCGCTCGGTTGGGGTGAAGCTTACATATGTGGTTGACATTGTTTTTTCCTTTCTGCACAGAAAAAACCTGTGCATTTCTACACAGACCTTCTCCGATATGGTTTGAATCACAAGGACGGCGGTTTCGTATTACAGGTCGGCAGGCAGCTCCGGATTACGGGGGAAGTGCTTGAGCATGACAAGCGGCTCGCAGGATGAGCGGTTGGTGATGGTAACGCCCTTCCGTGCGGCAGACTCCGAGACGAAGAATTCATCGTTGGTCAACTCCCCGTAGCGAATCAGCGTGGGCGTGGAAATCTCCCATTTTCCCATGGTTCCGAAGCCCTGAATCAGAATCATGCCGTATGCCGCGGCGTCTCGGACCGTTACGGTTGCGCCCGGATTGACGGTCAGCCGTTTTGCGCTGACCTCCCGACAGCGGTAGCAGATCCACTCCTCGGTGCATCCAGCATCGCGGCGGCAAACGATCGGCTTCATAAAGCGGTGGCGGTGAAAATCCGGATCGGTGTTGGCTTCCCAATCCACCACGTCCATCAGGTAATCGATATTGCCCAACTCCTCCGGCGGGCAATTCTTCCACAGCAGCTCCCGCCCCACGGTGTGTCCGCCCGGAAGCACCGACTGGTACATGGCGTACACATCGGAGGCAAACTGAGGCTCGTAGGTACACAGGCTTCCCGGTGCATGGAGAACACCCGGCGGGACATCCCAGCCTGTATCCAATGTCAGCTGATATGCCGGAGCGTAATCCAAAATTCGGTTGTCCCCCGTCTCAAAACCGGCAAGGCAGGCGCGCAGCTCCTCCTTGGTACAGTCCGGATTCAGTCCGAAGAACGTATAGGGAAATTCCCCGCCGTGCGGGTTAAGCTGGGATGGAAAGAAGTACATTTCCGGCTTTCCCGATGCCCCCACCCTTGCAGCGTGGCAATCACGATGGTGAATGTGATGCGGGAGCGGTCCCTGATTGTCAAAAAATTTGCTGAACATCGGCCAGCGGTGATAGGTTTCCCACAGCCCGTCGCCGATCAGCCTGCCGCGCAGCTCCTCCACGGCATCGCGCAGGAGCACCGTCTCGGTTCCGTCGGCGGATACCGCACGCGAAAGTCCCTCTTCCGCAGGCGTCCCCGGACCGTTCTCTGCCCAGGTGGTAGAGGAAAGCCAGCGCTCGTCAATGCCGCCCTTTTCCACCCCCATGCAGTAATAATCGTCCGGATGCAGCTTAATTCGCTTTCCCGGGCGGCAGAACGCACGCGGGACCCAAGTCGGGCGGAGACGCAGAATGCCATCCCCCTCCAACAGCAGTTTTTCTGAAATCATGTGTTTTCATCCTTTCTGAATTCGATCCGATACATGGCAAACAGGTCGGTGGGCAAGGTACGGAGGGTGACGCGTCCCCCCTGCCATGCAAACGCCACCGGGGTGCCGTCCGCAATGCGGAAAACCCGTTTCGGACACACGGGGCAGGCAACCGACAGGTCAAACGCGGGCAGGGTGCGCGCTTCATCACCCGCATCCAGGTCCAGGACGCTGATGCTGATGCCCTCCCCGTCACGGAAGGTGACCAGCTCTGCGGCACGCGGGGCATCGGGCGCCAGAACCTGTTGCGCCGTAATCGGCAACAGCTCCCGCAGGAGTCGGACAAAGCAGGCACGGACTGCCGCACTCTCGGACAGCTCCAACGGCAGTGCCGTCCAGATCACGCGCCCCTTGCCGAGCCGACGGGAAAGAATCGCGGGGCTTTCGGTGCGCACGCCCGGCGGGTTGGAATGAATGGAGGCAAACCGCCGCTCCCCCGGTACCGTGTAGGGAAGCGTCAGGCGGGCAAGCACCTCACAGTCCTCCGCCGCCCGCACGGTCGGCTGACGGTATGGCATGGGAATGGGATAATCCGCATTGAATTCTCCCCACAGCGGACTGTCCGACGTCGGAGAAAGGTAGGTGAACCGATGCGGCGGGACCTCCGTCACCTCCGCGCCCAGCAGACGGGAGAGCAGGGCGGGCTCCCCGATACCGTTAAACAGAAAGGCACCGCCCCCGCGGACATAAGCCTCGATTGCATCGCGGTCGGCATCGTCCAGCCCCGCAATGCCGCCCGCCGCAATGCAGGCGTACTCGGCAAGACGCTCCGTTGGCGTGCCCCGCGGGACAACTCCGTAGGGGATATGCTCCGCCGAAAGAATTGCGGACACGGCAAGCGAACAGCTTTTGCTGTCAAAATTCTCCCCTATGGGATTGTATTTTCCGGTCGTGGCATACAGCACGCCGACATCCGTCAGCATTTTCCCGCGGAAGTATGGCTCATAAAGCATCTCCCGCTCCATGGCTCTGCCGATGCGCCGATAGACCCGTTCGTCCAGCGTTCCCACGGGATCCATGGCATCAATGACCAAGGATGCCCCATGATGCGCGGCAATGAGCAGAATCTCCGCATCCAACCGATTCTGACTTTTTGACACCGTGTGCCGTGAAAGATCCCCCTCCACGCGACAAACCATATGTTCAAACGGCAGGTGCTTTGTCACCGCGCGAAAATACTTGGCGGAAAAGGAATGCGCGCGCAGTTCACCGTACAGATCCCCTCCGATGTAATCGCAGGCATCGGCAACCGCTTCGGTGGAGCAGACGCTCAGGTCCCCTGCCACGCTGTTTGCATAGTTGTGCTCCACCGTGATGCCCGGCATCACCTGCTTGGTGTAATCCGTAATTTCCCGCGCAAACTCGGCTATCCACCGACAGCGCATACGGTAATAGCGCTTCCATATGTCACTGCTCCAATTCGGCACCGTCGGCATTTCCGCCTCCCCGCTCTCTTCCGTCCACCGTTTCCGACAGGCGGGGCAGCGGCACATCACAGGCCAGTAGGTCATGTCATAGAACATTCCCTCCAGGGGTGGGAAATAATCGGCAATCTCCCGAAGCTGCGCCTTCACAAACGAGACATATTCGCGGTTGTTCGGACAGCACAGCCCGAACCGTCTGCCCTGCTCGTAGCGGGACTGCGTGTCGGTTTCCAGCATCCGCCATGTCGGATGCTCGCGCTCTGCCCAGGTGTTAAAAATCAGGCTGTAGTATCCGATGACGTCCATCCCACCCGCATGGCAGAGATCGACCAACCGACGCATGGCATCGGGTCGCCCTTCAAATGCACGGTGCATTTTCCCAACCGCTGTGGGGTAGTAGCAATAGCCGACGTGCGACTGCAAATAGAGCATTGCCGACTGCGTGTGCGCCCGCTTCAGATTTTCAAAATAATCCTCCGGAGAGAACTTGGAAAGGAAAGTGTCATCCCAGTCCTCGATGTGCATATCCACCAGATTTCGGCGATAGCTTGTTTCATACCATTGTTTCATCGGTTCCTCTCATTCCACCCTCACCGCGTTTCGGATGCACCGTTGGGAGAAGGTCGGGGTATCGTCGAGCGGGAAAACGATTTTCTTCAGCTGATGGTCGGTGTAAATCATCTGTTCACACCACCGGATAGACCGGATCCCCGCCTTCCAGCACGCGGAGAATAGACTCCGCACAGGTCATACCGCCGTTGAAGTTCGTCTCATAGGTAATGGCGGCGCAGTGCGGCGAGAGCGCGGTGTTCTCCACCGAAAGCAGCGGAACGTCCGCTGTCACAGGCTCCCGCTCAAAAACATCAATTCCCGCGGCGTACAGCTTTCCGGACTGCAATGCCGCCACCAGAGCCGCCTCGTCCACCAGCGCTCCGCGCGCGGTGTTGATGAGCACGGCACCGTCCTTCATCTGCGCAATCCGTTCGGCATTGATGAAGTGTCGGGTCTCGGCGCTCGACGGCAGGTGCAGGGAGACGATGTCCGACTCTGCCAGGAGCACGTCGGGCTCCGTCCCCTTTGCGTGGTGCGCTTCAAGCACCTCCGATGCCGCATACGGGTCATAGACCAGCAGCTTAACACCGAAGCCGGAGAGTAGCTCCGCCACGCGGCGACCGATGCGTCCGAAGCCGATCAGCCCCACGGTCTTGCCGCTAATCTCCCGCATGGGGAATCTTGCCCACTCTCCGCGGCGCACGGCACGCTCATGTCGGGGGTAATTCTTCATTGCCGCCAGCATCAGCATCACCGTATACTCTGCCACCGCGTTGTAATTTGCGATGACACCGACCCGAATGCCCCTCTGCTTCATTGCCGCAAGGTCAAAGTTGTCGCACCCCACACCGAAGCGGACGATCACGCGCAGGTTGTCGCACCCCGCAAGCATCTCCGCCGAATATTTTTCGGTGCCGGCGATCACCGCGCAGGCATCCTTGATCATTTCGTGCTGCTCCTCCGAAGTGAGGATTCTGCCGGTATCGTTACAGCGCAGTTCAAATCCCGCGTCGGTCAGCAGCTTTCTCGCCTCCGCCGACACGTGCGAGGCATGGTGACGGAACGGCATGGCAACAATGCGTTTATTCATGTTCTGCTCCTTTCGTAATTCCCAGCATTTCCGACACGCGGTCGGTCAATGCGTCAAAATTCACGGCATTCGGGTCGGTCACGTCCACGCAAACGGAGGGACAGTCCACCCGAAAATCCGCCATTCCGAGATTTTCAAACACCTCGCGGAAGCGTTCCCGTGACATAACGGTATTCGGCATCGGCTCCCCCGACAGGAGCGGGTAGTGGTCGGGCAGAGCGTGTGCGATATGCCTTGCACCGACACGGTCGCGCTCCGCATACCGATGCCAGAAAACATCTGCGTCACCCGTCAGGAAGAGCATTCCCGCGCGGCAGGGATGGGCGGCGAGAAATTCCCGCACCCCCGACTCCATATCCGCGCGGAAGTTGTTGACCATGCACAGGGAATTCCCCGCATCCAGAACCGCTCCCGCCGCACGGAGCAGCACTGCGTTCGCCGCAACATCCAGCTGTCTCTTTTCGGGGTAATTCCGAAAACCTACCGTGTCGAACAGCGCCTCCTTGAGGTCGTCCTTCTCCAGCACAGGCATTCCGAACACCCCTGCAAGTCGGCGGGCGACCGTGCTTTTCCCGGATGCCGGCAGTCCCGCG
>DJSQ01000139.1 GCA_002438075.1 Clostridiales bacterium UBA6330
CAAGGAGCACTGCGAGGCGCTGCTGTATGAAAGCGTTGGCACCGTCACGGCACTCTGCCCCTACCTCGGCTACAAAAAATCCGCCGAGCTTGCCAAGCAGGCGCTCCGCGAAAACCGCCGCATCAAGGATCTCGTCCGCGAGCAGAAGCTCCTGGACGACGCCCTCCTTGACCGCCTGCTCGACCCCTTTGCCATGACCGAGCCGAGCAAGGTCTGAATACACAACATCCCCCGCTGACCCGTCAAGGATCAGCGGGGATTTTTCTCTGCAAGCCGTTACATCAGGTTTTCCTTAGCATGGATCAGGTGCAGGATGGCGGAATGGTACGGGGTTGGGATGCCGTAGCGCGTGCCGAGGCGGACGACTGCGCCGTTGATGAAGTCGATCTCCGTGCGGCGCTTTTCCTCCAAGTCCTGGCACATGGACGCTTTGCCAGTGGAGAGTCTGGCTGCCGTTTCGGTCAGCCCGGAAAAGACCGTTTCCGCGTTGAAAGGCTCTCCGTCCGCCGCCGCAACGCGCACCGCTTCATCAATCAGTGCCCGCGCATATGCCCGCAGCTCCGGGTCGGTTGCAAGCGCGCCGATCGGAGCGTCCAGGAGCGCGGTCAGGGGGTTGATGGTCATATTGACAAACAGCTTTTCCCACAGCAGGTGCCGGACGCTGTCGCACTCGTCCGCATCCACCCCGGCATCCCGGAACAGCGCCGCAACCGTCTCTGCCGCCGCGCGGTTTTCCACCGGGGAGCCGATGTGCGTAATGCCAGCGCCGGAATGGTAAATATGCCCCGGTGCAAGCGTGACGCAGTTGTGCTTGGTGGTGCCGAGCAGGATGCGCGCGGGCTCGGCAAACTCCCGCATGATCTCCTCGTTTCCCATCCCGTTCTGCAGGGAAAGCAGCAGGGTGTCCGGTCCGATGACCGCGCGGTTTGTCTCCAGTGCCGACCGGCTGAACAGATCCTTGACAAACAGAATCACCAGGTCATATCCCCCGTCGCAGTCCCCGGCAAGGCGCGCGGGAATGCGGCAGGTGCGCTCGGTTCCGTCGGCTTCCCGGCAGATAACCCCGTGCCCGTTGATGGCATCCACCACTGCGGGAACGGCGTCGTAAAGCGTAACAGCATTGCGTCCGGATAGCATGGCGGCATACAGACAACCCATGGCTCCGGCGCCGAGAATGGCAATTTTCATGGAATTCTCCCCTCCTTCAGTCCACCTGCATAATCCATCCCTGCGGCGCGGGAAGCTCCCCGTGCTGGATGGCAAGCAGGGTGGTATACAGCCGGGAAAGAACCGACTGCTCCTGCGGAACGCCGAAATGATACGCCCGCCCATGGTCATCTACCGTGCCGACCGGAGAGATCACCGCCGCCGTTCCGCACAGTCCGCACTCGGTGAAGTCCCCCAGCTCATCCAGCCGGACGGGGCGCTCCACTGCCGGAATGTGCAGATAATGCTCCGCGACATACAGGAGCGAGCGCCGCGTGATGGACGGCAGAATGGTCGGCGATGCCGGCGTAACCAGTCCGCCTTCCTTGGTGATGAAGATCACGTTTGCGCCGCCGGTCTCCTCGATATAGGTCCGGGTGGCGGAATCGACATACAGGTTTTCGTCATACCCGTTGGCGTGCGCGTCCGCTATGGCGTAGAGGCTCATTGCGTAGTTCAGCCCCGCCTTGATGTGCCCCGTTCCGTGCGGTGCGGCGCGGTCGAAATCGCTGACGCGGATGCGGAGCGGTCGGATGCCGCCCGAAAAATAGGAGCCGACCGGGGATGCAAAGAGCCGGAACTGGAACTCGGTTGCCGGCTTGACGCCAAGAACCGCATTGGTGCCGAACACGTAGGGACGCAGGTAAAGCGAGCCGCCGCTTTCCGGGGACGGGATAACATCGCGGTTGGCGTGAACCACCTGTCGCACCGCCTCCTCAAACATTCCCTCCGGCAGGGGCGGAATCATCATGCGCAGGCAGGAATCGTGCAGGCGCGCGGCGTTGAGGTCGGGACGGAAGCAGACCGTGTGTCCCTCGGGCGTGCGGTATGCCTTCAAGCCTTCAAAGCAGGTCTGCGCGTACTGAAGCACGCAGGCGGATTCATTCAGCACCACATTGGGGTCGGCGGTCAGATGTCCTGCCTCCCAAGCGCCGTCTTTGTAGAGCGCAACGTAGCGTGCGCTCGTTTCATGATAGGCAAAGCCCTTAACCGTTTTTTCTTCCATCTTGTGTCCCTCCGAAAAATCAAAAAGCGGTGCCTGTGCGCCATGCGCAAGACACCATTGCCTTACTGCTTTATTATACACGCAGGGAGGCGATTTGTCAAGAAAAATTTTCTGTCAAATTGCAAGAATTTTTTACGCAAATTGCAGAATCGGGCGCTTTTTTGACGAAAGCGCCCGATTTTTCGGACCATGTGAAACAAAATACACCCGAAATCGCAGATGCAAGACCTCAAAGAAGCGTGTAGGGGAGCCCCGCAAGCCCCGTTTCGCGGAAGTCGCGCGGGTTGTGGCGGACAATGTAATCGATGTAGGAGGCAACCTCAAGCGCCGTGAGGTAGTAGCCCTCCACGTTGAGATGCCTGCCGCCGTAAAAGCGCTCCTTGAATGCCTTGTCGTAAACGGGACCGTATTGCCGCAGGTCAATGACGTAGCTGTTCCCAAAGAATTCGGCAATCTCGTACATCAGCTTGGCGTGTGCGTCTCCCTTCGCGTTGTATTCGGGGGAGTTGTCCTCGCGCGGCATGGTCAGATAGAAAAACTTTGCTTGCGGCTGAATCGAACGCAGACGCAGGATGAGCTGTCCGAGATATCCCGCCAGCGTGGGGGCGCTTTCCGACGGCTTGTCCGTGTTAATGTCCGCAACCGTGCCGACCTCCTGCTTCTGCCCGTAAAGGTCGTTGACCCCCAGCGCAATGATGTACGCATCGCAAGCCAGCTTCGGGTCCCAGAAATTGCGGCTGTTCGCAAAGGCTTCGATGTACTCCTTCGCAGTCATGCCGCCTTTGGAGAAGTTGTAAACCTTCGCACCCGTCATGCGGGCGATGTACTGCCCCCACGAATGCTCGTAAAGGTCGAGATAAACCTTCTTGCCCGTCGGGTCCCAAGTCTCCAGCTCGCCCGACGAAAGCGAATCGCCCACACAGGCAATGCGGCGGAAAATTGCCGCCATTCCGCCCGTGGGAATCAGATTTTCCAGCGGCTTTTCGTCCGCCGAAGGATGGATAAAATGTTCAATATTCAAAGCAGTGTCCTCCTGATTGGAATGCTGACCGTATTATAACATATTTTGGAGGGGATTGCAAGGGGAGGCGTGAAAAAAGACAAAAATGTATTGTTTTGCCGATTGTTCTTGACATGGGAGGAAAAGAATGCTATAATAAATCAGAAACGGAGGAATCGTATGGCAACCTCACTTGAATTTGTACAGTACATCGCGGACCGCTTGTCCGAATTCGGCGCAGTCCGCTACCGCAAGCTGTTCGGCGAATACCTGATTTGGCTGGATGAGCGCCCAATCCTGTTGGCTTGCGATAATACCGTCTACGTCAAAATGCTTCCCGCGCTTGAGCCCCTGATGCAGGACGCGGAGCGCGGCTACCCCTACGACGGCGCAAAGGAACATTGGATTGTCGACCCCGATGATGAAGCCATCTGGTCACAACTGATTCCAAGCCTCCTTGCGTTCATCCCGCCGAGCAAACCAAAGCGCAAAAAGCCAATCGAATGATATCCCTAAAAAAGAACGGAAATCCCAAAGGATGTTCCGTTCCTTTTTTTATTCTGTAACATTCCTACCACTTCTATCCGGTAGCGG
>DJSQ01000200.1 GCA_002438075.1 Clostridiales bacterium UBA6330
GAAATTCCTTCTTTTACGGCGTTTCTTTTTGCAGCTTTGCGTAGCAAAGCTGCAAAAAGAAACGCCGTAAGGAAAATTTCGCCGCCTGCGGGCGGCGACGAGGACTCCGCGTCCTCGACCGCGCCGCCTTTTGAAAAAGGCGGGCGAAAACTTTCCCCACACACATAGAACGCCCTGCCGCAATGCGGCAGGGCGTTTTTTACATGGATTCGTGAATGGTGCGCGAGATAACCTCGTCCTGCTGCTCGCGCGTCAGCTTATTGAAGCGGACCGCGTAGCCGCTGACGCGAATCGTCAGCTGGGGGTACTTTTCGGGGTGCTTCTGTGCATCCAGCAGCATTTCCCGATTGAACACGTTGATGTTCAGATGGTATCCGCCCGAGCGGACGTAACCGTCAATCATGTCCACAAGGTTTTCCGTGCGCTCCGCATCGGTCCTTCCGAGCGAGGACGGCGTTGCGCTGAAGGTGTTGGAAATCCCGTCCCGCGCATACGCATACGGCAGCTTTGCAACCGATTCCAGTGATGCCAGCGCGCCGTGGCTGTCTCTGCCGTGCATCGGGTTCGCACCGGGTGCCAGCGGCTCCCCAGCGTGACGACCGTCGGGGGTCGTTCCCGTCTTTTTCCCGTACACCACGTTTGAGGTGATGGTCAGGATCGACATTGTGGGGATTGACGCGCGGTAGGTCTCGTGGGACGCAATCTTCTTCATAAAGCTCCGCACCAGCTCCACGGCAATCGAATCGGCGCGGTCATCGTTGTTGCCATACTTCGGGAAGTCGCCCTCAATGCGGAAATCGGTCACCAGTCCCTTTTCGTTGCGAATCGGGTAAACCTTTGCGTAACGGATTGCGGACAGCGAGTCCACCGCGCAGGAAAGCCCCGCAATTCCCGTTGCGAAGAAGCGGCGCACCTGCGTATCGTGCAGTGCCATTTCCAGCGCCTCGTAGGAATACTTGTCGTGCATATAGTGAATCAGATTCAGCGTGTTGACATACAGCCCTGCCAGCCAATCCATCATGCAGTCAAACTTTTTCGTGACCTCGGCGTAATCCAGCGGACCGTCTCCCTCAATCGGGCGGTATTCGGGCGAGACCTGCAACGGCTCTCCCGTTTTCTTGTCGAGCGTCAGCTCATCCCGCCCGCCGTTGATTGCGTAGAGCAGGCATTTTGCCAGATTCGCCCGCGCGCCGAAGAACTGCATATCCTTTCCCACCCGCATACTGCTCACACAGCAGGCAATGCAATAGTCATCGCCCATTTCGGGGAGCATCAGATCATCGCTTTCGTACTGGATTGCAGAGGTCTTGACCGAAATCTCCGCGCAAAATTTCTTGAAATTCTCGGGTAACCGCTCACTCCAGAGCACCGTGAGGTTCGGCTCGGGCGCGGGTCCGAGGTTGACCAGCGTGTGCAGAATGCGGAAGGAGGTTTTGGTCACGAGCGGTCTGCCGTCACAGCCCATGCCGCCGATGGATTCGGTAATCCAAGTCGGGTCGCCCGAGAACAGCTCGTTGTATTCCTTCGTGCGCATGAATTTGACAATCCGCAGCTTCATCACGAATTGGTCAATCAGCTCCTGCGCGCCCTCCTCGGTCAGCGTGCCGTTTTCCATGTCGCGCCGAATATAGATGTCGAGGAAATTGGTGTTTCTGCCGATGCTCATTGCCGCGCCGTTCTGGTCCTTGACCGCCCCCAGATAGCCGAAATACAGCCACTGGACCGCCTCCTGCGCGTTCTCGGCAGGTCTTGAGATGTCAAAGCCGTATGCCGCCGCCATTTCCTTGAGCGTCCTCAGCGCGCGGACCTGCTCGGCGATTTCCTCGCGGTCGCGGATTTTTTCGGAGGTCATGTCCCCGTCAAGCTGCGCCTTGTCCTCTTCCTTTTTGGCAATCAGATAGTCCACGCCGTACAGCGCAACGCGGCGGTAATCCCCCACAATCCGTCCCCTGCCGTAGGCATCGGGAAGTCCCGTCAGGATATGCGCAGTCCGTGCGCGCCGCATCTCGGGTGTGTACGCGTCAAACACACCGTCATTGTGCGTTTTGCGATAGTTTCGATAGAAAGACTCAATCTGCGGGTCAATTTCGTAGCCGTACATCTTCAGCGACTGCTCCGCCATGCGAAGCCCGCCCGACAGGTGCATCGGGCGCTTGAAGGGCTTGTCCGTTTGCAGACCGACGATTTTTTCGAGCGTCCTGTCCAGATATCCCGCCGCGTGACTGTTGACGGTTGAAACGATGGTATTGTCCGCATCGAGGACCCCGCCCGCCGCCTGCTCCTTCTCGGAGAGCTCCAGAATCTCGTTCCAGAGCGTCACCGTTGCGGCGGTCGGTCCTGCCAGAAAGGACGCATCGCCCGTATACGGGGTATAATTGCGCTGAATGAAATCGCGCGTGTCAATTTCTCCGTTGCTCCATTTTCCGGGATGGAATCCCTGCCAAGCCTTGTTGCTCATGTGTTCTCCTTTTTACGGCTTGCCGAGGTACATTCCGGATCGCCGAACAGTATTTTTTCCGCCCGTCTCACCGCGTTCGCGTCGGGAGTCGGGATGCCTTCAAGAGGGTACGGAAGGCACAGCTTTTCATATTTGCTCTTCCCCAGGGTGTGATACGGAAGCACCTCCACGCGCTCCACGGTGGAGAGGCTGTCAATCCATTGCCGCGTGCGCCGCAGGTCCTCCTCGCGGTCGGTCCACTCGGGGACCAGCACCTGACGAATCCACATCGGGACCCCGTCCCGCGAAAGCCGTTCCGCAAATGCAAGTGTAGCAGCATTCCCGTGCCCCGTCAGACGGTGGCAGGCGGCATCGTCAATGTGCTTGATATCCAGCAGGACCAAATCGGTTACCGAAAGCAATTCGTCATAGCGTCGGTCCTCGGCGCGGTACGGTGCGCCCGAGGTGTCGAGTACGGTTGAAATGCCCGCGACCTTCAGCCGTCCGAAGAGCTCGCAGAGGAACTCCAATTGCAAAAGCGGTTCTCCCCCGCTTGCGGTAAAGCCCCCGCGCCTGCCGAAATAATTGCGGTATCGGACAACCTCTCCTGCGATTTCCTCCGCCGAAACGGTTTTCCCGCCGCAGGGATTCCATGTGTCGGGATTATGGCAATACAGGCACCGCAGTCCGCACCCCTGCAAAAACAGGACAAACCGCAAGCCGGGACCGTCCGCCGCGCCGAGTGTTTCATAGGAATGGATTCTTCCCGTCATACCATCGCCCCCCTTTCACGCCGAAGCAATGCCACTTCAGCGACACGCATAGTATACCATATTTATGGGCGATTGTATGTTGGAATCACAACATCTTGTGTTATGCACGCAAAAAATCACAAAAATCGTCAGAACAGACAAAAATTCAGCGTTGCACGCGTCCGTTTGCGTTGCCTTTGGCAAGCGCGTTGACCTCCTGAACGGTCGTGGGGTTGAAATCGCCCTCAATCGAGTGCTTCAGACAGCTTGCCGCCGCCGCAAAGCGCACCGCGTCCGCCGAGGACTGCCCATGCCGCAGGGCATAAATCAGCCCCGCCGCAAACGCATCGCCGCCGCCCACGCGGTCGATAATTTCAATGCGGTACTTCTCGGAGGCGGAAAGCGTTTTCCCGTCCCACAGCTTCGCGCAAAAGCTGTTGACCTCTGCCGAAAGCGTCCGCCGCTCGGTCAGCGCAATCATGCGCAGGTGCGGGTAAAGCGCCTGCAAGCTCTGCGCCAGCGCAAGGTAGCCCTTATCGGTCACATCGTCGCCGCTGATTTCCTCGGCGGGCACGCGGACACCGAACAGGTCCCCAGCCTGATTCTCGTTCGTAATCAGCACATCCACATACGGCAGATACCGTCCCATTGCCTCCGCCGCCGTTTCCAAGCTCCACAGCTTGGCGCGGTAGTTGGGGTCAAACGAGACCGTCATGCCGCGCTTTTTCGCCTCTTTGCACGCCGCAAGGCTTGCCGCCGCCACGCCGTCCCCCAGCGCGGGGGTGATGCCCGTCAGATGGAACCAGTCTGCGCCGTCAAAGATTTTCTCCCAGTCAAACTCCTCCGCACCCGCCTGTGCGATTGCGGAAGCCGCGCGGTCGTAGACCACCTTGGAGGGTCTTTGCGAAGCGCCGCGCTCCATGTAATAGGTTCCCATCCGCGCGCCGCCGCGCACGATATGTCCCGTTTCCACGCCCCATGCGCGCAGGCTGTTGATTGCCGCCTGCGAAATGTCATTCTCGGGCAGCTTGGTCACGAATTCCGCCTCCTCGCCCATGCAGGCAAGCGAAACCGCCACATTCGCCTCGGCACCGCCGAAGGTGACCTCCAATGACCTTGCCTGCACCAGCCGCTCATGCGCGGGCGGGGTCAGGCGCATCATGATTTCTCCGAACGTTACGACCTTCATCCGATCACCTCCAGAAGCTTCCGACAGTTTTCGCGGATATCGCCCTTCATCATGAAGCTGCCGCCCACCGCAACAATCTTGTCACACGCGAGGTATTCCGCAAGGTTTCCGAGGTCCACGCCGCCCGTGGGCAGGAATTTCACCTGCGGGAACGGTGCCGACAGCGCCTTGATGCTCGCAAGCCCGCCGTAAACGTTTGCGGGGAAGAATTTCACGGTCGTAATTCCCAGCTCCAGCGCCGCCATAATCTCGGTCGGGGTTACGCACCCGGGGTAATACGGAATGTCCGCCGCACGGCAGACCTCCGCCACGCCCGCGCTCAGCCCCGGGGAGACCACAAATTCCGCGCCCGCCGCAAGCGCGGTCTTTGCCTGCTCCGCGTTGATAACGGTTCCCGCACCGATGTGCATTTCGGGGAACCGCTCCCTGCCGATGCGGATTGCCTCCGCCGCGCAGGGGGTGCGGAAGGTAATCTCCGCCGCGGGAATGCCGCCGTCGCGGAGGGCTTCCAGTGTCGGGACGGTTTCCGCAAGTTCATGGATGACCACCACGGGAATGACCCGCACCGCATCCGTCAGCTTCTGCTTTTTCATGTACAAAATACTCCTTTTCCAACGAAAACGGCTGTCGAAGCAGCCGTTTTCGGATATGTAATTGGTTCAGTTCTGGTCCTCGAACTCGATTTTCATCTGCGATGCCTGCGCACTGCGGTGCTTGTCCATCAGGGTCTGAATGCGCTTGACGGGATTCAGCAGGGCGCTGATGGTTTCATCGTTGTTGAGCGTGTCAATCAGGTACGCCACATACTTGCACATATTGACCTCTACGTACCACGGCTTGGAGGCAAGCTCGGGGCGGCGGTAGGTCAGGTTGGTGGTAAAGACCTTGTCAAACACCTTTTCGGCGGAGGCTTGGTCAAACTTGTCGCATCCGTCGGTAAACAGACCGAAGGTGGCAAAGCAGAACACGCGGTTTGCTCCCTTTTCCTTCAGCTGGCGGCAGACATCAATCATGGATTCGCCCGAGGAAATCATATCGTCCACCACGATTGCATCCTTTCCGTGCAGGTCCTGCCCGAGGTACTCATGCGCCTCAATCGGGTTTCTGCCGTTGATGACAATCGAATAGTTGCGGCGCTTGTAGAACATACCGATATCCAGTCCGAGCACCGAGGAGTAGTACATACACCGCGACATTGCGCCCTCGTCGGGAGAGATGATGACCATGTGGTCCTTGTCAATCTGCACGTCGGGAACCGCACGCACCAGCGCCTTGATCATCTGGTAGGTCGGCTGAACGTTGTCGAAGCCCGAAAGCGGAATCGCGTTGCAGATACGCTGGTCGTGCGCATCGAAGGTCAGGATGTTCGACACACCCATGTTGACCAATTCCTGTAGCATCATCGCGCAGTCCAGCGACTCTCTGCCGCTGCGCTTGTGCTGTCTGCCCTCGTAGAGCATCGGCATGATGACCGTAATCCGTCTTGCCTTGCCCTCGATTGCCGCGATAATGCGCTTGAGGTCCGCGAAATGCTCATCGGGGCCCATCGGGACTGTCATACCGTACATCTTGTAGGTCACGCCGTAGTTAAAGGTATCACAGATGATGAAAATGTCCTTGCCGCGCATGGACTCGTGGAGCACAGCCTTGCCCTCGCCCGAGCCGAACCGCAGGCATTCCGCTTCAATGGAAAAGGTCCCGTCTCCGCCGTGTCTGCGCCAGTCCCGCAGATAGTAGTCCACCTGCGAGGTGAACTTTTCACAGCCCTTCATTCCGATTACGCCAAGCTCTCCGCAACGATTGTCCTTCATAAATGCCTCCAAAATATGTTTTT